>JBGSYQ010000172.1:0-14029 GCA_041750795.1 Pirellulales bacterium | reverse complement strand
AGCATGGCCCAGGCCGTTTGCGCGCGCCAGCCGACGACGGACTGGCTGACCAACTCGGGCGAGATCGTGCCGCCGGGTCCGGCCGCGGCGGCCAGCTTGGCCAGCTCCTGGTCGATGAGCCCCATGTCGGCCTCGACCGATTCGACGAGCAGTTCGGCGGCCGCCGGATCCAAAACGGCGCCGTGCTGGCTCTTCGACCAGGCGATCAGCCATTTCGCCAGCCGCGCCGGGGCCGGAAACTTGCACTCGACTTGCAGTCCACCGTCGACCAGCGCTTTGGCCAGCCGCGTGGTGCTGGCCCATTGCTTCACGTCGAGCACGAGCACCGAGTCGGACTTGGAGCGAGCGACGTAGTCTTCCAACGCCGCGCGATTCTGCGAAACGAAGTCGTCGGCGTCGTCGACCACCACCAGGTGCCGCCCGCCGCCGAACAGCGCCCGGGTGGCCAGCGCATCGACGACGTCGCGCATCGCCGCCTCGCGGCCGTCGAACACCGTGACCGAGAACTCGGCATCGTCGCCGGCCAGCACCTGCGCTTTGATCTGCGCCAGCACCTGCCGCTTGAGAAACGACTCATCGCCGAAGATGGCGCACACGCCCCCGACCGGATGCTTGCCGGGACGAGCCAGGTAATCGAGAGCAGCAATGGCAGCGGACATAAGAGGCTTGTAGTGTATCGCAGCATGACTTCGCGGTCGAAGGCTGTTGCGGCCGCTTGCCGCTGCGGCTGACAGTGCGAGGAGCTGATGCGCGGGCGCCACCCAACTTGCGCACACTTCCCGGTTGCCAATAACCGACCTATCGTCGTAATTCGCCGGCGAGTAGAATTGCAAATTGGCGAATCGGTTGCCGCTCTCGGCGCAATTCTTTCGTGGGATGGTAGTTAGCGATGCTGCGTTACTGGACGGCCGGTGAATCGCACGGCAGGGCTTTGCTGGCCCTGGTCGATGGATTTCCGGCCGGTGTGGAAATCGAGACCGACTCGATCGACGTCGAACTGCGACGCCGCCAAGGAGGCTACGGCCGCGGCGGTCGCCAGCGGATCGAGACGGATCGGGTGGAGATCCTCAGCGGCGTGTGGCACAACACCACGCTGGGCAGCCCGCTGGCGCTGCAGGTCGTCAACAAGGACTACAAGCTCGAACGGCTGGACGATCTGGCAAGGCCGCGGCCGGGGCACGGCGACCTGACCGGCGCGATCAAGTATCTGGGCTCGATCCGCGGCGTGTTGGAACGAGCCAGCGCGCGCGAGACGACCGTGCGCGTGGCCGCCGGCGCGCTGGCCAAGCAACTGCTCAAGCCGTTCGGCATCACGGCCTTTGGCTATGTCGTGGAACTGGGAGGCGTGCGCATCGAGCCCGTGCTCGGCACGCTCGAAGTGCAACGCACGCTGCGAGACACCAGTGAAGTCTATAGCCTCAACCCGGCACAGGACGACGAGATCAAGCAACTGATCGACGCCACCGGCAAGGAGGGAGACACGCTGGGCGGCATTTTGGAGGTGCGCGTCGAGGGGCTGCCGTTCGGGTTGGGCACGCACGCACAGTGGGATCGCAAGCTGGACGGCCGGCTGGCGCAGGCCGTGATGGCCGTGCAGGCGATCAAAGGGGTGGAGATCGGCCTGGGCTTCGAAGCGGCCCGCCGCCCCGGATCGCAAGTGCACGATCCGATTCAATACGACGCCGCGCAGCAAAACGCGCCCCACCTCGGCTACGTGCGGCCGACCAACAACGCGGGCGGGTTGGAAGCCGGCATGACCAACGGGCAGCCGCTGGTGATTCGAGCGGCCAAGAAGCCGATCAGTACCTTGCGCCGCTCGCTGGAATCGATCAACCTGAACACGAAGGAATCGGAATCGGCCAACTACGAGCGCAGCGACGTGTGCGCCGTGTCGGCGGCCAGCGTGATTCTGGAAAACGTGGTGGCGTTCGAGATCGCCGCAGCCGTGGTGGACAAGTTCGGCGGCGACAGCCTGGTGGAAATGCTGGCCCGCTACAAGCTGTTCCAGGAGATGGCCCGCGAGCGTTGACGCCCGGTGCGCGCCGGCTCAGCGGGGAATTCTCAGTCGCGCGAACCTTCGACAAAGTTACTCGCCGAGGAGAACACGGATGTTCTCATTTCATGACAACACGCGAATCGCCTGGTGCCGCGCGGCGTTCGTGGTGCTGTGCCTGCTGCCCACGTGTGGCGTCGTGGCCTGGTGCGTGGCGGTACGCGGGCCGGAGTATCGAGAGGCGCACGAGCGCGCGATTCACGATGCCGTCGGCTGGCACGCGCGACTGCAAGCGGTCGGCCTGCCGCGGCCGGGACTCACACTCTATCAAGGGCTGGAAGTTTCCGACGCGGAATCGGGCCAGTTGCTAGCCCACGCGCCGTTTCTGGAAATCGAATCGGCCGGCAACCGAACGAGTATCGCTCTGCCGTTTCCCGCTGAGATAAACGGCCTGCGCTTGGACGCGCTGTTGCGATCGGCCGAACGACTGCTGCGCGTGGCGGATCGCGAGTGCGACGTGGCGCTATCGGCCCAAAACGTGACGCTCCATTTAAGCGGCGGCGATCAAACGCTGACAAACGTCTCCGGGCGCTTGCAGCACGACGCCAACGGCGCGCGGCTGACGCTGTCGTTCGCACTGGCCGGCGCGGCAAGTCCATCCGGACCGAATGCGTCGCCGGCGCAGTTCGAAATGGCGCTGGCCGCGCCCGGTGACGCAGCGGCGCCCTGCACGCTGAAGTTCACAACCGGAGGCACTCCCCTTCCCTGCGCCTTGATCGGCTCCTACTGGCCGGCCGCATTGCGACTGGGAACGGTATGCACGTTCGACGGGCGCGTCACAGCCACGCGCCGCGGCGGACAATGGACCCTGGACGTGAGCGGCCATCTGCACGCCGTCGACCTGGCGCGGCTGTTGGAACCCTTTCCCCACAAGCTGACCGGATCGGCGGACGTCTCGATCGAGCATGCCACGGTGGTCGACCGCCGGCTGGAAAACGCGGCCGGCAAGCTGGTGGCCGGGCCGGGCGTCATCAGCCGCTCGCTGGTTCACGCGGCGCAGCAGCATCTCGGCCTGGAACCCTCGCGCCAGGCGCTGTTGGGGCGCGACAATCGCTTGGAGTATCGACAATTGAACCTGGCGTTCGCGATCGACGAGCAGGGTCTCGTGCTGCGCGGCGAGTTCCCCAAAGCGGCCGGCGCGATCCTGGTCGACGACAAGCTGGTGCTGGTGCGCCAGGGCACAAGCGAACGTCAGCCGGCGGTGAACCTGTTGCGCGCGCTGGTGCCGCAAAGTGCGGTTCACGTGCCGGCCACGCGCCAGACGAATCCATTGGCCGCGTTCCTGCCCGTGCCGCCGCTGGTGTCGCCCGCCGGACACGAAGGCCCGTTGCCGCAAGCACGAGCGATCATTGTCAGGCCGTAGGCGGGAGGAAGGCGGGCGGCCGAAGAAAGAAGATGCGGACGAGCGAGGCACTTTGCGGGTTTGCCGGTGGTGCGCGAGGTTGGCAGCATTCTTGCGAACGGCATCCTCAATCCTCCAGCCTGCTCCTACAACCTGCTGCCGCTCCACCACAGGCGTTTCGGCAGTGCGGCCAGGGCGATGACGGCCAACTGGGTGGCGATGAAGATGCCCAGTGACAGCAGGACCCCTTCGGTGAAGCCATAGGAGTGCAGGCCGACGCCCAGCTCGTTGACGCCGAACCAGGACCAGCCGGTGACGATGTTGCCGACGACGGCCAGCGCCGCCAGCCCGCGATCGCGGACCATGCCGCCCCACCGTGCGTGCAGCACCAGCGCGTTCCACAGCACGATGATCAGGGCGCCGTTCTCCTTGGGATCCCAGCCCCAGAAGCGTCCCCAGGAATCGTCGGCCCACAATCCGCCCAGCACGGTGCCGATGAAGCTGAAAAACAACGCAAAGCAGAGCGTGCCGTAGACCATGCGCGCAAGCTCCTTGCCGGTCGCGGCCGACAGGCTGGGCGTCAGCACGCCGCGCAGCACGTAGAGCAGCCCCAGGAATCCTGCCACGAACGTGGTGGCGTAGCCCATGGTGATGCAGGTGACGTGCGTGGCCAGCCAGAACTGGGTGTCGAGCACGGCCTGCAAGACGATGAACGTATCGCCGCTGGCGGAAAGAAAATGGGCGATCAACAGCGTGGAGAAGCCCGCCACCGTGGCGATCACCGTGCCGATGCCGAGCCGATAGATCATTTCGATGACGATGCCCAGCAGCACGGCGCCCCAGCCAATGAAGACGGCGGACGAATAGAGATTGGTCACCGGCGGCCGGCCGGAAATGTAAATCCGCGCGATCAAAGCGACGGTATGTAGCGCGAAGGCGAACAACACAAGCCAAAACGCGGCGCGATTCAACGGAGCGCTCCAGCCGAGCCACCCTAATGCCACCAGCACGAAGGCAAGCACGTAGAGCACGCTGGCACGGTAGAACGGCTCGAAGTAGTTGAAGAAGGCCTCGAAGTTGGTGCGTGACTCGTCATAGTCGGCCAGCTTTCGTTCGGCCAGCCAGCCTTGATACTTGGCCAACTCTTCGTTGAACGCCTTGGCGTCCCCCTGGTGATACGCCGCCAGCATGCTGTTCATGCTCACGGAGGCCGGGTTGGGTTGCTGGTTGAGGATGTTCGCCTTGGCGAAGGCCTTGGTATAGGCCACCGAGTACGGTTCCCACTTGGCCCCCTCGGCATCCGGCGGTACAACCAGCGGCGGTTGCATGCGGGCCAGCGCTTCGTGGCGGCGGATGGCCTCGGTGAGGTCTTCCTGGATGTGATCAGGGCGAATCTGCGGCTGATCGAACGACGCCATCAGCGACGTCATGGTGCGGATCTTGCGGTCGAGCTCCAGCAGTTTTTTCTGATAAGTCGTGAGCTTGCGCGGATCGTCGCGCTCGATCTTGGCTGCCTGCTCGGCCTGCTTCTCGAACTCGTCGATCTTGTCTTTGAATTCGTCGATGGCGTAGCGGAAACCTTCGCGCCGCTCGAGTCCCAGCGTTTGCAGCACGTCCAGATTCTCGATGCGGAAGACGGCGTGCTTGAAAGCGTCGGGCGCGCTGGAAATGACGTCCAGCAGCCACTTGATGGCCGCTTGCCGCTTCACTGGTTCCTTGCCCGAGGTGTCTTCGAAGGTTTGCTTGTCGGAAATCTGCCGCAGCGTGTTGCGGGCCAGCGTGTCGAACGGCTTGACGCGTCCTTCGTAGACCAGCGGCAAGCGGCCGAACTCGTCGAGCTGCATCTGGTCTTGCGGCGGATGCGATTGACGCGCGGACGAGAGCACCCAGCCGGCCGCCAGCAGCACGACCACGCTGGCAAAGATCAGGCTGGTGGGATCACCTCTCCATCCGCCGAGGGGCGCCACTTCGAGACGGCGCTTGGAGCGCGGGTTGGCCACGGGCCCAGCGACGGCCTCGTCGCGCCGCTTGAGAAATCGCACCAGCGTGATCGAGAACTGCGCCAGCATGCCGATGCCCACCAGCACGCAAGCCACATAGGGAATCATCCAGCCGGTATTGTCGACCACCTGCAGCGTGGTGGCCTCGTTGCCGCGTTCGTCGACGTCATAGTTCTGTTGATAGAACGTGGCGCCGGCGAAGCGGAGCGGGTTGTTCATCCAGATCTTTACTTCGCGATCGACGTTGCGAGAAGGATCGACCAGCCGCAGGTCGGACGAGTAGTTCTTGGCGGTTTGCGTGCCCATGTACTTGTCGAAACGCACGTCGTGGAGCGTCATCGCGTACGGCTGATAAGTGCGTTTGAAGCGCAGCGACAGATCGTACTGCTTGCCGTCCACCTCGACCCTCTGCGGCAACAGCTCCAGGCTAACCAGGTACGTGCCCAGCGATTCGTGCGATTGCTTGTCGAGCAGTTTGAGATAGGCGGCCGCAACGTCGACCTTGCCGCCGGTGTCGGTGCCCGCTCCCGGCCGACGAGGCTCAACCCGCCAATGCAGCCCTGCACCGGCAGTGGCAGTGGATTTGTCCCCTTCGTTGGCGCGGACCAACTGCGAGTTCGGCAGGAATTCGAGCACCTCGACGTCGAACGGCAGCGCCTCGTCTTCGATGGTCTTGTGCTCGGCAAGGATCGAGCGCGGCACGACCACGACGTCATCGGTTTCGGGATCGGACGGATCGACGACGGCCAGTTCGATCGTGCGAATGTCCTGGGTGTAGTTGATCGTTTCGCCTTCGCGAATGCGCATCTGACCTTCGGTGTGCAGGCCGTAGACGACCAGCTCGTTGGCCATCACCAGGCCGATGCCGGCGTGCAACAGTACGATGCCGGCCCGCTTGCGAAACACCAGCCAGCAGCCAGCCAGCAGCACCAGTCCGGCCAGCCCTCCCTTGATGAGCTGCCAGAGGATGCGCATCGAGGAATCGCCCAGCGAAGCGCCGTCGCCCTGGGCGAACAAGAAGATCAGCAGCCCGCCCAGCAGCACGCCGCCGGCGACCAACAGCCAGCGCTCGAAGGTCCGCGAACGATCGAGCCGCACCAGCGCATACGCTCCGGTCAGCCACAGCGCCACCAGGCTCCATTTCATGGCCGTCCAGAGCGTGGTCCAGGCGAAGGGCGCCGCGCCTTCGATCGTGTCGCGGCCCGATCCGCCGACGATCACCAGCCAGGTGAGCAGGCAGCCGACGCCGATGACGGCCAAACCAGCCACCAGACGTGAGCCGTGCGCCTGGATCTTGAAGCGCAGCGCATGCGCAGCCACGAGATTGACGCCCATCAGCGCGCCGATCAGGAAGCCGCCAGGAAACCAGAACCCGCCCGCTACCTGCGGCGGTTCGCCCGTGAAGAACGCGGGCGGAAAGAAGACCTGCAACGGTATCCAGGCAATCAGCGTGCGGAAATACTGGTTCATCACGTCCCAGATATCCTGGTCGACCTGCGCCAGCGTGCCGGCGAACACCAGGAAAATGGCCATGGCAAACAGTGCCACGGTCAGCCGCAATGAGGCCAACGGAATGATCAAGCGGACCAGCATCGACTGGGGCGAGCGCTGACGCGCTTGAAACTCGGCCTCGAGTTGTCCGGCTTCGTTGCCGTCGAGTTCGTCGAGATCCTCATCTTGCGTGTCGACGGTATTAGTTGCCATCACCGGCTCCGGGGAAGAAAGGCGGGCGCCCCATCGCGTTGGGCGCGGCCGTGCCCAACAGATCGACCAGCGTCGCAGTGGCGCCGTCGAGCTCGACGGTCGTCGTCTCGGCGCCGAGTTGCTCAAGCGTGATGGGCGGCAGCTTTAGTTGCCCGCGCCAGCGATTGATGTTTACCAAGGCGTAATTCTCGTCGTCGCCGGGCGTCTTGGGCAGCGCCGTGACGCTCAGTTCCAACGGCTTGTCCCCGGACGGAATCATCAGCGTTGCATAGCGGATCGATCCGCCCGGTTGTTCCTGCCAGCCTGCGGGCACAGTCCACTCGGGCGTGCCCTCGGGCGTGAAGCGCACCGACTTGACGAACGTGGTAAACGCGTCGCCTTGATCCGCGACGGCGTCCTTGGCCCCGGTGATCTTGAAGAACCAGCCTTGCTCGCCGTGGGACACGATGGCCGCCAGCGTGCGATCGCTAGGCTCGCCGGGCGGTTGCTCGACGGCCGGCCCGGCATCGGCGGCCAATTTGAGCGGCTCGGGCTTGGCCACCGTGTAGCGCTCGATCCGCACTTGCTTGCCGCAGCCGGCGGCCAGCAGCGAGACGGCCGCGACGAGGACGATGAACCGGCGGAGGTCGTGTGTCTGCATGGTCGAAAGTGCCGTGCCTGTTGGGTGCCCCTGCCGCGCGGGAAATCGGATCATGCCGGGAATCCTCCAGCGAAACGAAATTGGCGCGGCAAAGTGCGTGTCTGGAGAAAAAACGGCGGTGCGTAGGGAGGAGTTCGACGCAGGAGGCACGCGCCTCAGGCAGGATTCGAGGCGCGCCCCAAGTTGCGAAAATGCCGCCAATTCCCCGCACACTCGATTATAGTCGCGGCGAGGTGAAAAAGTACATAACCGAGCGCAAGCGAGCGATCGACGCCGTTTTCCCCCAATCGCAAGTGCGCGGAAGCCCCCCTGTGCCTTGGCAGCCCGTCGAATCCTTCAACAGGCCCTTAGCGCAGCACGCTGGTGGTGGTATCGGCCCAGCCGACCAACGGGGTTTCCGGGCCCAGCACAAAAATCTCGACGCGGCGGTTGCGCTGCCGCAAGTCGGACGAGTCGTTGCTGGCGATGGGCTGGTACTGGCCGAAGCCGGCCACGCCCATGCGTTCCTCCGGCAGTCCCGCGCCGCGCAGATGATCGGCGACCACCAACGCCCGCCCGGCGCTCAAGTGCCAGTTGGTCGGATAGCGCGAGCGGAGCTCGGGACCCTTGATCGATTGCGAATCGGCGTGGCCCACAACCATGATTTTCAGGTCGCGTGCCTCCGGCGAGTTGAACAACTGGGCGAATTCGGCCAGGATCTGATCCGCGCCCGGACGCAAGCGGTCGTCGCCGCTGTCGAACAGCAAGTCGGTGTCGAACTTGCTGATGCCCGTGGCCGGATCGTACTGCAGGATCGGATAGCGCTGGGCAAGTTCGGCCAGACGTCCGCTCAGTCCGGGCGGGACGACGCCGCGGTTGGCGTGGCGTCCGCTGGAATCGGCGCGTGCCAGATCTTCCTCCGCGCGGATCAGGCGATCCTCGACGCCGCGCGCATGGATCTTGAGATTTTCGATCTCGGCCAGTTGCGCCTTGGTTTGTTCGGCGAGCGTGCGGTTTTGCGACTCGAGCGCCGCGACTTTGCCGCTCGAGGCACAACCACACGATGCCAGCGTGGCGAACAGCGCCACCACGCTAAAGACGTTACTCGCGAATGACATGGATTCGACTCCTTTCGAATCGGCCGTGCAGGACGGGCGCCGGCCCGATCGACCAGGCGCCAGTCCGCGGGTGCGGATTATTCGAACCAGCTCAAGATCATTTCCATCATCGAGCTGTTCACGCTGTAAGGGGCATCCCAACTCCACATATTGCGCAGCAGGTCGTAGGCGAACATGCCGCAGAACAACAGCAGCACGGCGCACAACACCAGGCTCATCACGTTCCAGCCCGAGAAGGGCACGTCCGGAATCATGGCGGCAGCGCCCGCGCCGGCCGGTGCGCCGGCTGGCGCCACTCCGCCCAGTCCGGAAGGACCTGCGGTGTCGAGCGCCGCGGCAGCGCCGAAGCCCTCGCCCAGGTCGTCCTCGAGCAGTCCGCCACCGACCGGCTCTTCCTCGAAGGTGGCCACGCCGGCGTCCTCGAACTCGACTTCGCTCTCCAGCGCAATCACTTGCGAGCCGCTGTCGGATTCCTCGGCGGCGCCTTCTTCCAGCGGGGTCAGCAGAAAATCGTCGTCGGAGTCGGACGTGCCGATGCCACTGGCCGCGGCCGCATCCGAACCCTCGGCCACCAGCAATTCGTCGTCTTCGCCGAGCTCGAGTTGTTCGACGCTGGAGCCGCCCAACTCCAAGGGGGGCGCTTCGAGCGAGATGCCGCTGTCCGCCGGATCCAACAGCGAGATGCCGCTGTCGCCGGTGCGCGATAGATCGCCGTGCGAGCTGCCGCCCAGCACCAGGTCGTCGTCGAAGTCGCCGGTCAGGTCGATGTCCGATCCGCCGCTTTGAGCGCTTTCGATCTCCAGGCCGGGGTCTTCGCCGAGTGCCAGATCCTGATCGTCGCCGAACGACAAGCCGGAGCCTTCCAGCTCGAGCGATTCGCCCGACAACATGATGTCGCTGGTGCCGGCATCGGAACCCACCTTCAGCTCGCCGTCGTCGACGCCAATGGCACTATCGCCGGACAATTCAAAGGCATCGTCTTCGCCGGCCGAGAGCACGGGCGAACTGCCGCCGGATTCCGGCAGCTTGGTGGAAATGCCGCTATCGGCGGCGCTGGGCATCTCGAGGTCGAGATTGTCCAGGTCGTCGAACATGGGACTGACGCCCGAGCCGGCTTCCAAGACTCCAGAGCCGCCGGCGTCGCTGCCGGTGCCCAGCACGTCGTCCAGCACGTCGCTGTCGTGCTTCGGCCGCGCGATTTGAATGTCGTCTTCGAGCGGATCCTTCGGACTCGATTTGCCGCCGATGATGGTGCTGGAGGTGCTTTCGCCCGATTGCCCCAGCTCCACTTCGCTCAGCAGAATCGAATCGGGATCCTCGTCGAGCTCGGCAAACTCGCCTTCGTCGGCAATGCTCTCGCGATCGGCCTTGAGTCGCTCGATGTCCTCTTCCTTGAATTTCCAGCTCGACCCATCGCGATACCCGTGAACTTCGCGGCGATCGCGCAGCTCGGCCAGGGTGTCGACGGTGACGCCGAGCATCGTTGCGGCTTCTTCCAGGGTGAGGAACTTGCGGGCCATGGGCCTCTCCGGGGTCACTCGCTCGTGGCGGCCGGCTCCTGCGGAGAGAGCCGACGCACTCGCTTATCGTTGTTCCAGTAGGGCTCGAATCTCGTTCGGCAACGGGCTCGTGCCGTTAAACTCGATCATCTGCAAGTCGTAGTTCAAGTTTCGCACGCTCTTGAGCACGATCTCGCCGCTGGTCGTGTCGATGTGGTACACCGCCATCGTTCGCGTGGCGGAATCGATCAAGGTCACTTGCTGCCGGTTGTCACCAGCCGGGGTCGACAGCGTCACCAGCCCGGTGCCGGCCGAACTGGCTGCCGCCGCCGGTCGCTGGGCAAAACCCACGCTGGGACCACCTGCCGCCACGATCGCGGCCATGAGCAGACCGACAATCGTGCTGGCGCCGACTACCGCTATTCTCATAAGTCACCTTTCAACTTAGGAGGTTGGCGGGCAATCGGAGGCCTACGATCCATTCTAAAAGCCCCGATGCCCAATTCAACACAAATCTTGGGGTAATACCGAGTTGGAGCCGCGCTGCTGGGGCGCAATTTCCACTTTACGGCTGCGGTTGGCGCTGCCATCCGTGGAAATACCCAGCCGGCTCGACGTTGATTTAACCGCAAAAAAACACTGCCCGGCGATCGCCGCGCAGCCTGGAAACGCCAGTCTGCAATGCGACCGCGCGCTAGAACGACGTCATGAGTCCGAACGGACGAGTAGAACGGGTTTTAGGGGCGGAAAGTGTAGTACCGCCAGGTTCGGGTGGCAAGGCCAACTGCCCCTGCCTCCGACCTCGACACCAGCAGCCCTCGCGCCGGCCGCAGCCGCCGTTCATCGGTGAGGGCGTGCCGCGGCGGGCCAGCAGCCCGTTGAATTCTTCGACAGGCTACGTTTGCTTTGGGCGGATCGAAGCAGCCCCCCTCGGCGCTCGCCGCCCACCTGGCAAATGCCTACAATGAGCCCGGCCCCGGCGGTCTGCCGGGCGCACGCCGATCCATCCGCTAGCAATGAATTCGCGAGCGATTGCAGCCTTGAATTCCACGGTGGCAGTTCTGTTTAGCGGGGGGCTCGATAGCTCGATCCTGCTGGCGCATCTCGTGGCCGAGCAGCGGCGCGTGCAACCGCTGTACGTCGCTTGTGGCCTGGCCTGGCAACGCGAAGAACTGCGCTGGGCGCGCCGCTATCTGGAGGCCATCGCCGCGCCCCCACTGGCGCCGCTGGTGGTGCTGTCGATGCCGTTGGCCGATTTGTACGGCGACCACTGGAGCATCACGGGCCAGGGCGTGCCGTCGGCCGACGATCCGGACGAGCGCGTTTATCTGGCCGGACACAATCCGCTGTTGCTGATCAAAGCCGACATCTGGTGCCGCTTGCACGGAGTGACGCAGTTGGCGCTGGGAGCGTTGGCCACCAACCCGTTTGCCGATGCCACCGATGCCTTCTTCGCGCCGTTCGCCGAAGCGATGGACCAGGCGGTTGCCGGTCGCATCGAGCTTTTGCGGCCGCTGGCCGCGATGGACAAGTGCGCGGTCATGCAATGGGGTCGGCGGGCGCCGCTGGGGCTCACGTTTTCCTGCCTGGCACCGCGCGATGGCTTGCACTGCGGAGCATGCAACAAATGTGCCGAGCGGCAGCGGGCGTTTCGCGACGCCCAACTCGTCGATCCCACGTCCTATGCCGCGCCGGCTCGCGAAATCGCGGTTTGCACTACTGACGCCGAGGAGCTGTCGTGATGTTTCGGGTAACCCGCGAAATCGACTTTTGCTATGGCCACCGGCTGCTGAACTACGACGGCAAGTGCAAGTATCTGCACGGGCACAACGGCCGGGCCGTCGTCACCATCCAGTCCCCCAAACTGGACGCGCGCGGGATGGTGATCGACTTTTCCGACATCAAGCGGATCGTCAGCAATTGGATCGACGAGAACCTCGATCACCGCATGATCCTGCACCGCGACGATCCGGCGGTCGAAGCGCTGAACCGGCTGGGAGAGCCGATGTACCTGATCGACACCAATCCGACGGCCGAGAACATCGCTCGGCTGATCTTCGACCACGCGCTGAGCCAGGGCCTGCCGATCGTGGAATGCCGGCTGTGGGAAACGCCGCACTGTTTCGCGACGTATCGGGCGAGTTGAACCGCAAGAATCCGCGCCGCGCAAACGAAAACAGTCCGGGAGGCCCCTGACGGACCTGCACCGGACTGTACGTCCCCCCTGGGAATAGCATGGCGGCGCGCGTGCGCCGTGATGACCGCGGTGTATCGTTCCTGGCCGCCGCGAGATTGCGCCGCGACGGCGATTTGTTTTGCCGAAGGGTTGCCGCTCCAAGCGACTTAGCGAGTATCGTCGCGGCCGGCGGATGACCTTTGGGAATTCTTTCCGGTTGCATCAACCCTGCGGCTTGGACACCCGAGCCGGTCTGCCCGAATGGCGGCTGGTGCCGCGCCGCGCGGCGGCTGCGCCAGCAGTGCTGTCGGCGCCGTGAATCCGCCGCCGTGCAGCGGCCCGTTTTGCTTCACAAACTCTAACGATTACGCCGATTTTAGGACGTGCCGGGCAAGGCCTGCGCACCAGCGGTCGCGGCTGCGCAATGGTCTTAGCTGGCAGTGTGTTACGGCGTTTTGCAACAGGCAGCTTGCCAACAGTCATTGCGCTCTTGGCGATTTCGAGCGTTAAAGGTCCGCCTTCATGAAGAAACGCGCAGGCGCAGGCGGCGTCCAGATGTTCTCATTTCTGGATGCCATGATCTGCACGCTGGGAGCACTGCTGGTGCTGCTGCACACCTTTGCGCGCGATCGCCAGACCGATCTGGTCAAGAAGGCCGAAGCCCAGGCGACCCAGGAAACGACCATCGACGTCGAGGCCGAGCGCGAAACGCTGGAATGGCGGATCGAGCAACTGCGCGAGGTGCGCGCCAAGACCGAGGCCCAACTGGCCGACCAGCGATTGAAGCTGGCGCACGTCGAGGACCACGAGCGTCGCTTGCACGACAAAGCCAGGCAACTCGAGATCGCCCTTGCCGAACTCGACAAGTTGAGCAAATCAAAGGACGCCACCACGCTGCGCAATCAGGCCGAGCTGGAGGCGGCAAGGATTCGCATCGTCGAAGCCCGCGACGCGCTGGCCAAGGCACGCGAAGCCCACAAGCAAGCAGCCAGCTACAGCGTCGTTCCCTATGAAGGGCCGCACGCCACGCGCCGCCGCCCGGTGTACATCGAATGTCGCGAGGATGCGATGATCCTGCAACCCGAGGGCGTGCAACTGGTGCCCGAGGACTTTGCGGGCTTCCTGGGAGCGGGCAACCCGCTGGCGTCGGCGCTGCGCGGCGCACGCGAATACTACGCACGCCAGGCGCCCGAGCGGACACAGCAAGGCGAACCATATCCCCTGTTGCTGGTGCGGCCCGAGGGCATCATGACGTATTACGCGGCGCGCAGCGCGCTGGGTTCGTGGGGCGCCGATTTCGGCTACGAGCTGATCGGCTCGGACTGGGAGTTGAAGTTCGCGCCGGCCGACGAACGATTGGCCCAAATGCTGCGCCAGATCGTGACCGACGCGCGGCGCCGCATGCGCGAACTGGCGTTGGTCGCGTCGCAGCTCAAGTCGCAGCGCCAACGCGTGGCGCTGCGTGCCAGCACCAACGGCGGCTTCGTGGCCGATCGCCGGCACTCGCCGGGCGGCGGG
>JBGSYQ010000171.1:0-2285 GCA_041750795.1 Pirellulales bacterium | reverse complement strand
TGCCGCCTCGGCCTGGCGGCGGCGCAAGCCGGGCGAGTCGATGCTGTTGAACACGACCGAGGCGTTGGCGGTCACGATCGCCGGACCCGCGCTCAAGCCATCCGCATCCAGCATCAGTGGCTTGCGCCCCTGGATGCGCGTGGTGGCGGTGCTCGTGACGCTCACGCCCTCGCTCGAGCCGCGGGTGCGGGCGCGTGACGTAGCGTCCAGCAGAAACTCGGCGTAGCCGACCGACTGCGAAGGCAAGATGCGGCAGCGCATCGTGCCGGTGAGCGTCCCTTGTCCGTACTGTCGCACGCCGGCATACACGTCGTTGACGGTGTAGCGTTCATTGATTTGCTCGGAGAGTTGCTCTTCGAGCCAAGAGGTTCGCGCGCGGAGGATCACGTTGGGCCGCGAAAACTCGCGGCGGATCGACGCGGTCAGCGCCGAGCCTTGCCCCAGGCGCTCGCGCTCATCAACAAGTGCGGCGACCCGCGCGGCGTTCGGCGACGACGACGCGGCGCCGTCGGCCAGCAGCTTGCCCAACTCGGTCCAGGCTGCCGCGTGTTGCTCGGGCGACTCGTTGGCCAGGTATGCGCGGTAAAGCGGAATGTACGATTGCACGGCCAGCGACGCTTCGACCACTTCCGGCGCATCCCACACCAGCGGCGCGCCCTGCCAGCGAGCTTCCAGCCGATCGAGCAGCGCCAAGTCACGCGTGTCTTTGAACACCAGGTCGCGCGTTGCGGGCCACGAAAGAAACTCACCCCAGGAGTCGCCTGGCGTAGCGATCGCCGGCACGATGCGCTCGAGCGCTTCCAATCGAACGAGCAATTCTCGCCGTGCTGCCTGAACCATCACAGCCGTGACGGCTGCGTGCTGCTGCGCTTGCCGAAGGCACTCCTCGGCCCATGCATCGGCTGCAATCGGCGGTAGCTCCGCCGCGCGGCGCTCGAGCGCCTCGGCCAGTTTCTGAAACGAAGCATCGGCGAATTCGCCCTGGGCTCCGGCACGAAGCTTCTCTGCCGCCGTCGCCAGCACGTTCGGCTCAGCGCGGTCTCCCAATCGCAACTCGTACTCTGCGTCGGGCAGGCCCAATCGATAGGCCACGCGGTTCCAACTCGGCTGTCCTTGGCGATTGCCGGACACGGCGCGCAGCGCCTCGCGGGCTTGACGTGCCGCCGCTGTGTCCACCTGGGCTTGCGCGGTGGAAGCGAGTCCCGCGGCCAGGCACAGCAACAATGCGGCTGCGAACCGAGGCCGCCGGCGGGCGCAGCGCCGGCACGATGACGCGCGGTCTGGGTCGACTGTGCAGAATCCGCGGTATCGTGTCATCGTGGTGCGACCTTTGGCTGTTAACGTTGGCCGGCCATGGCGCCAAACTGAACCAACCATCCATCGGCCGTTTCCGACAGGACAACGCCGCCGCGCGTCAGCGCGTCTTGCATTTGCTGAAATGGCGGCGCTGCGCCGAACGGCATTTGTGCATCGGCCTTGGCCGCGCCAAACAACATCAGACGCCACAACCGAGCCACGGGTGGCTCCGCCGCTTCTCGTTCCGCCGCGTTGTCGTCGCTTGTCTCGGTGTCGTTCGTGGCTGCTGCGGCGTCGGCCGGCAGCGGGGTGATGGCCGCCTGATAGGACGCTTCGGCCACGCGGTCCAGTCGCACCAGCGACTCCAGCGCCGTGGCAGTCGTTGACTTCGATTTGCACCAGCCGAGCAATTGCCGCCACGCGGGATCGTCGGCCAGCTTCGCGTCGCCCGAGTCCGCAGGCACAGCGGCCGACCTCAGCAATTCCACGTCGGTGCTGAACAGCAGTTGGCCTTCGCCCAAGGCAATGCCGCGGACGGTGACCAGCGAATCGCTTTCGCCTTCGACGAACAGCGAGGCATTCTCGCCGACCGTCCAGACCGCATACTTGCCCCAGGTGTCGCGCGTCACGCGGTCGTCGCCTTTGTAAAATCGCGTCAGTGCATCGGCCACTTTGGCGGCGTCGCGCACCGTGGCTGCGTAGAGCAACCGCTGCGTGTCAGCCGATTGGGCTTCGGCATCGGCGCCGGCGCTGCCGCGGTCATCGCTGATTTCCAGAATCTCCGGTCCGAGTTGTTCGAACAGGTCTCGGCGCAGGTCGACTTGCACGCCTTCCGGATCGTCGCGCAATCCGTCGAGCACGTCGTCGAACAGGCCCTCGCCATCCGGTCCCGGCTCGTTTGCCTGGTCGTACAGCGTGCCGAAGCCCTGCATGGCCAACGCGAAGTCCCACCGCCAACGCGCGGCGCTGTCGACGTCGGCCGGCACCCA
>JBGSYQ010000170.1:0-9418 GCA_041750795.1 Pirellulales bacterium | reverse complement strand
GCAAGCCGCGGCTGCCAACTCCGCAGTGGTCCAATGACCGTCGCCGCCGACCAGCACCGCCGGAGCAATGGCGCGACCACTCTGCCGCCACACGAGCGCGGCCAGCGACGTGGCCAGCCGTTCGACCACCGCGCATTCCAGATCGTTGATCGAATCGGCCTCCAGCCCTTCGGCCGCGAATCGCGGCCGCTGCGCGCCGCGGCGAAGAATCTCGGACCATTGACGAGCTTGCGCCGCCGAGAGCCGCTGAATGTCGACGCGGTGATCGCACTGCCGGCACGCCGAATAGAACGTGGCCAGGCGATTCAGGTGCGTGGACCGATCGATCGGGCGGCTCTCGCCCGGACAGCGATAGCACGCATCGAACGCCGCAAGAGGTTGGCTGTCGTCCATGACAATTGCTACGAGGCGGTTGAATTCGAGAGGGGGACTGCTTTCGATCGCTCGTGAAGCGTCAACTCGATTCATTCGAGTGACGCGAAACGTCGCCAAAGACGCAAGTGCTGTGGCGCAAATAAATACCTGGTGCTCTGCGTGGTAGCGATCCCCCGAATTTCAAGCGTTGACCGAGCACTAGGACGCGCCGCGGCGCATCTTTTCGCGGGCCCGGCTCAGCGTGGGGCCCACGCTGTTTTCGGGCATGCCGATGGCCGAGCTGATCTCCTGATAGCTCTTACCTTCCAAGTGATACATGCGCACGATTTGCGCCTCGTCGCCGTCGAGTCCGGCCATGAGGCGCTCGACTTCGTCGCGATCGCTGACGCGTTTTTCGGCCTCGGCGCCGGCCATCACCATTTCGGCCGGACTTGGCACCTGGTGACCGGCCAGCCGCGACGGCGGTTTCTGCTTGAGAATCTCGGCAACGACGATCCGGCGAGCAATCACGGTCAGGTAGGTGGCCAGGCTGCTCTCGCCCCGAAAGTTGCGTAGCAGCGCGAAGTCGTCTTTGACGATCGCCATGAATACGCTGGCAATGAGATCCTCACGGTCTTCGGCCGCCAATCGCAACGAGCGGCTTTGAGCCGAATGGTTCACCACGTGGATCACCAGGCCCATGTACCGGTCGACAAAATCCTCCCACGAGCGCGGTTTCCGCGCCAAACAGCGTTGCAGGAGGTTGCGGTCGATCTCGGACAGTGCCACCGAGGAGACCCTTCTGGTCGATTGACCCGCACCTGGCGTCGGCAACCGTGGCCGGTTGGGCGAGGCGCATTGCCCAAGGCGTTTACACTTATGATTTTAAGTTGAATCCAGCGATCAGACAAGAGTGAGTTTGACCAGCGCGCGCCGAGCGAATCGCGGTCGCTTGACTGGACAACAACAGCGGACTAGAATTCGCGCGGGTTGAGACCGCATGACACGTTCAAGTGCTTTTATGTCAAGCACTTGACACATTTTGCCGAAGAATGTGAACTGTTGCTGCGGACGTGGGAATGCCGCAACCGTCCTGGAGCAAGCCCCGGGCCTTTGCGGAGCGTGCGGAAAGTTGCTTCCGCAAGAGCGTGCAACGAGCCAGCCTTCCTGCAAGTTGTGATCTGCGTCACGCCCGACGCCAAACTGGAGAGAACTGTCAATGACTCACGTTGTTGCCGAGCCGTGCTTCGCCTGCAAGTACACCGACTGCGTCGTCGTCTGCCCGGTGGAATGTTTCTACGAAGGCGAGAAGATGCTCTACATCCATCCGGACGAGTGCATCGACTGCGAAGCCTGTGTTCCCGAATGCCCGGTCGAGGCGATCTTCCACGAAGACAACTTGCCCGAAGAGTGGAAAGACTTCACCGCGCTGAACGCCGAGATGTCGCCGCAGTGTGAAGTGATCACCGAGAAGAAAGCGCCGCTCAAAGAAGGCTAGCCGCCCCGCGCGGCGCTGGGGCATCTGGCGCACGCAAGCGGGGCCACCTGGCGCAAGCGGCTGCTGCCGCGTGCCCGCGCTGACTGCATGACGCTGCGCGCAACAGTCCATGCATTGCGCTCCGGCCGCGCGCCGGACCCAGCTTACTTCAGGTCGACACTTACTTCAGATCGACCGACCAGTAAGCCCAAGGTCGACCGACCAGCAGGCCCAGTAAGCGCACTGTCGAGTTACAAGCACTGTCGAGTTACTTCAGGTCGACCGACCAGTAAGCACTGTCCAGAAACGTCTTCCAGCTTTCGTACTTGGGATTGCCGAGCTTGACGGCCAACAGCGGGCTGCGCTTCGGCTTGGCTGGTTCGCGAATCAGCCGCATGTGGGCTTCGCGCGGCGTGCGGCCCCCCTTCTTGACGTTGCAGGCCACGCACGCGCACACCATGTTTTCCCAGCAAGTCGGGCCGTTGCGGCTGCGCGGCACCACGTGGTCGAGGCTCAGTTCGCTGGTCGGAAAGCTCCGCCCGCAGTACTGGCAACGATTGCCGTCGCGCGCAAACACGTTGCGACGGTTGAAGCGAATGGTCTGCTTGGGAACGCGATCGAACGACAGCAGTCGAATGACCCGCGGCACCTGGATCTCGAAATTCACCGAGGAAATCCAGTCTTCGTGCGGAGCCTTGAACGAGGCCTTCAGCTCGCTGATCTCGCGCCACGTCTCGAAGCTGTAATTGGCGTACTGGCCTTGATCGATGTGAATCACTTCGGCCAGTTCGCGAAACAGCAGCCCGAAGGCGCGCCGCACGTTAACGACGTGGACCGCCATGTAGAATCGGTTCAGCACCAGCACGCTGGCGCTGAGCGGGTCGGCACTTGCAGCCAAGGTCGACATAGATCGCTCCCCGGGCCCTCTGGACGATTTGGTACCGGCCGAGCGTGCTTGCCTCTTCATCTCGTCGTGGCACGCCACTCTCGATGCCGGAAGCGCAAGAGCAACGGGCCGGAATTCCCAGTCCCCGCTGCAAACTGCTGGTTTCCTATTGTAGTCGGCGCTCCGCGGGCCGACTAGGGCAGGGTTTCGGCGCCGTCGTTCCCCGAACATTTCCGCCCAATGCGCCCGTTTCGCCAGCGCCGCCGCACACGGCCGGCGGCTTGTCCTCGACGGCACGCTTCCAGCCTGATGGTCGCCGCGGACGAAGTGCCTCCGCGAGAGAGCTCGTGCCTCCGCGAGAGAGCTCGCATCAGTCAAGCGGGGCGGCTCACTCGCCCCGGCAATGAGCGCTAGAGGTCGACCGAACGATAACTTCTCCGCATCTCCCCTCGCCCCTTGTGGGAGAGGGGAGGGTGAGGGGTTAGAGAATCAGGAAGTTATTTTTCGGTCGCCTCGAGGAGCGCGATTGCCGCTGCCAATCGTACGCATTTGGATATCGTGCGCATTTGGATAGGCGTAACATCCATCGATCCCATCCGATTGACCCGCGATTCGAACCAGGTTCGACTCAAAAACGTCAAGCCTGTCGTTCAATTCCCCTCCGCATACACCCTCGTCGCTGCTGCGATCGACGCTCCGTGCTCGAACTTGTGCTTTTGCTCGGCCAGCAGTTGCTCTAGCGCCCCCAGCAGCACCAGCACGTTGTTTTCTCGCGCGCCGTAGCCCATCAGGCCGATGCGCCAGACTTTGCCTTTGAAGGCGCCCAGGCCGCCGCCGATCTCAATGCCGAAGCGGTTGAGCAGCGCGCCGCGAATCGCCCCGTCGTCCACACCCGCGGGAATGCGCACGGCGTTAAGCATCGGCAGTTGATGTCCCGCTTGCGCCGTGTACTCCATGCCTAGCGCCGCCAGCCCGGACTTAAGCGCCAAATGATTTCGCATGTGCCGGGCAAAGCAAGCTTCAAGGCCCTCCTCGTGGAGCAACCGCAGCGCCTCGTACAGCCCGTAGGTCATGTTGATCGGCGCCGTGTGATGATAGACGCGTTCCTGGCCCCAGTACCTGGCCAGCATGGTGACGTCCAGATACCAGCTTTGCACTTTTGTCTTGCGAGCGAGGATGGCGTCCATCGCGCGTTGGTTGAACGAAATCGGCGCCAGTCCCGGCGGGCAGCTCAAACATTTCTGCGTGCCCGAGTAGATGGCGTCGATGCCCCAGCGATCGACCTCCACCGGCACGCCGCCCAGCGACGTCACGGCGTCGACCAGCAACAGTGCGCCGGCCTCGTGAACCAGCTTGGCAATCGCTTCGATCGGCTGCCAAGCGCCAGTCGACGTCTCGGCCATCACGATGCCGACCACCTTCGGTTTGGCCTTTGCCAGTGCCGACTTCAGATCGTCGGTCGAAAACACTTCGCCCCAGGGGCGCTCCACCTTGGTCACGTTCGCGCCGGCACGCTCGGCCACGTCGACCATCCGCCCGCCGAACACGCCATTGACGCCAACGATCATCGAGTCGCCCGGCTCGATCAGGTTCACCACGGCCGCTTCCATGCCGGCCGAGCCGGTGCCGCTGATGGCCAGCGTCATTTCGTTGGTCGTCCGAAAGGTCGCTTGCAGCATCCGCCGCATGTCGTCCATCAATGTCAGGTAATAAGGATCCAGATGTCCGACGGTTGGCCGACTCATGGCCGTCAGCACCCGCGGATGAATATCGCTGGGCCCCGGTCCCATCAGAATGCGAACCGGGGGATCGAGCACGGGCGCAACGCTGCTAGAGGGATGCATCAAATGAAGTTCCTTTATGCGCCCGCGGGCGGCTGCTCGCGCACCAGGGCGCTAATCTTCTTGAACGTGGGCGTGCCCGACACCTGGCACCATTCGAACAACGCCGACTCGGTCGTGGTCAGCGTCGCTCCGGCCGACTCCATCCGCCGCAAGCCCGTCTCATAGTCGATCGCATAGCGCGATCCAACCGCGTCCACCGGCACGAACACCCGGTAGCCTCCAGCCAGCAGGTCGAGCACCGTCTGCTGCACGCAAACGTGCGCCTCGATGCCCGAGACCATCACTTTACTGGCGGCGGCCTCTTCCAGGCTTTGCACGAACGGTTCGCACCCGCAGCAGCTAAAGGCCGCCTTGCTGGGAATCGTGCCCAACCGCTGGGCCAACTCCGGCACGGTCGGCCCCAAACCTTGCGGATATTGCTCGGTGGCCAGAGACTTGACGCCGGTGGCTTCCGCTCCATCGAGCAGTCGACGCAGGTTCCACAAGATACGCGGCGCGGCGGCGATCAGTGGCATCAGCTTCGTTTGGACGTCGACGATCAGCAGGACCGTGTCCTGGGGCGACATCAATTCGGGACTGCGCGCCAGCGGGTTTGAAGCTGTCATGCGACTGAGCATAACGGAAAACCGAGCGTCCTTCTATTGCTGTTAACCGTTGCCATGGTTTTCTTTGCGCTGCCGGTGCCACTGCACAAGCGGGGTCCGCTTGGCGCATCCACCCATCAACGCCCATCCATAAATCTGCTTGCAAAATACCCCGCGGACTGAGATAATCGGCCGTTGATACGTCCCCGCCCGAACTGCAAACCCCAAGCGGTTTTGCGACCAATTCGGGGCGCGTCGGCTGGCTCCTGCAATGGGCTTGCCGAATCGCCCTCCACGCCACAAACACGGTCGCCAAGCCAAACACGCCTTCCAACACACGGGAGAAGCGCATCATGATGAGTCGAAACGCTCTCGTTGTTCCCCGGTTGGTTCTTGTTGCGATGTTGCTGGCATGGTTCGCCGCCGGCATCGCCCGAGCCGAAGAAACAGCCTCGGTCGAGTCCATCGAAGCTACCGCCTCGGCCACCCCCGCGGTGCCCAAAGCCGCCGGGCTGGGCGATCCCGGCCAACTGCTCGAAGTGCAGATCCAAAGCGGTCGGCTGGTCGACGGCGCCTTCACGCTCGACGGCAGCGACGCCCGGCAACAACTGCTTGTCGATGGCAAATTCTCCAGCGGTCAATGGCGCGACTTGAGTGGCAGCGCCAGCTATTCGGTCGCTCCGGACGGCATCGTCTCGGTCGATTCCACGGGCCTGGTCATTCCGCTGGCGGACGGCTCGGCCACCATCACCGCCACCTCGGCCGCAGGCCCGGCCGGCCAGATCCAAGCCAAGGTGGTCAACCTGGGCAACGAGGCGCCGGTCAACTTTCCCAATCAAATCGTGCCGATCTTCACCAAGCTCGGCTGCAACAGCGGCGGCTGCCACGGCAAAGCCAGCGGACAAAACGGCTTCAAGCTTTCGCTGTTGGGCTTCGAGCCCACTGAAGACTTCGAGCACCTGGTGAAAGAGGGTCGCGGGCGTCGCTTGTTTCCCGCCGCGCCGGATCGCAGCCTGCTGTTGACCAAGCCCATCGGCGCCGCGCCCCACGGTGGCGGCACGCGGTTGGAGGTCGACTCGCACGCCTATCGCCTGCTGCGCCGCTGGATCCTGCAAGGCATGCCCTACGGCAATGCCGACGACCCGACCGTCGCGCGCATCGAGGTCATTCCCTCGGAGCGCGCCATGGCGACCGATAGCCAGCAACAGTTGCTGGTCATCGCCCACTATACCAACGGCGCCACCGAAGACGTCACGCGCACGGCTACGTTCGAGCCCAATGCCCCGGAAATGGCCGAAGCGACCGTCACTGGCCTGGTCAAGACGCTCGACCTGTCCGGCGACGTGGCCATCATGGCACGTTACCAGGGGCAAGTCGGCGTGTTTCGCGCCAGCATTCCGCTGGGCGCGCCGGTCGAGTCCACGCCGCCGCCGAAAAACTTCGTCGACGAGTTGGTCTTCAAGAAGTTGCAGACACTGGGCGTTCCCCCATCGGAAGTCTGCGACGACGCGACGTTCATTCGCCGCGCCGCCATCGACGTTGCCGGACGCCTTCCCACGCCCGAGGAAACCGAAGCCTTTCTGGCCGACGCCAGTCCCAACAAGCGCGAGGCCTGGGTCGACACGCTGCTGGCCAGCACCGAATACGCCGATTTCTTTGCCAACAAGTGGAACGCCATCCTCCGCAATAAGCGCCGCACCCCCGCCCATGCACGCGGCACGCGGATCTTCCACGGTTGGATTCGCGACAGCCTGCACGCCAACGTGCCCTACGATCAATTCGTCGGACAGTTGCTCACGGCCACCGGCGAGATCGGCCACAATCCGCCGGTCGCCTGGTATCGCGAGGTGAACGCCACCAACGAGCAGTTGGAAGACTCGGCGCAGCTATTCCTGGGCCTGCGCATCCAATGTGCCCGCTGCCACCACCATCCGTTCGAGAAGTGGAGCCAACAGGACTATTATGGTTTTGCCGCCTTCTTCTCGCGCATCCAGCGCAAGCCCGGCGAGCAAGTGGGTGAAGAACGCATCGTCTACAACCGCGGCACTCCCTCGGCCACCAATCCCAAAACCGGGCAGGCGGTGCCGCCCACCGGACTCGGCGCCGAGCCGGCCCAAATCTCCACCGACGACGATCCGCGCCACGCGCTGGTCGAGTGGATGACCGCCAAGGACAACCCGTTCTTCGCACGGGCACTGGCCAATCGCTATTGGAAGCACTTCTTCAGCCGCGGCCTGGTCGACCCGGAAGACGACATGCGCGTCACCAACCCGGCCACCAACGAGGAACTGCTCGACGCACTGGCCAGGCACTTCACCGACAGCGGCTACGACCTGAAGCAACTGATCCGTGCCATTTGCACCTCGAACACCTATCAGCTCACCTCGTTGCCCAACGAGTACAACGTCAACGACAAGCAAAACTACTCGCGCTATTATCCCAAGCGCTTGCCGGCCGAGGTGCTCTTGGATGCGCTCGACGCGGTGACCGGCTCGAAGACCAGCTTCGGTGCCGTGCCGCAGAGCGTCCGCGCCGTGCAACTTCCCGACGACGGCTTCAGTTCCTATTTCCTCACCGTCTTCGGCAAGCCCGAAGGAGCCAGCGCCTGCGAGTGCGAGCGCTCCAGCGAGGCCAACCTGGCGCAGAGCCTGCATTTGCTGAACTCATCGGAAGTGCAGGGCAAACTCTCTGCCGGCGATGGCCGCGCGGCCCGACTCGCCGCTGAAACCGAACGCGCCCGCGAGCACAAGATTCGCGAAATCTACCTGCGCGTCTATTCGCGCGAGCCCCTGGCCGACGAAACGGCCGTGGCCCTTGCGCACTTGTCCAAAGCCAAGGACGAAAAGACGGCCTACGAAGACATCCTCTGGGCCCTGGTCAACACCAAGGAGTTCTTGTTCAACCACTAATTCCGCGAAACCGAATTCCGTGGGCACTGGCGTCGTGCCGGTGCTCGGCGTGCCGAGTGCCTGATCGGCACCGGCGACTCACTCCGCCCCCCACCCGATTCCCACCCGCACGACCGCCAACTACCATAGGAACGGTTGAACCGCCCGTCACCCCACGCGGGCACCAATCGCCGACCGCTCGACCTCGCTCCCACCGACTGCCCTCCAGGCAACCCACCCGCCACCGACCTTCCGCAGGTGCCACCACCGTGAATGTCATGCAATCGCTCGCCATGCGTCCGCTTGTCGTCATACTCTTGCTGCTGTTGCCGCCGATAGCGCTCCGTGCCGACGACGAGCAGCCGATCGCCATCGCCACGGTCGAGCACGAAGGCCCGGTCGACTTCGAGAAGGAAATCCTGCCGATCCTGGCCAAGAATTGCACCGCCTGTCACAACGCCAGCGCTGCCGAGGGCGACCTGGTATTGGAAACGCCGCAGACGATCCTCAAGGGCGGCTTCTCCGGCCCCGCGGTCGAACCCGGCAAGAGCGACGAAAGCTTGCTGCTCAAAGCCGCCGCGCACCAGGAAGAGCCCTTCATGCCCCCGGCCGACAACAGCGTCGAGGCCGTGGCGCTCTCCAGCGAACAGCTCGGACTCATCAAGCTGTGGATCGACCAGGGCGCCACCGGTGAAGTGTCCGGCGCCACGGCCATCGAGTGGCAGCCGCTGCCCGCAGGCATGAACCCGATCTACGCCGTGGCCATGAGCCCCGAGGCGCAGTTGGCCGCTTGCAGCCGCGCCAACCAGATCTTTATCTACCATCTCGCCACCGGCGCATTGCTCACCCGGCTCACCGATCCGGCCCTTGTCGAGTCCGGTCTCTATCAGCAACAAGGCGTGGCGCATCTCGACCTCGTGCAATCGCTGGCCTTCAGTCCCGACGGAGATTTGCTGGCCTCCGCCGGGTATCGCGAAGTGAAGCTGTGGCGCCGACCGCACCATGTCCGCCGCGCCGAACTGCCGGCGGCTGCTTCCGCAGTGCAGGCCATCGCCGTCAGCGCCGACGGCAAGCTGGCTGCCATCGGCGAGGCCTCGGGCGAGATCAAGCTGTGGGATCTCGCCACGCTTGCGGATCCCAAGTCGCTCGCCGGTCACTCCGGCGCCGTGGGCTCGCTTCAGTTTCTGCCCGACGGCTCGAAGCTGGTCTCCGGATCGCAAGACAAGACGGTTCGCGTCTGGAACGTGGCCGACGGCGCCGTGGTAGCCCAGATCGAAACGCCGGCCGCGGTGAATGCAGTGGCGCTGCTGGCCGACGGCGCGCAACTGGCCACCGGCGGAGCCGATAACGTCATCCGCCTGTGGGCGCTACCAACCGAAGCCGGC
>JBGSYQ010000169.1:0-2018 GCA_041750795.1 Pirellulales bacterium | reverse complement strand
CGGTTTCGACGGCCGGCGCGCCGGCGGCCGGTCCGGCATAGGCGATTTGCCCGTCGCGAACGACGACGGTCGCATTGGCAACCGGCGCCCCGCCGGTGCCATCGACGAGTTGTCCGCCGTCGATGAGGGTCGTGCCCGTGGCGAGTTTCATGGTTGAAGAGTCTCCCGCGGCGCGATTGGGGACGCGGCAAAGTTGCGTGCGGTTGGGGCCGTTGTTATTCTGCGTGTAACTGGATGCGAAATGGAATCAGGGCGAGACTGGCGCTGAGCACTGGCACGACGCCAGTGCCACCGGAAGTGCGATGCCCTTGCGCACGCACCAGCGCGTCGCACGCAGGACGTTCATTCGCCACCGTCGCGTCAATCTAGGCGACCCGCCTCGGGGTGTCAAACATGCCAAATCGAACGTTCGCTTCCGCGCGCCGCGCGTCGTGGTTGCTGGTGATCGCCGCCGTTTGCGCGGCGCTCGTTGGGCGGGTATCGTTGGCCGGCGACGACGTTCGCGCCAAGAAGATCGTGCTGCTGGCGGGCACCGTACACCAGGGTCCCGGCGGGCATCCGCCCGGCACGCACGAGTATGCCTTGAGCGCACGGTTGCTGGCACGCTGTTTGGAGACGGCACCCAATGTGTCGGGCGTGAAGGTCGAGTTGCACTTTGACGGCTGGCCGCGCGACGTGCGCACGCTGGACGATGCCGACACGATTGTCGTGCTCTCCGACGGCGCCGATCGGAGCGAGGCGGATCATCCGCTGCTGGTGGGCGATCGGTTGCAGGTGCTCAAAAAGCAGATGGATCGCGGTTGCGGGCTGGTGGCGATCCATTGGACCGTGTTCGTGCCCAACACGCACGGCGCCGCGTTTTTGGAGTGGATGGGCGGATACTTCGATTACGAGTCGGGGCCGGAGCCGCGCAAGTGGTTCTCGAAGATTCAAACCGCGGAGACGACCTGCCGGCCGGCGACGGCGGAACATCCGATCTGCCGCGGGCTCGAACCGTTCGAGTTGCGCGAGGAGTACTATTACAACATTCGCTTTCGGGCGGACGACCCGCGGTTGCAGCCGATTCTTTCCACGCCGATCCCCGGCGAGGCGAGCGAGCAGGTGGTGGCCTGGGCCGTGGAGCGCGACGGCGGCGGTCGCGGCTTCGGCTTTACCGGCGGGCATTTTTTCGACAACTGGGGCGTGCCCGAGTTTCGCCGCATGGTGCTTAACGCGGTGCTGTGGACGGCGCACGTCGAAGTGCCGGAGGGAGGCGTGCAGCCGATGCACGCAGTCGAATCAAAGGTCGACGACGCGGCCGACGCCGGGCCGATTCAGTGCCTGATCGTCACAGGGCATCAGCATCCGGCGCACGTGTGGCGCGACACAACGGCCGCGCTGCAGGAGGCGCTGGTGCGCGACCGGCGGATGCAGATCACGGTGGTCACCGATCCTGAATTTCTGGCCAACAAGCAACTGGCAAACTACGACGTGCTGGTGTTGAACTATTGCAACTGGCAGCGGCCCGGCTTGAGCGACGAGGCGAAGACGAACTTCGTTGAGTATCTGTCGGGCGGCGGCGGCCTGGCTTTGATTCATTTCAGCAACGGCGCGTTTCATGCGTCGCTGCCCGAGACGCCGGCGAGCGACTGGCCCGAGTTTCGCAACATTTGCCGCCGCGTGTGGGACCACACGGCCGGGCGTTCGAGCCACGATCCCTATGGCCGCTTCCAGGTGGATATCGTCAAGGACCACCCGATCACCGACGGCATGAATGCGTTCGAGACGATCGACGAGTTGTACTGCAATCAGCAAGGGGACGGCGAGATCGAAGTGCTGGCCACGGCGCATTCGAGCGTGACCGGCAAGGATGAGCCGATGGCGTTTGTCTATTCCTATGGCAAGGGGCGCGTGTTTCAGACGGTGCTGGGGCACGCTGCCGAGTCGATTCTCGTGCCGGGCGAAGCGACCCTGATCGCGCGCGGCGTGGCCTGGGCCGCGGGGCGAACGCCCCACGTCAAGGTTGCGCTCGCCGCCGA
>JBGSYQ010000168.1:0-14285 GCA_041750795.1 Pirellulales bacterium | reverse complement strand
AGCTCGAGGTTGACCAGTTGCAGCAGGGCGCGGCGGCGCCGCGTGGCCGCGTCGTCGCGCTCCAGCGACCCGCTCGACTGAAACACCAGTCCGCGCGCTCCGCCGGCCAGCGCCGCGTGTACCAGCGTGCGAAGTTGCGACTCCTGAATTTCGATCCGCGCATCGCGCCCACTCGACAAAACCGCAAGTTGTTCGAGCAACCTGGCGGGCGGCTGCGTTTGGATGGTGGCCCAGAGGATGGTGCCCGGCATGGCCAACTGCGCCCGCTGCCGCAGCCACGTGACATAGGAATTCAGTTCCAGGCTGGTGCCCAACACTTCGCGCCGGGCGACGAGCACGTGGATCGGGGGGCGCGTGTATTTCGTCAAGTCGGCGTCAGGCTCGCACACCATGGGGCGGCGGCGAGAATCGGCCGCTTGTACCAACTTCGCCCAGCGGCGCGTGGCTTCCAGCGACGCTTCGCCCGCCAGTCCGCGCCCCAAGTCCCAGGCCAACACGCCGTCCAACTCGCCGCCCAGCGTCCGCGACTGGCCCGCGGCAAGCGTCTCCAGCGCCGCCGGCGCCGGTGGCGGCGCAATGATCCACAACCCTGCGGCCGCCGCCTCGCGCAAGAGCTGCGCCGTCGGAGCGCGCGACAGCCAGGCCGCGTTGAAGCCCATCTCCTTGAGCCGAGCGGGCGATTCGCCCTGATATTCGATCGCGCGCAGGAAAAACGGCGCTTCGCCTACCAGCAATTGCGGCCCGCTGCGCTCGATCTTGGGCACGGCCTGGCCGCGCGTCCAAGTGACCGGCAGTGCTTGAGTTTGACCAACGGGCGCACCCGCCGGCAACTGGGCCGAGGCCGCGGCAATCGTCGCTTGCGGCGCCACCATGCCGGCAACCTCCAGGTCGTCGACCAACAGGTTGGTCAGTCCCGGCCCGCCGTAGACATTAATCAGTATGCGATCGACGTAGGCCTCGCGCGCGTCGACGTCGCGGCCAAACTCGGCGCGCAGCACGCGCACTTGCCGGTCGAGCAGTTGCACCAGGTTGTCGAGCCGCAGTTGTTCCCAGGAACCCACCTTGGCGTACGAAGTGCCGCGAATGAGCGTGGAAATCGGCTTACCGGTTTGCGGATCGATCGAACGGGGAAGCACCACCCGCACGATCAGTTGCAGCCCCGGCCGATCGGCCTTGATCCAAATGCTGGGGACCAGTTCCGCAATGACCCGGGCCGGCGCCAGCGCGTGGGCCATGTGAATATAGGTGCCGTTGGTGCCGCGCACGGTGACGCGCTCGCACCAGCGTCCGGAATGGGCTCCGTGAGAAGCGCGGGCGTGGGCTTCGATGCGGTAGTGCGCGTCGCCCCCGTCGTCGAAGAGGCTGACCTCGGGCCCTTCGAAATCGTCGCGCGACGCCGATTGCGCCCAACTGTGGGCCGCACCAGCGACCCATGCGAACAACCCGAGCAGGCAGACCGGCAGCCAGAGCCGTCGCCGCCGGCCAACGTGCTGCCAGTGGGTCGCCTGTCGCAGGTCCATGGTCGCGCGGGTGGGTTCGAGTCCGCAGGAAGTTCGCAATCGGCGGGCGGGTTTCGCAGGCTCGCGTGCCGCCGCATTACCCGTGATCGGTCCGATGCATCGAACGAGGGCAAAACGCAACACGGCGCGCAGAGCCGGTCGTTTTCCGTAAGTCGGTCTTGTATCAGCCTTTGCGAAGTGCGGCCAGATCAGGTGTTGCGTTTTCTCGCCACGCTGGTCCGCCGGACCGGGGCGCTTGAGTTTGCGGAAACACTTATGCCAAAATGATTTGCGTTGTTGATCGCACGGCACGCCTGCCGCACGGCACGCCGTCTGCTTTGGTGGGAGGTCGTTGCCAACCTTCCGCTGGAGAGAATGCCCCTTATGAACCACGCCGCCCGCTCGACCCAGTCCCCCGTCGATCAACTTCCCGCCGACATTGCCGATCTGGCTGCCGCCTTGGCGGAACTGCCACCGCAGCAGTTGCATGGCATTGAGCCGCTGTTGGCGCGTGTGCTGGAGAGCAGCAAGCGCCGCCGCCGCATTCTGGGCCTGGTGCAGGACGCGCTGACCCAGTTGCGCCTGGACATGAAGTACCTGATGTTCGATCTGGAAGCGACGCGTCGCGAGCGGGACGAGTTTCGCCGCAAAGTCGAGGAAGCATAACGGTTGTATGGGGTTGCGTTGCACGCGCCTGGCGTTTGGCCGGCCGTTAAGCGTTGCGAGTCGACCGCTGGTGGAATACCATAAGGATTACGGGACGAATCCCTGGCACCTTCCCCCCGGCAGCGGTTTTCCTGGTAGGCGACGTCGGCACCTCGATGGGCTGGATTTCGCGAAACCTACGCGGCCGAATCAGACTATTCCCTCTTGGGTCGTCAGCCTGGAAGACCGGCTTCGTTAAGAGCACGGTTTTTCCGGGGGCGGAGGAGATGGAGAGCGGCACGCTATGGTCGAATTGTCTGCTGAACAGATCGCTCAGCGCGCGTTCGACCTGAACTTGATCGACGAGCGCCAGTTGCAGGACGTCTGGCGGCAGGTCGGCAGTCGGCAGGTCTCGGGCGTCGAGTTTCAGCAGTTGCTGTTGCGCCGCGAGCTGCTGACCAACTTTCAGACCGACAAGCTGGTGCAGGGCGACCGCAACGGCTTCTTCTACGGCGACTACAAGGTGCTGTACCTGATCGGCACCGGCACCTTCGCACGAGTGTACCGCGCCTGTCACAAGGACACGGGCGAGATCGTGGCGGTCAAAGTGCTGCGCCGCCGTTTTGCCGACGTCCCGGAGCAGGCCGACCGCTTCTATCGCGAAGGCGAGATGGGGGCCACGCTCAAGCATCCGAACATCGTCCCCATTACCGAGGTCTACTCGCGCGGCGACCTGCACTTCCTGGTCATGGAGTTCGTCGAAGGGCGCAATCTGCGCGAGTTCATCAAGATTCGCAAGAAGTTCGATCCGGGCCAGGCCACGCGCCTGGTGGCCGACGTGGCCGCCGGCCTGGGCTATGCCTTTATGCGGGGCATCTGCCATCGCGATCTGAAAATGTCGAACATCCTGGTGTCGAGCAAAGGCACGGCCATGCTGGTCGACTTCGGCCTGGCCGCCGAAGGACAAACTTCCGACGACGCCACCAACTCGCCCAACCCGCGGACCATCGACTACGCCGGGCTCGAACGTGCCACGTCGGTGCGCAAGGACGACTCGCGCAGCGACATCTATTTCCTGGGCTGCATCTACTATCACATGCTCACGGGCAAGCCGCCCCTGTACGAAACCAGAGATCGCATCCAGCGGCTCAGCAAAGGCCGCTTCCAGGAGATCGCGCCCATCGCGCAGGTCGATCCCGAGTTGCCCCGCTATATCACCGCCATCGTCAACCGCGCCATGGAATTGAACGTCGACGAGCGCTATCAGACGCCCACCGAGATGCTGGCCGATCTGCGCGCCGCCATGGAAAAGTTGAACGAGCCGTATGTTCCTCCGCCAGAAGTGGAAGAAGCGCCCAAGCCGGCGGCCGTCGCCGCGCCGGCTCCGCCCAAGCACACGCTGATGTTCGTCGAATCGAACGTGCCGCTGCAAAACGTGCTTCGCGAACGGCTGAAGAACAAAGGCTATCGCGTGCTCGTCACCCAGGATCCCGAGCGGGCACTGAGCCGCTTTGCCGACGGCAGTCGCGCGGCCGACTGCGTGATCTTCTCTACCAGCGAATTGGGCGAGCCGGCGCTCGAGGCCTTCAATCGCTTTGGCGAAAGCGAAGCGACCCGCCCCATTCCCGCCGTGCTCCTCTTGGGCGAGCACCAGCAAGACTGGAAGAAACGCGCCAAGCTCAACAGCCACCGCATCGTGATGTCAATGCCCATCAAGCTGCGCGAGCTGCGCGAGGTGCTGGCCCGGCTGGTCCCCGAAGAAGCCGACGGCGAGCACGCCGAAAGCGCGTAGCATCCCGTTGAATCCTTCAGCAGTCTGCCAGGCTGCCGTCGGGGACAGTCCTCGGCCGTTTAGCGGAAGTTGTAAGCGGGATTGTTGGTGTCGAAGTCGAAATCGGTGAAGCCGTTGTTGAGCTTGATGTCGGTGTAGGTGTATTCCTCGAGCAACGGCGGCGCGGCGCCCGGCCGGGTGGGCCAGTCGTACGATTCGTAGCGAATGGGCATGTTCAGCTCGTCGTCGACGTAAACGCGCGCCAGGTGGAAGCGGAAATTCTTGCGCGGGATGGGGTGGATCACCTCGATGGCGGTGACCGTGCGTTTCTCCTTGCCGGTGTTGATCTTGGCGTTTTGATAGAATTTCACCTCGCACTCGCCGAAGTGGCGATCCTGTTCGGCCACTTCCAACAGGCGGTTGGTGAGATTGAGCATGCCGATCTCGGTGATCGGGTAGCGCTGGCCTTGCATGGCCATGGCGCCGGTGGGTTGCAGGGGGACCGTGCCGGCGATCTTGCGGATGCCGACGCCGTGGCCGAGCAGGTTGCCGCTGTTGGCGCCTTCGACGTAGATGACTTCCTGGCCGCGGAGCTTTTCGGGGCCGAGGAAGTACATGTAGACGCTGAAGGGCTCGTGGCGCACTTTCAAGAACATGAACTCCTGGTCGGCAAGCTTGCCGCCGATGCGCTCGCGCTTGATGAGCGTGCAGGAATAGTCGCGCACGTTCGAGCGAATGTTGACCATGGCGGCCTTGGCCATCTGGATGGCCGGCTCGAGCGGATGCTGTTGTGGCGCACCCGGCTGGCCGCCGACGTCGGTGGGAGCGGGGATCGTGTTGTTGGCCACGATGGCCGGCTGCTGGCCTTGCGGCTGCGCCGGCTGGCCGGGCTGTTGCGCGACCCGATAGACGGGCTGCGTCAGTTGCTGCCGATCGGCGCGCTGTTGGGGCGCGGGTGATTGCGCCGCCAGCGGACCGACCAGTATCGCCAAGGTTCCCAAGACCGCCGCTGTGCCAAAAATCCATCTACCACGGGTCATTGCTCTCTCCTGACCGGTTTTTGCGCGTGTGGCAAAGCGGGCGCGCGTTGCGTGTCGCTCCCGCACTCGAATGGAATTGTTTCGCCGTGGCGCGTGCCGGGGCAAGTCGCAGACACTTTTAAGTGCTGGGCACATCCGCGGAGAAGCAAGGGATGACATTGCACAAGCGGCATGCCAGCACCGTGCATGCTGTCGCACCCGCCATCCTTTGTTATCGCCCGCGAAGTCCAACTCGATTACAATGCTTTCACTGTGCCGATTTGTTTGCCTAAAACGAATCCGCTTCGCCATGCAAGTTGTTGTTGCAAGGTCGCTGTGGAAAACGGGACGATTCCGCGCAGCGTTGCACGACCATCGCGTTCGGATTGCAAGGGCTGCGTAGTCTAGTGGTTTCGCTCGACAGCAGGAAAGGTCGATTCCGTGGTAGCACCTGCCATTCGCGTAGCATGCGTGGTCTCGGCGCCCTTTGAGGAAAACACCTACATTGCCTACCTTGAGGGTCGCAACGACTGCCTGGTGATCGATCCCGGGTTGGATCCGGACGAGATCCTCTCGTACCTGGACGAGCACAAGCTGGCGCCGGCCGCGATCTTGATCACTCATGGACACAGCGATCACATCGCCGGAAACGGCCGCGTGAAGGAGCGGTTTCCGGACTGTCCAATCGTCATTGGACACGGCGACGCGGAGAAGCTGACCAGCCCGAAGCTGAACTTGTCGGGCGCATTTGGCGCGCACCTGGTGAGCCCGCCGGCCGACGTGCTGGTGCGCGAGGGCGAGACGTACAGCGCCGCGGGTTTCGACCTGGTGGTGCGCGAGATACCGGGGCACTCGAGCGGGCACGTGGTGTTCGTCTGGCACGCGGGCGACCCGGTCGTGGTGTTTGGCGGCGACGTGCTGTTCGCCGGCAGCGTGGGGCGGACGGATTTTCCGGACGGCAACTTCGAAGACCTGGCAACCAACATCCACGCCAAGCTGTTTTGCCTGCCCGACGACACCCACGTGCTGCCCGGCCACGGCCCGGCGACCACCATCGGGCAAGAAAAGCGCAGTAATCCGTTCGTGGGTCAGCCGGCGGGGTACAAGTTTTAGGGATTTTGGAATTGCGATTTTGGATTGAGAGAGCGTGGAGCCGCGCTACTCGACTTGGGTCAAGCGATGGAAAGCCTTGAACCAATTGATGACCAGGATCGACAATCGAAAATCCAAAATCCAAAATCGCCTACGCTGGCGCTTTCTTGATCTTGGACTTACTGCCGCTGCCGGCGGCGTCGATTTGCTCGCGGTCGATGCTGTCGGTGCGGGCGGCGGCGGGCGGGGGCGTGGTGGCGGGCAGCTCCATCGTGAAGCGGCTGCCCTGGTCGAGCTGGCTGCTAACCTGAATGTCTCCGCCGTGCTCCTTAAAAATCTTCTGGCTGACGGGCAAGCCCAGGCCGGTGCCGCGGCCCCCCTTGTGTGAAACGAAGATCGTGAAGATCTTGCCAAGCTGTTGCTCTTCGATGCCGCAGCCGTTGTCCTCGACAATGATGCGCGCCAGTGATTCGCGCGGCGCAAACTCGGTGGAGATGGTCACCAAGCCTTCCTCGCGGTCCTGGCAGGCGTCGATGGCGTTGGTCAGCACGTTGAGCACGGCGCGGTGAATGCCCTCGGGATCGAAGGTGACGGTAGGCATGTCCTCGATCGGCTGGTAGTCGAGCTTGACTTTCAACTCGTCGGCGCGCGATTGCATCAGCTCGACGACTTCGCCGACGACATGGTTGAGATCGCCGGGCACGGGATCGGGCTCGCGGTCCTTGCTGAACGTGAGCATGTCCATGACCAGCGACGAAATGCGTCCCTGGTTGCGGTCGACCATGCTCCAGCCCTTGCGGACGACCTCCTCGTCGTGGCCTTCCAGCCCCTTCTCGATCAGATAGCTGCCGCCGCGAATGCCCTGCAGGATGTTCTTGATGTGGTGCGAAAGCATGGCAATGGTCTGGCCCACGGCGGCCAGGCGCTCGGCCTGCATCATGGCGGAGTAGTAGCGGGTGTCTTCCACCGCCAGCGCCGCCTGGTGGGCGATGGCGATCATCAGTTTCAAATGCTCGTCGGTGAACTTGTTTTGCTGGCCGCGCTGCTGGATGATGCGCGCCGGCGTGATCGAAGTATCGATGTAGATTACGCCGACCACGTGGTAGCGCCCTTGCATGGGCACGCAGATAGCCTCGCGCACGCCGGTTTGCACGATGCTGGCGGCGCTGTCCCAGCGGTCGTCCTGGCGCGCGTCGCTGGTCAGCACGCCCTCGCTGTTGGCCATGACGTAATCGAGAATGGTCTTGCTGATGGCCAGCTTCTCGGCGTCACCCACGCCCTGGCGGTTGTGGCGCACTTTGGGCACCAGCTCCTTGGTTTGCTCGTCGAGGATCATAATGCAGCCGCGGTCCGCCTCGACCCACTCGAAGATCAACTGCATGATGCGATTGAGCAGTTGGTCGATGTCGAGCGTGTGGCTGACGGCCAGGGCCGTGCGATACATGATCTGCAAGTTGCTCTTGGCGCGGGCCAGCCAAGGGCTGGCGCCGCCGTCGACGTCGAAGATGCCGCTGCCTTCGCTCTGGCTCATCGAGCGGACGATGTGCGAGCGCTCCCCGCCGGACTCGCGGCCGACGATGTCGATCTTGTCGGCCAGGTCTTCCGGAGGATTCTCGGCCGGATCGGTAAACAGCATGAGCGTGCCGCCGACCTGGACCTTGTCGCTGCTGGAGAGCCGGCAAGGAGCTTTGATTTGCTGGCCGTTGACGAACGTGCCGTTGGAGCTTTCGAGGTCGGTGACGGTGCAGGTGACGCCGTCGTAGTGAAATTCGGCGTGCTTGCGCGAGACCTCGTGGTCGTGAACCTGAATGGCGTTGGCCGCGTCGCGCCCAATGCCTTGCGTTCCCTCTTCGAGCTCGAACAGGGCGCCCTGGTCTTGACCTTGATAGACGAAGAGCGACGGCATTGGGCGAAGTGGCTAGTGGTCAGTGGCTAGTGGATCGGGACCAGGCCTTTGTCTATCGAGCGGTTCGACGTTGCGGCTGAGTACGCCAAACGTCGATTCTAAAGCGCCTGGGCGGGCAATCATAGAGTTGGCGCCCGGCAGCGCGTGCGGAAGCAGCAAAACCGGCTTGACGTGGTGGGTCGTGCGGCCAAGAATTTGGTGATGCCTTCCTAGTCCCTCCGGTTGACCTAAAGTGCATCTTTTGCACGTGCGGCGGCCCCTGGCTCGCTCTTGGGCACTTCGCTCCCGCATCGCACGGCGAATACCGAATCCCTTGGCCCGACGATTCCCTTCCCATCAAGGTTGCTATGAAAACTTCTGCCCATGACTTGTCGTTGAACGGCCCAGCGTTGGGTAGCGCCGCCCGCCGAATGATCATCGCGCTGGTTGTGCCGCTGTTGCTGGCCGCTGCTCCCATGGCCGCGGTCGCGGAAGACGCCGCCACGGTCGAGAACCGCTTGCGGACCGCGGTCGAGTATCTTTCCAGCGACGAGCGCGAAGGACGCGGCGTGGGCACCAAGGGGCTCGACCAGGCCGCCGACTTCATCGCCAACGAGTTTCGCGAGTTGGGGCTGAAGACCGACCTGGTGGACGGCGGACCGTTTCAGACGTTTTCGATGACCACCGGCGCAACGCAGGGCGAGGCGAACACGCTGATGCTGGTGGGGGCTTCCGAAAAGGACGGCACGCCGCGCCGGATCGAGCTGAAGCTCGGCGAGGACTACAATCCGCTGGCGATCGGCGGCTCGGGGACGTTCGATTTGCCGCTGGTGTTTGTCGGCTACGGCATCACGGGCAAAGACGAGAACTACAACGACTATGACGGTGTGGACGTCAAGGGCAAGGCCGTGGTGATCTTGCGTCACGAGCCGCAGCAGGCCAATCCGCACAGTGTGTTCGACGGCACGAGCAATTCGCGGCATGCGCCGTTTCGGCGCAAGGTGTCGAACGCTTACGAGCACGGCGCCGCCGCGGTGATTTTCGTGAACGACGAGTTCGACGTGCGAAAGAACATCGACGCGTTGCGGGCGCGCTGGCGCGCGGCGGTGGACGATCTGGCGGCGGAGAACACGAAGTTCAAGTCGATCGACGAGCCCTCGTCCGACGATTGGAAGCGCCACGAGGAGCGCGTAGGCCAGCTTGCCGGCGACATTCAGAAATACGCGACGCAATTGGCAGCCGCGCAGGATCCGCTGCTGCCGTTCGAAGGCGCCGGCTCCGACGACGGCGAGGGACGCGACTTTCCGGTGCTCACCTGCCGCCGCGCAGCGCTGGACCCGGTGGTTCAGGCGGCGCTTGGCAAGTCGTTGAGCCAACTGGAGACGGAGATCGACAAGGGGCCGACGCCCCACAGCGCGGCGCTGGCCGGTTGGCGGATCGAGGGCCAGGCCAGCGTCGAGCGCCAGCAAGCGGAAGTGAAAAACGTCATTGCCGTATTGGAAGGCGCAGGCCCGCACGCCGACGAGACGATTGTGATCGGGGCGCATTACGATCACTTGGGGTGGGGCGGCGCCGGTTCGGCGGCGCCCGGCGTGAAGGAGATTCACAACGGCGCCGATGACAACGCATCGGGTACGACCGTGCTCGTCGAGGTAGCGCGGCAACTGGCGTCGCGCGGCAAGCCGCTGCCGCGGCGCATCGTTTTCATCGCCTTTACCGGCGAGGAGCGCGGCCTGATCGGCAGCGCGCGCTACGTGCGCAACCCGCTGTTTCCGCTGGATTCGACCGTGGCCATGATAAATCTGGACATGGTCGGCCGCCTGGAAGACGACAAGTTGATCGTCCATGGCACTGGCACGGCCGAGGAATTCGACGCGCTGGTCGATCGGCTGGGAAACGACGCCGGCTTCGAGATCACGAAGAAGCTCGGCGGCTTTGGGCCCAGCGATCACTCGTCGTTTTACGGCGCGCAGATTCCCGTGCTGTTTTTCTTCACGGGCAGCCACAAGGACTATCACCGCCCGAGCGATGACTTCGACAAGCTGAACATCGCGGGCATGCGCCGCGTGGCCGACCTGGTCACCGAGACGGCGGTCACGCTGGCCGAAGCCGACCAGCGGCCGCAGTATATCGAAGTGAAGGAGCGCTCGACGTTGGGCGGCGGGGGCGACCGCCCGTATTTCGGCAGCATTCCGGACTTTGCCCAGGAGGCGCCGGGCTATGCACTGAGCGGCGTGACCAATGGGGGGCCGGCCGATCGGGCGGGTCTCAGGCCCGGCGACAACATCATTCAGTTCGGCGACAGCAAGATCGGCAATCTGGAGGATTTCGACAGTGCCCTGCGCAAGTTCAAAGCCGGCGACAAGGTACCGGTGGTCGTACAGCGCGAGGGCAAGGAAGTGAAGTTGGAGGTGACGCTGGATCCGCCCAGATAAGCGGGAGGCAAGGGGGAAACGCGATACCCGTTGCACGCGGCCAATCCGGCCGCGCATTGGACCGCAGGCTGTTTCTTAGATCGCGGCCACGTCGGACCGTAGAGCAACCTCCCTGCCCTCACCAACTTCACTCTGGCGCGTGCCGAGTGTTCCGCCGCATCAGCCTTTCCCGTCTTTCCCCCCCGCCTCCAGCCTCCCGCCTCCCGCCTGCTTTTTTGGCCTTTACGGATTTCGGGGTTCTCGACAGAATACCGCCCCCAAACGACCCCCCGCTGGCGCGAAGCGTTCACGCGGGGAGACTTTTGGGCAACTGCCCCTTGGCAGCGACGGTCAAGGATGACCAACCGACAAACGCAAGGAGCGAAACGAACCGTGAGAACCACACTTGTTTCGGCCGTCTGTGCGGCCATGGCGTTGGCTGCCTTCGCTTTCACGTATACGCAAGCCCAGCAGCCGGGACAGCCGCCGCGCGGTCCGGCCACCGCTGCCGCTGGACACGGCATCGCGGTGATTGACGTCACCTATATCCTGGAAAACTACGCACGGCTGAAACAGGACGGCGAAAAGTTCAAGGCCGACGTGGAGAATACCGGCAAGCGATTCCAGGCCGAGCAAGAGGCGATCGTCAAGAGCGCCGAGCGGCTGAAGACGCTCAAGGCCGGATCGCCTGACTACAAGAAGCTCGAAGAGGAGTTGGCCCAGAAGTCGAGCGACCTGAAAGTCAAAGCCTCGCTCGAAGAAAAGAACTTCGCCGAGCAAGAGTCGCAAATGTACCTGGCGGCCTATCGCCAATTGTCGCACGTGGTGCGCGTGTTTTCCGAGCGTAACGGCATTTCGCTGGTATTGCGGTTCAACGGCAAGCCGGTAGACGCGAACAATCGCGACGCGATTCGGGCCGAGATGTTCAAAACGGTGTTGTACAACTCGCCGAGCATCGACATCACCGATGCCATTCTGGCCGAGTTGAACCGCGCCGCAGCGGCGCCTCCGACGGCGGCGCGTCCCGGCGTACCACGCCCACAGTAACCGCGCAGCCGCGCGACACGGCGCTGCGTGCGTCGTGCCGCCGCGACGGCGACGGTTCTGGCGGGTGTTCTTGGGCTGGCACTTCCACGACACGTTCGGCAAGCTCTCCATTCATGCACGCATTACGACAACAACGCACGATCTCGCAACCGGCTTCCGTGGGTGGCTTTGGATTCTGGAGCGGCAAGGACGTGACGTTGGAGTTTCGTCCGGCGCCGGTCGACACGGGCGTGGTATTCGTGCGCAGCGACCTGCCTGGCGCGGCACGGATTGCCGCGGTGGTGGCCAACCGCATCGAAACGCCGCGCCGTACGACGCTCACCAGCGGCGGCGCGCAAGTGGAAATGATCGAGCACGTGATGGCCGCGCTGGCCGGACTGCGGATCGACAATTGCGAAGTCTGGGTCGACGAGCCGGAAATGCCCGGCTGCGACGGCTCGGCCTTGCCGTTTGTCGAGGCGCTGTTGGCCGCGGGCGTCGTGGATCAACCGGCGCAGCGGCCGCAGTTGGTCGTTCGCAACGTCACGCGACTGGGCAACGACGAAAGCTGGGTGGAAGCGCGGCCCAGCAGCGACGGCCAGACAACGGTAAAGTTTCGCCTGGACTACGGCAGCGGCAACGCCATCGGCCGGCAGACGCTGCAACTGGTGATCACGCCTGAGACGTTTTGCAAGGAGTTGGCCCCCTGTCGCACGTTCGTCTTGCAGCAGGAGGCCGAGTGGCTGGTGTCGCGCGGCCTGGGCCAGCGTGCCACCTATCAGAACGTGCTGGTGTTCGACGAACATGGGCCGGTAGAGAACGAGTTGCGCTTTCGCGACGAGTGCGTGCGTCACAAGGCGCTGGACCTGGTGGGCGACCTGGCCATGGCCGGCTGTGACCTGGTCGGACACTTCATCGCGCATCGCAGCGGACATCGCCTGAACGCGGAACTGGTGCGGGCACTGTTGAACGAAGAGGAAATTGTGCAAATCCGCCGTCGCTCGGCCTAGAACCGAGGCAGCCGGCGTCACGTCCATTCGAAGCGTTCGCCACGAGGTTTCATGGATGAAACCGCAGCGAAGCCAAACGGTCACGGAGCGACTTTCATGGCAACCTACGTCGCCGAACATGCCGCGGTGCATCCGCGGGCCCAGATCGACACGGACGTCGAGATCGGCCCCTACTGCGTCATCGGCCCCAACGTGCGGATCAGCCGCGGCACGCGGCTGGAGAACAACGTCACGCTGATGGGCCGCGTCACGATCGGCCAGCACAACCACGTCTTTCCCGGCGTGGTCATCGGCGGCGAGCCGCAAGACATCAGCTATCGCGGTAGCGATACGCAGGTGATCATCGGCGATCACAATATCATCCGCGAATGCGTCACCATCAATCGCGGCACCGAAAAAGAAGACGGCGTAACGACCGTCGGCAGCCACAACTTTCTGATGGCCTGCAGCCACATTGCCCACGACTGCCGGCTGGGCAGCCACATCATGATTGCCAACGGCACGCTGCTGGGCGGTCACGTCCACGTACACGATCATGCGTCGCTTTCGGGCGCGGTGGCAGTACACCACTATGCTTCGATCGGCAGCTACAGCTTCACCGGCGGTTGCAGCCGCGTGTTGCACGACGTGCCGCCGTTCATGCTGGTCGAAGGGCATCCGGCCCGGGCGCGGTGCATCAACGTAGTCTCGCTGAAGCGCAACGAATTTCCGCCCGACGTGATCAACTGCCTGGCCGAGGCGCACCGCTTGTTGTACCGCGCCAAAGTCGGCCTCGATCACGCGCGAGAAATCCTGCGCGGCAACGATCAGTTGGTGCCGCAGGTCAACGAGTTGCTGGGCTTCATCCAGTCGCAGCAGGAAGGCAAGCACGGCCGGGCCCGCGAACGCAGGAGAGCTGCCTGATGAGGCTGAAGGTTGCCGTCGTCGGAGCGGGGCATCTGGGCCGGATCCACGCCAGGCTGCTGGGCGAGGTTCCCGAAGCGGCGCTGGTCGGCATTGCCGATCCGGTGGCGGCCGCGCGAGAAAAGGTGGCGGCCGATTGCCACACGACCGCCTATGCCGATCATCGCGAGCTGCTCGATCGCTGCGACGCGGCAGTGATCGCCACGCCCACGCGGTTTCATCACCAGGTAGCGCTCGACTTCCTGCGGCACGGCACGCCGCTGTTGATCGAGAAGCCACTGGCGGCCGATCTGGCCGAGGCCGACGAGTTGGTGCGTACCGCGCGGCAGTACGGCGCGACGCTGCAAGTGGGACACATCGAGCGGTTCAACCCGGCGTTTACGGTCGCGGCGGCCCGGATTCGCAGCCCGCGATATGTCGAAGCGGTGCGAGCGAGCACCTACACCGGCCGCTCGACCGATATCGGCGTGGTCTACGACCTGATGATTCACGACATCGACCTGCTGCTGTCGCTGGTCGATGCTCCGCTGGTAAGCGTGCAGGCGGTCGGCATGGCGCTGTTGGGCAAGCACGAAGACGTGGCGCAGGCGCGGCTGCAGTTTGACAACGGTTGCGTGGCGAACTTGAGCGCGTCGCGGACCAGCTTTGCCCCGGCGCCGCGGCGACAGATGCACATCTGGAGCGAGCAAGGCTTCGCGGCCATCGATTTCGGCACGCGCACCACACATTTCGTTGCACCCTGCGACGAAGTGCTCGAGCGAACGTTCGACTACGAGACGCTTTCGCCCGAGGGAAAGGTCGGCTGCAAAGATCGGCTGTTCACCGAGATTCTGCGCGTGGAGCCGCTGGAAGTCGAATCGCGCAACGCCCTGCTCGACGAGTTGCACGATTTCGTGGGCAGCGTGCGCAACGAACGCGCGCCCCGCGTGACCGGTGCCGCCGGGCGCGACGCCGTTGCGGTGGCTGAGGCAATCCTCGCCTCCATTCGCACGCACCAGTGGGACGGACGCGCCGGCGGCCC
>JBGSYQ010000167.1:0-9873 GCA_041750795.1 Pirellulales bacterium | reverse complement strand
TTTGTACCCACCAGCACCAAAATCCCACCAACCCACCAAAAACCCCAGCCAAAACAATGATTTCCAACAAACCGCTTTTTGATTGCCGATCGCCGCTTGCCCGATTTCCTTTCCTTTCCTCCAGCCTCCAGCCTCCAGCCTCCCGCCTGCTTCCGCAGATGAATCACAAATCAAGAGCATGGAGCGCGTCTTCGCTCCTTTTGGCCCCAGGTGATTCACCAGGCGCTGATTCACCGGGCGCTCGAGTGCCAACGCACCGCCGACTATCCGACTTGAGCCAGCACGTACGGCCCCTTGGGAATCACGGCGATGGTGGCGTCGCGCCCGTATTCCGCCAGCGAGTCGGCCACGGCCTGCTCGACGCTGGGGGCGCTTTGCACGAACAGCGCGTCGAGCGTCTCGCGCGACAGCCCGTCGCTGACGACCTTGACTTTTGCTTTGCGGCGCACCTTGGCCAGCTCTTCGAGTTGCCACTGGTCGAGCCGAAAATAATCCTTGCCCAGGATCCGCTCGACGAACACTTCCAGATTCGCGTGCTCGACAAACAACTGCTGAAACTCGGGGCTGCCGATCCCCTCGGTCAGTCCGGCTGCCAGGATGATGGTGCCCCCTTGCTTGACGATCGGCAGCGCTCCGGTCAGACCTTTGACGGCCTGGTAGAACGTGGTATCCAGCGGATAGCCGGCAGCGCTGGTCACCACGATATCGACCGGCTCGCGCACGCGATCGACGACCACGTCGCGCACGAATTCGACTCCTTCCAGAAAGGCCGCTTCCATGTCGCCGGCTACGAACTTGAGCGGCCGTCGCTCGGCGTCGATCACCACGTTGACGATGAAGTCGCAGCCGGTGTGCCGGGCGATCCAGGTGTTCTCCTCATGGACCGGGTTGCCTTCCAGAATGCCGCAATCGGCGTTGGGATGCTCGATGAAGTCTGGCCCGTGCCACACCTTCACGGTCTCGAGCGCCGCCAGGCCCGGGCAGATGAGCTTGCGCCCGCCGCTGAAGCCGGCCATCAAGTGCGGCTCGATCAGTCCGGTGGTGATCTTCAAATCGGCCTGCACGTAACGCGAATCGATCCACACCGGCACGCCGCGAGGACTGGTGCCCAGGTGCGTGTGTTCTTCCAATCGCTGGCCGTGATGATTTTCGATGCGATAGTTGGCGGCGATTTCGGCGCCGACCAGCTCGACCAGTTCATCGCCTTCGTTGGGCCGGTGCAGCCCGGTGGCGATCAGAATGGTGATCTTGTCGCGCGGGATGCCGGCCGCTTCGAGCGTGGCGAGGATTCGCGGCAGGATCCGTTGATTGGGCACCGGCCGCGTGATATCGCAGATGGCGATGCAGGCGTCTTTGCGTCCGCGCGCCAACTCGGCCAGCGGAGGCATGCCATTGGGCCGAGCGAGCACCGCGTCGAGCGCCGCGATCGGATCGGCCAGCGGCGCCGCGTCCTTATAGGCCAGCGTGCGCACGACACGTTCGCCGGGCAACTCCACTTCGAGCCCCGTGCGAGCATACTCCAATCGAACGCGCATGGCAGACCATCCCACAAGAAAAGCGCGGCGCGGCTACTTCTTCTTGGCTTCGGCCTTCTTGTCGCCGCCGGCGGCGGGCGCCGCAGCGCCGGCTTCGCCTTCGCCCTCTTCCTTCTTCTTTTTCTTCTTCTTCATCGCCAGCTTGAAGACGCGCACCTTCGGCAGTCCGAACACGCTGTCGCCCTCCTTCCAGCGCTCGCTCTGCGTGAGCTGCGTCAATCGCTCGGCGCGCGTCAGCACGCTGCGGGCACGAGCCAGTCCGCGGCGCATCCGCAAGCTTTTGTCCATCGTCATGGCGAGTTTATCCTAAGTCGAAACGTAAGTGGATTATGTTTGGCGAGGCGCGCCCCAATCGGGCCGCGCCGCGATTCGCAGTGGAGCGCAATCCTTCCGGCAGCCCCCGGACGAACGATCCACAGGGCCGCCGAAACTGCCCAGTATACGGGTGAATTCCACCCCTAACAAGCCCACCCAAGTTGAACGTTAGACTCACTCGGGCGGGAAGTTTCCTCGCGGATTACCCCTCGATCCGCGCGTTCGGCAGGCTGCGGCGAAGCTCCTTGACGCCGGAGGGCGTTACCTTGGTGTGGTGTACGATGAGCGTGCCCAACTGGTGCAGGCTGCGCAAGTGGACCAGCCCCGCGTCGCTGACGCCGGTATGCCCCAGCGACAGCGTCCGCAGCTCCGACAGGTGGCGCAGTGCCGGCAGGCCCGCGTCGGTAATCTGCGTGCGTCCCAGGTGCAACGTGCGCAGGGCCGTGAGTCGTTCGACGTGTCGCAGGCCGTCGTCCTTCAACGGCGTGCCCACGAGGTACAACGTGTCGAGGCCGGCGAGTCCGCCAAGCTGGGCCAGGCCGGCGCCGGTGACCTGCGTTTCGCTGAGATTGAGCGTCTGGATGGCCGGCAACGCCGCGAGCATGGCCACCAGCTTGTCGTTGGCCTGCGTGCGACTCAGATCGACCTCGGTCACGCGTCCGTCCTCGTCGAGGCGCACTTTGCCGCCGGCCGCCTCGACGGCTGCCACGGCCTGCTGGTCGGGCGGCTTCGAGCATCCGCCCGCCAGGATGGCGACCAGGGCGATTGCACAGCACCAACCGACGCACGTTTTCATGGTATCGATCCTCTACCCAGATGGCGGTTTCTAGCCCGCGTTCTCCTGCTCGACGCCTTTGATCATCTTCAAGAACTCTTCCATCGAAGCGGGCCGCTTCTCCGGCTCCGACTCGATGCAGGCGTTGATCGCATGCTCCAGCCGTTTGTCGAGCTGGGGGCAATACGTGCGAATGTCGGTAGGCTCGACCGAGCCGTGCGCCATGGCGGCCTGCCCCGCCCCGCGCGGCCACGGCAACTCGAACGCGCACAGCTCGTAGACCGTGACGCCAAAGGCAAAGATGTCGAGCTTTTTGCTGGTGGGGCGGCGGCGAACCACTTCGGGCGCCATGTAGTTGGCCGTGCCCGTGCGGTTTCCCGGCTGCATGAACGGCGGCAAGGCCGGCACGGACAAACCAAAGTCGATCAATTTGAGCGACGTACACTGCTTGTCGACCACGAAGTTGCGCGGGCAGACGTCGCGGTGGATGTATCCGGCGCGGTGTACTGCCGCCAGCGCTTCGGCCATTTGTCGAACCAGTGGCATGCGGTGGCCTGCGAGCAGGGCGCTGCGCCCGACGATCAGCGAGTTGAGTCCCGGGCCGTCGAGAAACTCCATCACCAGGTATTGCTCGCCGTTGGTCGTCAATCCGTGTTCGAACGTCTTGACGATGTGCGGGTGTTCCATCGTCACGGCGATCTCGCCTTCCTTCGGTTTCTTGACGCCGACGAAGCGCGCCTCGAGCGCCCGGGTTTTCTCCTTGTCGAGAATCTTCAGGCCGACGATCTGGTCGGTCTTGCGGTCGCGCGCCATGTGAAATTCGGACATCGTGCCCGAGATGGTTTCGCGCAACAGCTCGAAGCGGGTGCTGATGTTGGCTTTTGACGTGCCGCCGCCAAAAAGCGACTTGAACAAACTCATGGCGCTGGTCTTTCCCCTGTCCCGGCGCTGTGCCAGTCCATCGCAACTTTATTCCGCGCCCGAAGCGCGGACAAGCGAGCGTCCGTGCCTTCGGCCACCGCGCGGGACGCCGCATCTTTTGGCGGCTAGCGCGCAATCTTGGCGTCGCGATTCATCTTGCCGCAGTAGTCGATCGACCGGGCAATCTCGCTTTTCAGATCGCCGCGGCGCACGATGCGGTCGATGAATCCGTGCTCCAGCAGGAATTCGCTGGTCTGAAAGCCCTTGGGCAGCTCGATGCGAATCGTGGCCTGAATGGTGCGCGGGCCGGCGAATCCGATCAGGGCCTTCGGCTCGGCGAAAACCAGGTCGCCCAGCGACGCAAAGCTGGCCGCCACGCCACCCATGGTCGGGTTGGTTAGCACCGAAATGAACAAACCGCCGGCCTGGTCGTAGCGGGCCAGTGCCGCCGAAACCTTGGCCATTTGCATCAACGACAAAATGCCCTCGTGCATCCGAGCACCGCCGCCCGAGGCGCTGATGATGATCAGCGGCAACCGTTCCACGGTGGCGCGCTCCACCAGTCGCGTCAGCTTTTCGCCGACCACCGCGCCCATGCTGCCCATGATGAAGGCCGAATCGGTCACGCCGAACGCCACGCGGCGGGCGCGAATCATGCCCGTGCCGACCACCGCGGCCTCGCGCAGGCCGGTGCGGGCCTGCTCGTGCTTGAGCCGCTCGCGATAGGGCATCTTGTCGGCGAACTCCAGCGGATCGGTGGGCTCCAACTGCCCATCCCACTCCTCGAACGTTCCTTCGTCCAGCACCTGCTCGATGCGCTGCTGGGCCGAAACGTACCAGTGGAAATCGCACTCGGGACAGACCCCCAACGCCCGCTCGGCCTGCTTGCGAAAGATCGTCGCCTGGCAACCGGGACAGCGTTGCCAAAGTCCCTCGGGCACGCCCCGCTTGGGGCGCCGCGCCGCCGGGGCGGACGAAACGTTGCCGGCTGATGTCTGACTGGTCGCCATAGAGGATTCGTTCATAGCGGCCGATGGCTGCTGGATCGTAATGGGGCCCAAACGGTTAGTAACCGGTGGCCATCCTTGGAGATCGGCATCCGGACCAGTTTCGGAGCGATTATTTCCCGTCGTTAGTTATGTCTCGCTGGGAAGAACCGCTTGGGGCTCGGGGCAAATGACCTCCCATTTGCCACAAAAGTCCCCATTCTTCCAAAAATCGCCAATCTCCGTGTGCGAGAGGATTCCGCGGGCGACGCTCGCCATCGGTTCCGGGATTACCAGGGCAATGGTTCCCTCTTTGTGCTTTTTTTGCAATTTGGTCAAGGCCGCCTCGAGTCGCGCCTGCGCCGACGCCAGCCGCTCCCCCTCCGGCGGGCAGACCGTTTCTGGCTGCTCGCGCCATTGGCGAAAGACCTTTGGCTGCTTGCGCTTGACGTCCTCCACAAGCATACCCTGCCAGAGGCCCAGATCAATGTTCCGCAGAGCATCCAGCTCCTTTATCTTCACATCCAGCGCTTCGCCGATCGCGTGGGCCGTCTGCTCGGCCGATTGGCACGGCGCCCGATAGACGGCCGAAATGCCCAAGGCGCGAAGCTCTTCGACGGCGCGCTGCACTTGCTCGGTGCCCTGGCCGTCAAGCGGAATGTCGAGAGTGCCCTGAATACGCCCCTGCTGGTCGTAATCGGTGGAACCTGGGCGGATGAGTACGAATTGGGCCATGGTGTTTAGAGAGTCCTCGAAGGAGATTGAGCTGTGCGTAGCAGATCAGCGATGCTTTGGGCATAGTTCGGGTGTTCGAAAATTGCCGAACCCACCACGTGCAATTGGGCGCCTGCGGCAGCGCAGCCGCCGATGGTCTGGTGGTTCACCCCGCCATCGACTTCCAGCAACACTTCCGTGCCAAATCGGTCGCGCAGTTGTGCCAGCTTGGTCAAGGCGACGTCTTCGAACCCTTGACCGCCAAAACCCGGATGAACGCTCATCGTGAGCACCAGGTCGCATTCGTCGACAAACGGCTCGATGGCCGCCAGCGGCGTGTCGGGGTTGAAGGCCAGTCCGGCCACGGCTCCCAGCCCGCGCAATCGCTTGAGGATCGGCCGGGGATCTTCCGTCGCTTCGACGTGAAACGTCACTGCGTCGGCGCCGGCCTCGACAAACTGCTCGACGTATTTTTCGGGATTCGAGATCATCAAGTGCGTTTCGATCGGCAGCTTCGTTTCGCGGCGGACCGCTTCGACGATGGGCATTCCGTAGGTCAAATTCGGCACGAAATGACCGTCCATCACGTCCAAGTGAAACGAATGAACGCCTGCCTCCTCAAGCTTGTGGACTTCGTCCGCCAGGTGCGCGAAATCGCACAGCAACAGCGACGGCACGACGATGGGAGCTTCGGCGCGCAGGGCAGTGAACTGAGCTCGGCGGGGTGTTCGAACGTGCGTGTTTACCACGAGTGTGGACGCATCAGGGCATAGAATCCATTAAAGGCTGCCAGCGAGTTGGACTTCCAACGGGATGCGATTCGTGCGGCCGAGATTGTATGCGCCGCGTTGCCAAGCGCTTCGGTCCGCGCTTCCATACCGCCCGTGGATCATATCGCACCGCGTGGGCCAATATGGCCCGCCCAACTTCCAAGTCTCACGCGTGCCGACCACACTGGCCGATCACGCGGTCCACAGCCGATTGGCGGCAGTGAACTGACAGTCCTTTATTCTATCAATCTGTCTGTGGCGCGCCTGCGCAGCTTGGACGCAATCGACGTAAATGGCGATGTGACAGCACATTACAACCAGCACTAAATATCGGCTGCCATCCAACGAGCCCCAGCATTTGGCTAGTGGAGCGTCAACCCGATTCATACGGGTGACGCGAAACGCCGCCAAAGACGCAAGTGCTTTGGCGCAAATGAATATCTAGTGCTCCGCGTGAGAGCTATCATGCGGAATCCAAGCGTTGACGGAGCACTAGCCGCTTTCTTCCAAATCTGCGCTACGTGGCAGCTCGGCCAGGCTCGCCAGTCCGAACAGTTCGAGAAACCGCGGCGTCGTGCGGTACTGCGCCTTTCGCGATGGACCTGCCGCGCGTTCCAGGCACAGCAATTGCCGACGAACAAGCTGCAGCAGTACGTGGCCACAAGCCGTTCCGCGCAAGCGACCGACCTCGTCGGCGGTGATCGGCTGATTGTAGGCCACGGCTGCTAGCACTTCGATGGCCGCTTGCGATAGACGAGCCTGGCGCGCCTTGCCGTAGAACTTGTCGCGCATCCGTGCAAACTCTGCACGCAGCGTCAGCCGATAGCCGGCCCCTTCTGCCACGATGGTATAGGGGCAGCCGCGCGCCTCGTAGTCCCGGTTTAGCTCGCACACCAGAGAGTCGATTTCGGCCGGCCGCACACCTCGCATCAACGCGGCCACCTGATTGCTCGGCAGCGGCTCGTTCTGCGGATGCCCGACAAACAGCATCGCTTCCAGAATCGTGCGCGGGCCAAGTTCGCAGGTGTCTTCGACTTCCGCGTTTTCGGCTGGCTCACGATCGTCCGCCGGATCGACCGCGGGCGGAGCATAAGGGTCGTCGCCGGTACGGAGCAGGCCGGCCAGCGCATCGCTGAGTTGATCGAGCGAGAGGCCCGCCTCCTCGGGAGGTTGGCGAAAGGCATCCGTGCCGAGTGCCTTGTTGCCCGAGTCGCTCGGATTGGCGCGTTTTGCGGACATACGCGCACTATAGCAGCCGGTTGATGTAGTCAACAGGCTGCTGCATTGCATGGATGAGATGACAAGACAGCGACGCAAGTTGCTGCTTTTACGAGCCGTGCGGAGCTTGGCTCGGCACCTGGCGCTTGTCGAACAATGCCACGTCGGCATTTCCAACGGAGTGACATACCGCTTTTTTTCATCTGCGAGCAAGGCGGGCTGCGTGCGCGCTGGCGCACTGTCAGGCCATGCGTTGCTTCATGAACGCCAGGCCGTCGCGAGCGAGCTGCTCTTCGCTTTGGTACATCTTCCGCCAGATCTTGGTGGCGGCCGCCAGCTCGGGCAGCGACAGCCCGAAAGCCTCGATCATCAACCAGCCGTCGTATCCGGTCTCCTTGATGGCCGCAAACGTGGCGTCCCAGGGCACGTTGCCCTGCCCCGGCGTGCTGCGGTCGTTTTCGGAAATGTGGATGTGTACCGTGACCTCGGCGCAAGACTTGATGGCCTGCGCCGGGTTTTTCTCTTCGATGTTGGCGTGGAACGTGTCGTACATCATTCGGCAGTTGGGGTGCTTCACTTCATGCACGAAGCGGACCGTGTCGGCGGCCGAGTTGAGAAAATAGCACTCGAAGCGATTCAAGTATTCGACGCCCAGCATCACTCCGTGGGTCTTGGCGTGCTCGGCCGTTTGCCGCATCGACTCGACGCCCCACTTCCACTCGTCGGCCGTGGGCCCAGCGCCGGTGAACTCGCCGATTGCCGAATGATACGGGCCGCAGATCAGCTTGACGCCGGCCGCTTCGCAGCATTCCAGCGCCAGCTTGTTGCCGGCCACACCGGCCGCCCGCACCCTCGCGTCGGGGCTGATGGGATTGGTGTCTGGCGTGCGGATGGTGACGGCCGTGCGCTCCAGCCCCAGGTCATCCAGCCGTTTTCCCCACTTGGCAAACTTGGCGGGGTCGGCGTCGAAGATGGGCAATTCCACGCCGTCGTAGCCCATTGCCTTGAGCTTTTCCAGCACCGGCAACAGCTCATCGGTCAGATCGCCCGACCACAACAGCAGGTTCATTCCGTATTTCATGGAGAGGGATTAGATTAGGGGTCAGGGGATGCGGATCAGGCGGCCAGGAGTTCTTGCTTGCGGTCGGTGACGAGGGCTCGGGCGGTGCCGAGCCAGGATGCCAGCTCGTTGGGCAACAGCGGCAGTCCGACGCGGCGCATCACCTGGTTCAAGCGAAACAACAGTTTGCCATCCTCGGCGTAATCGAACAAGAACCGCTCGCGCGAAAACAGCGGCACCAGCCTGCCCAGCCGATAGGTCGGCCGCGGCGCCATCTGGTTCACGGCCGCCTCCACCACCGCGCCATCCAGCGATTCGCACGCCGCGTAGTAGGCTGCCAGCCGCTGGGGCTCGTCGGCAATCAGCGCCGCGTCCAACAGCATCTCGACCAGGATGTGGCCCAAGAAATGCGGGCGGAATCCTTCGTCGGCCGGCAATTGCTCGCGCAGCATGCCGCACAGCGCCAGCGACAACTCGGCAAACGCCCGCGTATTGTGAAACCAGTCGTCGTCGTGGCAATGCTGCAGGACGCCGGCTGCCACGCGCGCCACGCGCGGGTCTTCCGCGTCCAGGTGCTGCGCCGCGTGCTTGGAGCGCACCCGTACCCGCCGATCGACCGCGTTCAACCAATCCGGCACGGCGGTGCCGGCCAGAAAGTACGGATCGTCGACAAACGCCCGCCCGTGCGCGAAGTAGTTCATGCTTGACCATCGTGCCAATGCCGGCGTTGACGCGTTCAATCGACGTTCGACTGGCGTGCGAAGCAACCGCCAATGTACGCCGGGTCGATTGTCGAAAGCAACTCGGTTGGCCGCGCAGGGTGCGCTCGCATGCGAGCGATCGGCTGGCTGCCGTGGTCGCTGCGCGCAAAAAAAGACCCGACACGAGCCCTGGCTGGAGCCCGTGCGGGTCTTCACTTTTCAATTTAGTAGCTGCTCTGGCGAGAGTTACCTCGTTTGAGCTGACCTCTGTCCAAACACAAGAACTGTCTCCACAATTCTGAACCGATTGGTGTTGCCACCGGATCGGTTGGAATCCTTAGAAAGGAGGTGATCCAGCCGCAGGTTCCCCTACGGCTACCTTGTTACGACTTAGTCCCAATCGCGGAGTTTATCTTCGGCGCCTGGCTCCTTGCGGTTACCTCGGCGACTTCGGATACCCCCCACTTTCGTGGCTTGACGGGCGGTGTGTACAAGGCTCAGGAACACATTCACCGCAGTATGCTGACCTGCGATTACTAGCGATTCCGGCTTCATGCAGGCGAGTTGCAGCCTGCAATCCGAACTGGGGCACGTTTTTTGGGATTTGCTTGCTCTCGCGAGTTTGCATCCCTTTGTGCGTGCCATTGTAGGACGTGTGCAGCCCTAATCATAAAGGCCATGAGGACTTGACGTCATCCCCACCTTCCTCCGGTTTAACACCGGCAGTCTCACTAGAGTCCCCGCCATGACGCGCTGGCAACTAGTGACAAGGGTTTCGCTCGTTAAGGGACTTAACCCGACATCTCACGACACGAGCTGACGACAGCCATGCAGCACCTGTGCACGTTCCACCCGAAGGCGTGGCCCCTGTTTCCAGG
>JBGSYQ010000166.1:0-18611 GCA_041750795.1 Pirellulales bacterium | reverse complement strand
TTTGTACCCACCAGCACCAAAATCCCACCAACCCACCAAAAACCCCAGCCAAAACAATGATTTCCAACAAACCGCTTTTTGATTGCCGATCGCCGCTTGCCCGATTTCCTTTCCTTTCCTCCAGCCTCCAGCCTCCAGCCTGCGTCCTCAATGTCCTCGGTGGCAAACCCTCCAAAATCGCGAATCGAAAATCCAAAATCCCAGTCCGTGCTCGCGTTAGCGGATGGGGTGCTTTGCGACCAGGGCCTTGGCGATGATCAGGCGCTGCAGCTCGTTGGTGCCGCCGCCGACGATCAGCAACGGCGCGTCTCGATAATACCGCTCGACGCGCAGGTCTTTGGAGTATCCGGCGCCACCGTGAATGCGCAGCGCCTCCAGCGCAATTTCTTGGGCGCTTTCGGTGGCGAACAGCTTGGCCATGCCGGCTTCCAGGTCGCAGCGCTCGCCGCGGTCTTTTTTGGCCGTGGCCGAGTAGACGAGCAGCCGCGCCGCTTCGATCTTCGTGCCCATGTCGGCCAGCTTGATCTGGATGGTCTGATGCTCGCAGATCGGCTTGCCGAACGTGTGCCGCTGTTGGGCATAGTGGATCGCGTCTTCGAACGCCGCGCGGGCCAGCCCCACGCCGCGCGCCGCCACGTTGATCCGCTCGCTCTCCAGCCCGGTCATGATCTGCTTGAATCCTTCGCCCTCGCGCCCGCCGATGAGATTGGCCGCGGGCACGAAGAAGTTGTCGAAGAACAATTCGCAGGTTTCGACCCCCTTGTAGCCCAGCTTGTCGATATCGCGGCCGACGCGAAAGCCGGCGCCCCCCTTCTCGATGACGAACGCGGAGATGCCGGCATACGGCGGATCGGCCTGCGGATCGGTCTTGGCTGCCAGCACGAACGTGTTGCCGTAGCGGCCATTGGTGATCCACATCTTCGAGCCGTTGATCAGGTAGCCGTCGCCGCTGCGCGTGGCGGTGGTGCGCAGTCGCTGCACGTCGGTGCCGGCGTCCGACTCGGAAAGCGCCAGGCCGCCGCGCCGTTGCCCCGACGCCAGACCGGGCAGAAAGGCCAGCTTCTGCTCGCCGGTGCCAAAGCGGTTGATGATGTCGCAGATCACCGAGTGCGTACCGATCGGACCAACGATGCTCATCCAGCCGCGGGCCAGTTCTTCGATCACCATGGCGAACGTGGTGTAGTCCAGCCCCAGGCCGCCGTACTCGGGTGGCACGTTGGCGCCAAACAGCCCCAGCTCGCGCATACCTTCGACGATCTGGGCAGGATATTCGTCGCGGTGCTCCAGCTCGCTGGCCACGGGCAGCACGCTGCGCTCGACGAATCGGCGAATACCCTCCACGACGTCCTGGCGCATTTTGTCGTCGGCGAGCATGGCGCTCTCCCGGCTGCTGGAATTGGTAAAACCCCGCTGCCGTCGCATCGTTTGGCGGCGCGTGGAGTAGTTTACACGAGCGCTGGCGGGAATGCGTCCCCGCGACGATCCGGCGAAGCACGACCGAGCACGCTGTGCTGCCAGCCTGTTGAAAAATGCCGTTGCGGAATTTTTCAACGTCGCCAAGTGCGAAGCAAAGCTTCTCACGGCTCCCAAAATAACGACTTGCGTCGCTATTTTGTCATCGCATCCCTGCGATGTCGCCGCCTGTTGAATTCTTCAACAGGCGGCTATAACAAGGTCAGCGGGCGTGCGAAATTCGGCGGCTGCAAAGTTCGGCTCGCGGGAGAGCGGGAGAATCGCCGTGAATCCACTGTACGAGATCGAAGTCACCGGCATCGACGGCGCAAGTCAGACGCTGGCCGACTTTCGCGGGCAGGTGCTGTTGATCGTCAACGTCGCCAGTCGCTGCACGCTCACCCCGCAGTACGCCGGGCTGGAATCGCTGTATCGCAAGTATCGCGAGCAGGGATTCGCCGTCTTGGGGTTTCCCTGCGATCAGTTCGGCCACCAGGAACCGGGCGACGAAGCGCAGATCAAAAGCTTCTGCAAGCTGACGTACGACGTGACGTTTCCGCTGTTTGCCAAGATCGATGTGAACGGGCCCCGCGCACACCCGTTGTATCACTACTTGCAATCGGCCCGCCCCGGCATCCTGGGCAGCAAGCGCATCAAGTGGAACTTCACCAAGTTTCTCGTCGACCGCCAAGGCGCCGTCGTGCACCGTTATGCACCGCAGGCCCGCGCGCGATCGATCGAACGCGGCATCCGCAAGCTGTTGGCCGACAGCTCGGTTGCGGCGGGGCCCGGTTAGTACCGGAAAATCGCGTCGACGTACAGCCGGTTGCGGAGGATGTCGGTGCGATCGGTCAGCGGAAACTCGAAGCCGCTGGCCAGCTCGACGTGCGGATTGGGCTTCCACTTGACGCCCACCAGGCCGGTGACGACGTTCTGGCCCGCGACTCCCGAGACCGGCAGATTGATCAGGTCGAGCGCCGTGAGGCCGGCGCCGGAATCCACGCCGGCGCTGCGCATCCAATGGAACCAGTTGACGCCGCACAACGGATACCAGCCTTGCGCCACTTCATAGTCCCACTGGTTCGACCAGTACCAGAATTGCGTTCCCCAGTTCGTATCGGCCGGCAATCGAAACCCGCTGGCGCTGAGCCAATGTCCGTACTCGAAGATTTCCTTGCCGCCGGTCAGAAACAGGTGGAAGTCGCCGTCACCGAAATTGGAAAGGGCACCGGCCGAGCCGGGAATGAAGTAGGTGGCGCCGGCCGTGACCAGCAATTGCCGCTCGACGTCGCGAACGAAGTTGTATTTCAAGCCCACGGGCGTGGAGAGATAGCCGATGGGCGCGTCGCCGCCAGCCTGGTTGACCTGCAAGTATCCGATCCGCGGGGCGATCACGCTCCAGCGTTCGGACAGCCGTCCGCGTATCTGGGCAGCCCAGACTTGGGCGTCGCCGCCATCGATGAAGTTGGGCAGACTGTTGTCGAGAAAAATACCGCGCACTTCGGTCAGAGATCGCGGATCCTCGAAGAAGAACGGATTCGAGAGCGGGCTGACGAAGCGATCGAAGCAATGATCGCTGGGCAGCATGCCCAGCAAACGCTGGCAATCGCAGATGTTGTCGCAGCACGCGTCGCAGTCGTCGGCGCAAGCCTGGCTGAACCAGCACGGGCAACAGTCGCCGATCGACGTCGATTCGAAGTGATCGTTGGCCAAAGCCGCCCCAGAGACGAGCAGGGCGGCAAACAGCAAGTGCGCAAAAACCAGCAACCGGCGCATCCGTTCCTCCTTTGCGTGGAGGAGGCGTGCCCCGGCACCCCCTAGATCGATTCACTCCATTACCGACTGAACTACTCGCCTTATCGACCGGCGAATGCCCAGCATTGGACTTTGGTTTGCCGCCCGGAATAACCCGCAGAGTCGGCACGCCGCGACCGCGCCGACCGAGTGGCATGGCGCCAGTCGAACCGCGCTCCTCGTCGGCGCGTGATGGCTGGCGCGATCGTGCGCCCTGACTTGCCGGAGAATCCACACTCTAGCCGGCAGGTTTAAAGCATGAGTTAAATGCGCGACGATGTAGCGGATGCGCGGAGGGTGTAATCGCTGGACGATCCTGGAGTGGGGAGCCATTGAAATGTTGAAATCTACCTGTTGGGCGGTTGCCGCCATGACGGCTGTCATCGTGGCGAGCATGTCGAGCAATGCGGAGGCGCTGTGCCACCGATATCGCTCGATTCCGGTTTGGTACGGCGTGTACTATCCGAACTGCGGGCCGTGCGGCGGCTGCATCGCGCCGTACGTCGCCAGCGGTTGTTACTCGGGCTACGGCTATTGCGGCATCGGTTGCGGCGGCTGCGGTCATGCGAGATATGGCTGCGGCGCTTGCGTGAAGCATCCGCGGCTGGCCGCACATAAGGCCTGGAAGCGCTGTCTGCGCGGTTGCGGAAGCTGCTTTGCCTCGGTGGGGTGCTATGGCTGCGGCGACGGTTGCGGCAGTTGCGGCGCCGGCTGCACCAGCGGTTGCAGCAGTTGCAACACTGGCGGCAGCGATTCCAAGACGATCTACGACGGGCCCGCCGGCGATGCTCCCCCGCTGCCCAGCGCCGGAATCGATCAGTCGGCCGCAGCGCGGCGTCCGTTGATTCTGCTGGCCGGCTTGCGAAACCGCCAGGCCGATGGCAGCGCCGATTTTGAGCGCGGCTTGAACGCCTATCGCAACGGCTCCTTGAACGACGCGGCGCGCGAGTTCGAAGTCGCGGCCAGCGCCGAGCCGGACAACGCGTTGTATCACTACTATCGCGCTTTGGCGATGTACGACCTGTATGGCGCCGAGGCGGCCGTCGAGGCTCGCGAGCAGGCCGTTCAAGCCGAGTTGCGTGAGCCGATCTCGGGCTGGGGCAAGCGGATGGAGCGCGTACAAGGTCGGGCTCGCTTGTGGATCGAACAGGCCCGTCGCGACGCGGGACTGGTTCGCTAAGCGCCAAAGAGCGACAACGAGATAGCTGGCCACTCGAGTGGCGACCTTGCCGGCATTGCGGCCGTGCAGCTCGGCAAGGTCGCCCTCGGTGGGTCGCCCTCGGTCGCTGAGAATTTCGAGCGGCAGCCCCACTACCATGCGGCGCGCTGACAATTTGCGCAACTGCTTTCCATGTCAATAGATGGAATGCAGGCCCCCCGATCGATCGCTGCCCCGTTGGCAGGAATCTATTCGATCCGGCGATTATTTTGCGTCCACTTTCGGCGATTTCCGCGCCTATAGGGGTAGGAGGACGCGTCGTTGCACAAGTGGCCACGCCACCCAAGCTGCCATTTGCCTCCTGCTGCCGCCGCGAGGTGGTGCAATCTTCCGTCTCAACTCCCCTACCAGTTTTGAGTCGGACGCAAAACCGTTCGGTCCGCCGTGTGCGGTACCCGGTCCCACTCGTGGCGGTCTCGCGAGTGGGTTTTTTTTGCGCGCGATAACATCGCCAGCGCGGGTGGATTCGAGCGTCTGGCGGATTCCTGCCAATGTCGGATTCCGTGCGTCGCGGTCAAGCGTTTCTCCGGAATTGGCGGCATCCTTTCCGCGGCAATTTAACTCAGCGTCGCCGGGTTGCAGCCACGAATTGTACGGCATCAGCGACACCGCAAACCCTGCCCCCCCAAAGTCACGGCCGCGGGTGCTGCAATGGACGGCTTGATTGCTTACAATGCAGGCTACGCCGCTCAATGTAAACCAAGACGCATTGGTTTACGCAGCGCAAGAAACTTGCCCATCCATTCCGGAGATTGACGATTCGCTATTGTTCCATGAAGCGCCTCCCTGCCATCGTGTTGCGAGTGGTTCACCGTGGTGGGATCGTTGCGCTCATATTGGGCACCCTGCTGGGCTGCGGTGCCATGACTCGCGCCTGCAATGTGCCGGTCTTTCGCTATGCACTCGAGCGGTGGCATCCAGATCCGTATCGCGTGACGTTGTTCCATCAAGGGCCTCTGACCGAGGCCCAACAGTCGCTCATTCAACCCTTGGAAGGGCCGGCTGGTGGCGCGTCCTGCAACGTCCTGTTCCGCCTCGTCGATGTCGATGCGATCCAGGACGATGCCGATAGGGAACTGTTGGCCACGCAGTCGCCGCCGCAGTTGCCTTGGCTGGTGGTGCAGTACCCGCTGAGCCTGCGGAACGATCAGCGGATCTGGTCCGGACCGCTCAGCGCCGACGAAGTCGACCGGCTCATCGCCTCGCCATTGCGTACGGAGTTGATTGAGCGATTGGCCGACGGTCAGACAGCCGTGTGGCTGATGTTGGAATGCGGCCAGACCGACAAAGACGACGCCGTCGCCGCGCAACTGGAGGAGGAACTGGAGCAACTCTCGCAACGGCTGCAGCTTCCGGAACTAACTAGTGCTCCCCAAGATGCCTTGCTGAGCACCGCTCCCTTGCGGGTGACGTTCTCCTTGGTGCGCGTGCCGCGAGGCGTCGCCGCCGAGCAACCGCTGGTCGAGATGCTGCTGGGCAGCGAGCCCGATCTGATCGAGTTCAACGAGCCAATGGTTTTTCCGGTATTCGGTCGCGGCCGAGCCCTGCTGCCATTGATCGGCGCCGGCATCACGGCCGACAATGTACACGAGTCCGCCGCATTCCTGGTGGGGGCCTGCTCCTGCGAGATCAAGGATCTCAACCCCGGCTTTGACCTTCTGCTGGCGGCCGATTGGGACATTTTGCTGTTCAACGAAGCACCTCCCCCCGAAGTCCTGGCCGCGCGAGCGAGCATCGCCTCGGGCGAACCGGAACTTGTCGCCATTCCGGCCGGCGCACCCGCGGCGGCAGCCATACTGCAGCCGTCCGACTCCAGCACGGATTCCGCATCCGAGTCGAGCTTCATTGCGGGCATCGTGTTGATTGGCCTGTTGCTGGTCGTCGTCATGCTCGCGTTGATTCGCTTCGCATGACCGCTTGAATTGCGCGGGGGGGCGGTACCCAGCGTCGCATTTTCGGCAATTCCGGGCATCGAGTCGCCGCACGCAACTTGGCGCGATACGAGCGGCACACCGCTCGCAACCGTCGTTTGTTGCATGCCCCCATCGCGGGGCGATATGATAGGGCGTAATGCCCGGCTCCGTTCCGTTCGTCCCTCCCCTATTCCCCCCGCCACTATGAAACTGTCCCAGGCACTACCTCCCTGGTCGTACGTTGGGCCGACGCGCAGGCGGATGGCGAGACGCTATCGCGGTGGCTCGGCCATTCGGCTCGTCGTCGCGGCGGTCGCGTTGATGGGAGTCATTGGGCTGTTGCTGGGGAGCATGAGGCTACGGCCCGCGGACGATGCGCCCGGGCAGCCGCTCGTGATCCTGTGCGCGGCCAGCAATCAGCCGGTCATGGAGGCGATCCGCGGCGATTACGAACGAGAGTTCGGTGTTCCGCTGCACGTTCAATACGGACCATCGCAAACCTTGCTGGCGGGCTTGGAGGTGTCGAAGACCGGCGATCTCTATCTGCCGGCCGACGACAGCTATCTGGCTCTGGCGCGCGAGCGAAACCTGGCGGCCGAAGAGTTCCCGCTGGCTGGCATGCAAGCCGTTGTCGCCGTGGCGAAGGGAAACCCGAAACAGATCAAGAACTGGGACGATTTGCTGCGGCCCGACGTTCGCGTCGCTCAGGCCTCGCCCGACAGCACGGCCATCGGCAAGCTGACCCGCGATGTGCTCTCCGCCGCCGGGCACTGGGACGCACTGGACAACCGCACGGTGGTCTACACGACGACGATCAACGACGTGGCCAACGACGTCAAGGTCGGCGCCGTCGACGCCGGAATCGTGTTCGACGCCGTGCTCCACAACTACGATTCGCTGGAGGCCGTCGCCCTGCCGGAACTGGACGCCGCACAAGCCGATATTGCGGCAACGGTGCTGACGACGAGTCGCCAAACGCGGCGGGCCTTGCACTTCGCGCGGTACTTGTCGGCCAGGGACAAGGGACTGGTCCGCTATCGCGAGTTCGGCTTCGATCCGATCGAGGGAGACGCCTGGAGCGAGCAGCCCGAGGTCACGTTGTACGCCGGTTCGATGCTCCGCCCGGCAATCGAGCAGACGATCGCCGCGTTCGAAGAGCGCGAAGGGGTCCGCGTGCTGCGGGTCTATAACGGCTGCGGCATCCTGGTGGCGCAGATGAAGGCTGGCCAGGTGCCCGACGCGTACTTTGCCTGCGACGTCGAGTTCATGCAACAAGTGCAGGAATTGTTTCCCGGCGCCGCAGACATTTCACAAAATGAACTTGTCATCCTCGTCAAGAAGGGAAATCCGTTCGGCGTGGCGTCGCTGCGCGATCTGGGCAAGCCGGACCTGCGCGTCGGCATCGGCCACGAGAAGCAGTGCGCCATGGGCTGGCTGACGCAGCGCACCTTCCGCGAAGGGGGCGTTGAGAGCGAAGTGATGAAGAACGTCGTCGTGCAATCGCCGACCGGCGACATGCTCGTCAACCAGATGCGGTCCGGGTCGCTCGACGCAGCGGTGGCTTACTTGAGCAATGCGGCCGGCTCGGCCGAGTTTCTCGACGCGATTCGCATTCAGGGCTTACCTTGTTCGGTGGCCACGCAACCTTTCGGAACCGCGAAAGACTCGCAGAACAAACGGCTCATGGAGCGATTGTTGCAAGCGATCCGCGCCGACGCCTCGCACCAGCAGTTTGCGAGCGAAGGCTTCGGCTGGGTCGACGCAAGCGAGGTGTTGCCATGAGCGCTTCGCCGCCTGACGTTACATCCGCCGCGCCGCAATTGCGGCACAAAGCAGGCTCCGACATCCCGTTCTTCGTCGTCCTGGGTGGCATCGGCGGAAGCTATATCGTGCTGATCGTACTGATGCTGGCGGCCGACCTGGCATTCACTTCGCCGGTCCACATCGAACAGGCGCTGCAAAAACCAGAGATTCAATACGCCGTGCGGCTCACGTTGATCACGTGTACTCTCTCGGCGTTGCTTTCCATCTTTGTGGCCACGCCACTCGGCTACCTGCTGTCGCGGTTTGCATTCCGCGGCCGCTGGCTGATTGACACCGCCATCGATATTCCGATCGTGCTGCCGCCGCTGGTCATCGGCCTCAGCCTGTTGATTCTGTTTCACCTGCCGCTGGGAGGAACGAATCTGGAAGAGCTGGTCGAGCGATACCTGGGCGTGCGCATCACCTACGCGGAGCCGGCGGTCGTGCTGGCGCAGTTCTCCGTGGCCTGTGCCTTTGCGGTGCAGACCATGCGCGTCACGTTCGACCAGATCGACACCCGGGCCGAACAGGTGGCGCTGACGCTCGGTTGCCGGCGCAGCCAGGTGTTTTTTCACGTGGTGCTGCCGCAGGCCTGGCGTGGCATGGTCGCCGCGCTGACGATCGCCTGGGCACGGTCTCTTGGCGAATTTGGTCCGATTCTCGTGTTCGCCGGGGCGACGCGGATGCGCACGGAGGTCTTGTCGACGACGGTCTTTCTGGAGCTCAGTGTCGGCCAGTTGGAGGCGGCCGTCGCCGTATCGCTGGTCATGGTGGTCGCCGCGATGGCCGTGCTCGGCGTGGTCCGCCTGTTGGGAACCCGGGTGATGGCATGATCGAAATCGAAAACGTCACCGTCCGTAGCGGCGCGTTCGTGCTGACGAACGTCTCGGCCGTCGTTCCCGAGGGAGACTATGCCGTGTTGATGGGCGGCACGGGCCAGGGAAAGTCGACGATTCTCGAAGCCGTCTGTGGTTTGCGGCCGATCGAAAGCGGTCGCATTCGATTGGATGGCACCGACGTGACGCAGTGGAAACCGGCCAATCGGAACATCGGCTACGTGCCGCAAGACCTGGCCCTGTTTCCGACCATGACGGTGCGCGAACACTTGGAATTCGCCCTGCGCCTGAGGCGCGCGTCGCGTGCCTTGCTCCGCCAGCGCGTGGACGAACTGGCCGACGTGCTGGGCATCGGCCTGCTGCTCGATCGCCGGATGCGCGGTCTCAGCGGCGGCGAGGCGCAGCGCGTCGCGCTTGGTCGGGCGCTTTCGTTTCGCCCGCGTTTGTTGTTGCTCGACGAACCGCTGAATGCCCTCGACGAGTCGACTCGCGACCGGCTGTGCGAGCTGCTGCGCACCATTCAAAAACACAACGGCCTGACGACGGTCCACGTCACCCACAGCCGCAGCGAGGCGAAACTGCTGGCCGATCGACTGTTCGTGATCGCAGAAGGGCACGTTCGCGAGCGCGCGTTAGCGGATTTGAACGCGCTTTGCGATGCGCCCGAGACGGCGGACCTCGGCAGCAGTCCGTACTGAACGGAATTGGAGCGATTTATGCGACTACGCGTGCAGTATACGGCTCAGCTTCGCACGATCGTCGGGTGCGACGAGGAGGAAGTCGACTTGCCGGAAGGCAGCAATCTGGCCGAGTTGCTCCTGCACGTCGCGTCGGAGACGTGTCGCGACGCGGCCACATACTTGCTGGCGCCCGGCGGCGGACTGCAGCCGTCGCTGCTGGTGGCTGTGAACAACCGCGCCATCTCGACGCGCGAAGCACGTGCCGTGCCTATCAACAGCGGCGACGTCGTGATGCTATTGCCGCCGATTGCAGGGGGTTGAACAAGATGGCGCCACTTCCCGAACTGACTGACGACGACCGGAGCCGCTATGAGTGGCAGCTCTGGGTGCGTGGCTTCGGCGAAGAGGGGCAGCGCCGCCTCAAGGCGACCTCTGTGTTCATTTCGCGAATCGGCGGCGTAGGCGGCACCGTGGCGATGCAACTGGCGGCCGCCGGAGTGGGTCGACTGATCCTGGCACACGCAGGCGACCTGCGGTTGGACGATTTGAATCGCCAAATGCTGATGGCCACCGGCGGGATAGGCAAGCCGCGCATCGAATCGGCCGTCCGCCGCCTGCGCGACCTGAACCCGCACGTCGCCGTCGAGGCGACCGCCGAGAACGTCGACGAAACGAACGTCGAGCGGCTCGCGGGCTGTGCCGACGTGATTGTCAGCGCCGCTCCGCGGTTCGAGGAGCGGCTGCATATGAACCGCCAGGCCGTGCGTCGCGGCGTGCCGATGGTCGACTGTGCGATGTACGAACTGGAATGCCGCTTGACGACGATCATCCCGGGCAAGACAGCTTGCCTGAGTTGCCTGTCACCCGAACGGCCGCCGAACTGGAATCGCGAGTTTCCCGTGTTCGGCGCCGTCGCCTCGTCGGTCGGTTCGATAGCCGCGATCGAGGTCATCAAGTTGGCGGCCGGCTTTGGCGAACCGCTGAGCGGGCGCCTGCTGAATTTCGATTTGCGCGAAATGACGTTTACGACGATCGACATTGCCCGGCGGGCCGACTGCGACGTCTGCGGTTTACCGTCGCCAACAGTGGCCGGATACAATGCCGCCAGGAGAATGTAAATGACGAAGCTTGCACACTGCCTGTTGCTGATCATCGCGGGATTTGCGTCGGCGCAGGCCGCCGACTGGCCGATGTGGCGCTGCGACGCTGCGCGGTCGGCCTCCAGCGATCAACAACTGCCCGACGAGCTTCATTTGCAATGGGTTCGCAGGCTGCCACCGCTGGCAGTCGCGTGGCCCGACCAGGAGATGATGTGGTTCGATCGCCAGTACGAGCCAGTCGTGGCCGGTCAGAGGATGTTCGTCGGCTCGTCGCAGACCGACGCGCTGACGGCTTATGACACGCGCAGCGGCGAACGGCTGTGGGAGTTTCGCGCCGACGGCCCGATCCGTTTCGCCCCGGTCGTTTGGAACGACAAGGTCTACTTCGCCAGCGACGACGGTCGACTATACTGCGTCGGCGCGGCCGATGGGCAGCTCGTCTGGAAGCATCGTGGGGGCCCTTCGAATCGCCTCGTCCTCGGCAACGAGCGGCTGATTTCGATGTGGCCGGCACGCGGCGGACCGGTGGTTGCCAACGACACGGTCTACTATGCGGCCGGTATCTGGCCGTTCATGGGCATTTTCCTGCACGCCCTCGACGCTGAAACCGGTACTGTACGCTGGACCAACGACGGCGAAGGCTCGCGCTTTACGATTCAGCCGCACAATTCCCCGTCGTTCGCGGGCGTAGCGCCTCAGGGTTCCCTCGTCGTTGACGGCGATAGGCTGCTGGTGCCCGGCGGTCGCTCCGTGCCCGCGTGTTTCGATCGCCACACGGGCCGGCTGCTGTACTACGAGCTGGCCGCAAACAACAAGCGTGGCGGCGGCAGCGCCGTCGCAGTCGGCCCCGAGATGTTCTTTAACGGGGGCAGCACCTTCAGCGCCGAGCAAGGCGACGCCATCGCGGAACTGACGTTTGCAACACTGCCGGTCGTGTACGAGCGGCGAGCGTATTTTGCGCGCGGCAGCGAGGTCCGGGAAATCGAGTTCGCCGAACCACTGTTCGAAGTCCGTGATGGCAAGGATCGCAGGGGAAACCCGATAGAGATCCGCAAGCTGAACTTCCAGGAGATTTCCACGACTTCGCTCGACTCTCGCGGCGATTTGATTCGCGCTGGCAACCGACTGTTCGGCTGTGCCGGCGGCGACGTCTTCGCGATCGATCGCAGTTCCCCGGAGGCGATGCCTCAAGTCGTCTGGAAGTCGACGATCGACGGCACGGCCGCTCGTCTGCTGGTGGCCGACGATCGGCTGTTCGTCGTCACGGTCGAAGGCGCGATCTATTGCTTCGGCGCGGAGCGCGTGGACACGGTTGCGCATCAAACCGAGGTCTCAGCGCCTGCACTTGATCCCGCGGTCGTCGAACGTGCGCGCCAATTGCTCGATGCCACCAACGCTCAGGGCGGCTATGCCGTAGTGTGGGGCATTGGCGATGGATCGTTGGCTCTGGCACTGCTGCAAGCCAGTGACGTGTACGTCGTCGCCGTCGACGTCGACGCGGCCAAAGCAAACGCTTTGCGTACAAAGCTGGTCAACGCCGGGCTGTATGGTCACAGGGCAACCGTGCTGGTGGGCACGCCCGAGTCGCTTGAACTGCCCCCGTACTTCGCCTCGGCGATGATTGTTGAAAACCCTGCCTCTGCCGGCGCGATATTGGAGCCGGCCTCGATTGAAAGGCTCTTCGCGTCATTGCGTCCGTACGGCGGCAGCGCCGTGTTTCAACTCGACGAATCCGATCAGCAAACGATGATCGACGCGGCGCATGACGCCAACCTGCCGCAGGCGGAGATTCGCCGCTCGAGCCAGCGCGATACCGTGCTCGTCAGATCGGGCGCTCTCGAAGGCAGCGCCAATTGGACTCATGAGCACGCCGACGCTTCGAACACGCGAGTCTCGCAGGACGACCTGGTCAAGGCGCCCCTTGGCATGCTGTGGTTCGGCGGACCGTCGCACGACGCGATCCTGCCCCGCCACGGCCACGGTCCGCAGCCGCAAGTTGTCGAAGGCCGCGTCATCATCGAAGGTCCGGACGTGCTCCGCGCCACCGACGTTTACTCCGGACGGTTGCTGTGGGAGCGCAACTTGCCGCGCATCGGCGTCCTCTATAACAACACCTATCACCACGCCGGCGCAAACGGCACCGGGGCAAACTTTATCTCAATGCCCGACGGCATCTACGCGATCTATCCGCCCGGTTGCCTGCGGCTCGATCCGGCCACCGGCGCGACCTTGGCCGAATTCTCGCTGCCGGCGGTTGGGGACGAGCAATCGCCGCCGGCCTGGAACTACGTGAACGTGATCGACGATTACCTTGTCGCCGGGATCGACCTGCCGGAGAGCCTGGCCGATCCGCGCAAGCGAGCGTACGAAGACGCCGTGGCCAGCAAACGGCTGATCGTTCTCGATCGGCATGACGGCCGAGTGCTCTGGTCGCGCGACGCACAATTCCAGTTTCGCAACAATGCGATCTGCGCGGGCGGCGGGCGGCTGTTCTGCGTCGACTTGTTGAGCAACGCCGAGGTCGACCTGCTGAAACGGCGCGGCCAAACGCCGCAAGACAAATCGCAATTGATGGCGCTCGATCTGGCGACGGGCAACCTCCTCTGGTCGACCGACCAGGACGTGTTCGGAACCTGGCTGAGCTATTCGGCAGAGCACGACGTGCTGGTCGAGTCGGGGCGGCCCGGACGCGACGTGTTGAAGGACGAGCCGACAGGGATGCGGGCCTACCGCGCCGCGGACGGCCACGCGATCTGGAAGGAGGAGCATCGTGGGCCGGCCATTCTGCACGACGACCGGATCATCATCGATCGCCAAATCTGCGAGTTGCTCACCGGCAAACTGGTCCAACGCGACGATCCGCTCACAGGCCGGCAAGTGGATTGGAGCTGGAACCGCAACTACGGCTGCAACACGCCGCAGGCCTCCAAGCACCTGCTGCTGTTCCGTTCGGGCGCAGCCGGCTACTGCGATCTGACGAATGACGGCGGCACCGGCAATTTCGGCGGCTTTCGCTCGAGCTGCTCCAACAACCTGATCGCGGCCGGGGGCGTCCTGAGCGTTCCCGAATACACGCGAACCTGCGTGTGCAGGTACCAAAACCAGACGTCGGTGGCGCTGGTCCACATGCCGGAAGTCGAAACGTGGACCGAGTTCCCTCTGTCGCAGGACAAAGACGCGCGGCACGTGGCGTTGAATCTGGGTGCTCCGGGCTGCCGCCGCGCCGACGACGGCACCCTGTGGATCAACTTTTTCGTTGGGGCGCAGATCGAGTATGACGAGCCCGGCTATTACTGTCGCCATTCGTCGAATGTCCGCGGCGATGGCCCGCTGAATTGGGTGGCGGCTTCGGGCTGTCGCGGCATCCGCCGGCTGACGCTCGATCCCGGTCGAACGCAAGACGCGACGTTTACCGTGCGGCTGCACTTTTGCGATCCCGATAACGACCAACGCGGCCGGCGCGTGTTCGACGTGCAGCTACAAGGACAAACCGTGCTTGAGGACTTTGATACGGCGTCGGAGGAAGGCGCTTTTCGGCCGGAAGTCAAGTCGTTTCACGGCATTCACATAGACGCCGAGCGACCGCTCGTTGTGGAGTTCGTTTCCCGCTCAACCGCACCCACCGGGCCGACGACTTCTCCGATTTTGAACGGCGTGGAGTTGATCCTGGAATAGCGGCTCGCCGTTGTACTCATCAAGGAACCATCCGATGAAATACCTTCGCTTGCTGATGCTCACGTTTGGCCTCATTGCGACGACGGCTGTCATTGCAGCGGCCACAGACTGGCCGATGTACCGAGGCGGTGTCGCTCATCAGGGAGCTTCGCCCGACCAGCTTTCGCTGCCGCTGGTCGTGCACTGGGACTACGCGGCGCCAGCCGCGCCGCGCAAGGGTTGGGCCGGCGAAGATGGCAAAGCCTTCGAGCGCAAGATCATCATGGAACGCGTCAAGTTTGACGACGCGCTGCACGTCGCCGTCGCCGACGGTCGACTCTATTTCGGCTCGTCGGTCGATCACCAGGTCCATTGTCGCCGCGCCGACACCGGCGAAACCATCTGGACGTTTTTCACCGGCGGGCCAGTGCGTTTGGCGCCCACGGTCGCGGACGGTCGCGTCTATTTCGGCTCGGACGATGGATTTGCCTATTGTCTCGACGCGGCGACCGGACAGCCGGTCTGGAAGCTGCGCGCCGGACCGGCCGACGAATGGATGCTGGCTCGCGGCGAAATGATCAGTCGCTGGCCCATCCGCACCGGCGTGCTGGTCGCCGGCGGCACGGCCTATTTCGGCGCCGGACTGTTTCCGCACGAGGAGGTTTACCTCTACGCCGTCGATGCGGCGGATGGCCGGATCGCGTGGCGGCGCGACAACATCAGCCACGATGACGCCGGTCGCAACGATCTGTCGCCGCAGGGCTATCTGCTGGCCACCGACGAGTTGCTGATCGTGCCGTCGGGCCGCTCACTGCCCGCCGCCGTCGATCGCCGCACCGGTGACGTCGTACACAAACGAACGCACGGCGGAGCCAGCGCGGGCGGTGTCGTCGGCGGTACGGAATCTCTGCTGGCGGACGGGCAGATTTACAGTTGGGGCGCCCATCACATTTTTGCGATGGAAGAGAAATCAGGAGACGCCGGGTTTGGTTACTTCGACGGTCGACAAATGGCCATCGCCGGCGACGCCGCCTATGTGGCCAACGGCGTCAACGTGTCGCGCCTCGATCGCCTGGCTTATGCAGCCTGGAGCCGCAAACGCAATGCGCTGGAAGGAAAAATTGCCGCGGAAACAAGATCAGCCCGCGCCAGCGGCGCCGCCGGTGATGAAGCCAAAGAGCGGTTGAAGAAACTGCTCGAACAACGAGCTTCGTTGGTCGAGGAAGGCGTGGTCTGGTCGGTTCCAGACAGCAGCGAATCCTCGCTCATCGTCGCCGGAAACTCCGTGCTCGTCGGCGGGCGAGAGATCGTCACCGCGTACGACGCCACTTCGGGCGAGAAAACCTGGTCGGCCGAGGTGCCGGGCGAAGCACGCGGCCTGGCCGTTGCCGACGGACGGCTCTTCGTCAGCACAACCACCGGCCAGATCGTCTGCTTCGGAAGCGAAGCGGCCAAGCCGAGCCCCGTCGTGACTGCGACAGTTGCCCAACCCTATCCGCAGGACGACGTGGCAAAGCTCTACGGCGACGCGGCCGACGAAATCCTGCGGAGCAGCGGCGCCAGCCAGGGTTTTTGTTTGGTGATCGGCAACGAGCGGGGACAACTGGCCTACGAGATCGCGCGGCGCAGCGACCTGCGAGTCTATGCGATCGATTCCGACGAAGCCAACGTGAACGAGGCACGGCAGATCCTTGCCGGGGCGGGATACTACGGGCATCGCGTCACCGTACACCAGGCCGATTTTTCCGAGTTGCCGTATTCGAGCTACTTCGCCAATCTGCTCGTTTCCGACACGTTGCTGTCGAAAGGAGAGTTCCCCGCCGTCTCACCTGAGGCGGTCGTGCGGCACCTGAAGCCGCTGGGCGGAGTGATGTGTTTCGGCCGGCCGGAGCACGCATCCGGCGGCAAAGCGGCCAGCGCCGACATGCTGAAGAACTGGTTGGTCAGCACCAGGTTGGAGGAGCAAGCAACCATTGCGGTCGATGGATCGTGGGTGACGCTTACGCGCGGCGCCCTGCCCGGCGCCGGCAACTGGACGCACCAGTATGGCGACCCCGGCAACACCGCTGCGAGCGACGAGCAGCGGCTCCGCGGCGGATTGGGCGTGCTATGGTTCGGCGATCCCGGTCCGACGATGATGGTCAATCGCCACGACGGCGCGGTCGGCCCGCTGGCTCTCAATGGCCGCCTGGTGGTGCAGGGAGACGAAACCGTAGTGGCCTACGACGCCTACAACGGGCAGTTCCTTTGGGAATTCAAGAATCCCGACGCCGTCCGTACCGGTGTCTTCGCCAATCAGAACCCGGGCAACCTTGCCGCCAGCGACACGAGCGTTTTCATGTTCGCGGGCAAGCAGTGCTTTGAGATCGACCTGACCACTGGCGCACTGCGGCGCGCTCACCAAATGCCGCCGGTGGCCGACGGAGCGACGCACGAGTGGGGCTACGTCGCCTACCGCGACGGCCTGCTCTTCGGCACCGCCACGACGCGCGCCGAAATCGATGCGGCACGGCGCCGCCGCGGTAAGCAGACCGAGGACGCGACCGATATGATCTTTGCCATCGACACCGGCAACGGCGAGCACCTTTGGCAATATCAAGGCAAGAGCATCTCGCACCACACGGTGGCGCTCGGCCCCGACCGCGTGTTTTTCATCGACAGTTCCATTAACAGCGAGCAACGCGCGGCATTGCTGCGGGAGGACAAGGCATCGCTTAAGGATTTGGCGCCCGCCGAGGCCAAGAGCGAAGAGGAACGCTTGAAGGCGATCGACATCCGGCTCGCCGTGGCGTTGGATGCACGAACGGGCAAGCAGCATTGGGCGCTGCCGGTCGACGTGACCGATTGCAGCGAGATCGGCACCGGCGGCGGCAAGCTGACGCTGCTGTACGACAATGGCGTACTGCTGTTGTGCGGCGCCAATGCCAACGGTCACTATTGGCCGCAATTCCTCTCGGGCGAGTTCTCGCGGCGGCGACTCGTCGCGCTGAGCGCCGACGGCGCCGGCGTGCTCTGGCACAAAGACGCCAACTATCGCCATCGGCCGATCATCGTCGGCCAACGCGTGATTGCCGAGCCGTGGAGCTTCAACCTGTACACCGGCGAGCAGCAGACGCGTCCTAACGCCGTCACCGACAATCCCGAGCCCTGGAGCATCATGCGCACCGGTCACCATTGCGGCATGATTACGGGTTGTGAGAGCATGCTCTTCTTCCGCAGCGGCTACACCGGCTTCTACGACCTTGCGGCGGACGTCGGAGTGCAGCACTTCGCGGGACATCGCCTCGGCTGCTGGATCAACGCGGTGCCCGCCAACGGCCTGGTGATGATTCCGGAAGCAGGCGCCGGTTGCGTGTGTCTGTTTTCCATTGAATCGACCGTGGTGTTCGAGCCGCGCGAACCGCGCCGTCCTTGGGCAATCTCCAGTTCGTTCGGCGCGCTGACGCCGGTGAAACATCTGGCCGTCAACCTCGGCGCCCCCGGCGACCGTCGCGATGCACGCGGAAAGATTTGGCTGACTTACCCGCGGCCCATGCCGTACCGCGCGACGGGCCTCGAAGCGAAGCTGCAGCTCGACGCGACATTCATCAACCAAGGCGGCTATACCGCCGTGAATGAAGAGTCCACGTCGATCGCCGGAGCCGACACGCCGTGGGTGTTCACCTCGTGGGCTCGCGGATTGACCGAATGCGCGATCCCGCTGCGCGGTCCCGAAGATGGGCCCGCCGATTACGACGTGGCGCTCTACTTCGCCGACGTCGAGAACGGCGCTGCCGGCAGCCGAGTGTTCGACGTAAAGGTGCAAGGTCGCCTGGCGGTGCAGAACTTGGATATCGCCGCCGAATCCGGTGGCCGCAATCAGGCGCTGATCCGCAGCATTCAAGGCGTCAACGTCGCCGACAAACTGACGATCGAGCTTGTGCCGAAGACGCCCGACGCCTCGCTAGAGCAGATGCCGGTTCTCAGCGCGATCGAGATCTCGCTAAGCGCCGGCGGAACCGGCAAGCCAGACGCTGAATCCACCCCCTGACGTGCCGGAGCTTTCCGGAAACTGCAAGCTCTCGCAGCTACTCGAATCGGCGCGGCCGATCCGCCAGCGCCACGTCGTCCGGCGATTCGGCCTGCTGGTGAAGGGGCACGGGATCGGGCCGATCGAGCGG
>JBGSYQ010000165.1:0-1611 GCA_041750795.1 Pirellulales bacterium | reverse complement strand
GGCAGCCCGTATTCGATGTGCGCCGGGGCCGCTCGTTCGCCCAGGGCCGGCACGCCGTCGGCCCCCAGCCAGTTCCCGTTGCCATACGTGCCGGTGGCGTCGATCACGACGTCGGCAGTGGCGTATCGCTCGCGTGCATGTTCACCGGGAACCGTGCTCTCCAACAGCAGGCGAAATTCTCCGTCGCCACGCGCTTCGTCCCCGTGCAAGTCGGCCTTGAGCACGCCCGTGCGGCCGACGCTCACGACTCGCGTGTGCGGGTGCAATCCGTCGACCAGCAAGTCGGAACTCGCCAGCGGCAGCAGGTAGCGCTCGGCATACTCGCGGCCGGTGAGTTGAGCCTCGAAGGCCGGCGGCTGCCAGGTGCCGTCCTGGGCCCGCAGCGCCGCCAGTCCCAGCGGCGAGCGGTTCATGCCGAACGACGTGAACATCCGCACGTGTCCCCAGCGCCGCACGCTGTCGGCCACCGAACCGCGCTCGTACAGATCGACGTCGTAGCCCAGATAGCGCGCATAGAGCGCCGCTTCGAGGCCGATCGGCCCCGCGCCGAGAATTGCGATCCGTGCGGGTGTTTCGATGGCCATCGGTTTGGCGCTCGTTTCAATGGGAGTGCGCGGGCCGTCGCGGCGTAACGCCGCTCGCCGGTCGGTCCAGCACGAACGCCGACATCTCGACACTCGGTTCGCGCCCGCGCATCAGTTGACTCATCACCACGGCCGTGCCGGTCGAAAGTTGCAGCCCGCCACGAAAATGCCCCGCCGCTACGAAGGCATTCTCCAAACCCGGCACGGGCCCGAGATACGGCAGCCCGTCGGCCGTCGCAGGACGCAAGCCGGCCCAAGTTCGCTCGACCGTCGCCCCAGCAAGCTCGGGCACCAGGCCGATCGCAAAATCGAGCAGCCCGGCGATCGCGCCGGCCGTGGTCGAGCGATCGTAGCCGACGTCCTCTTCGGTCGAACCGGCCAGCAGCCGGCCGTCGTCGCGCGGCACCAGGTAGCGGCTTCCCTCGTTGACGATCCGAGTGAGCAACGGCCGGGGCGTTCGAAACAGCACCATTTGGCCGCGAATCGGCTTGATCGCGGGCGCCACGCCCAAGCGGCGCACCAGCGGGCCGGTCCACGAACCGCTGGTGATGCACACCCGCTCGGCCGAAAGCGTGCCGCCGCCGGTCTGTACGGACTCGATGCTCTCGCCGCGCACCGTGAAATCCTCGGCGGCGGCGCCGGCTGTGATTTCCACGCCGCGCAGCGCGCAGCCGAATAACAGCGCCTGCAAGTGACGCGGATTGCGAATCTGGCACTCGCCGGGCACGAGATACGCCGCTCGCACTTCGCCTCGCGGTCGCAGGCTCGGCTCCCGTTCGCACAGCTCATCGACGGCCAACCGCTGACAGGCGACGCCGTGCGACGATGCCAGCCGCGCCATGCCCTCTAAGCGCGCGGCGGCCTGGGCCTCGCGTTCCAGATAAATGGCGCCGCAGCGGCGATAGCCATTGTCGATGCCGGTCGTGGCCCGCAACGTTGCTGCCCAGTCGCGGTGCAACGCATTGCACAGCGCCGTAAGTTGCGCCAGCGGGTCTCCGTCGATCGGCGCCGCGGGCGGCAGGATGCC
>JBGSYQ010000164.1:0-7985 GCA_041750795.1 Pirellulales bacterium | reverse complement strand
TGGCCATTTTTTTGCGTTACAAGAACCGGCCACGGCCCCTAGGAACGGGACCACGGCGCACAAAACTTTTTTAGACGTGTTTCGCCCAGGCACCGCTGCGCGCAAGCGCAGCGGTGCCCTTTTTTTGTACCCACCAGCACCAAAATCCCACCAACCCACCAAAAACCCCAGCCAGAACGATGTTTTCAAACAGCCCGCTTTTTGATTGCCGATTTCCAATGCCCGATTTCCTCCAGCCTCCAGCCTCCAGCCTGCTTCCACAGATGAATCACAAATCAAAACTCCTTGCGGCTGTCCAGCAGCAGCGTTACCGGTCCGTCGTTGGTCAACGCGACCTGCATGTGCTGGCGGAATCGGCCGGTGGCGACCGTGATCCCCTGCTCGCGGACCGCGGCCACGAAGGTTTTGTAGAGCGACTCGGCCAGTTCCGGCCCGGCCGCGGCCACATAGCTGGGCCGGCGTCCTTTGCGGCAGTCGCCCAAAAGCGTGAACTGGCTGACGACCAGCATGGCGCCGGCCACGTCGGCCAGCGCCAGGTTCATTTTACCGTCGGCGTCGTCGAAGATGCGCAAGGTCGCGATCTTGTCGGCCAGTTGACGCGCGTCGTCGGCCGTGTCGTCGACGGCCACGCCCAGCAGCACGACAAGCCCGCCGTCGATCCGGCCGCAAACGTCGCCGTCGACGCTGACCTGTGCCTGGCTGACGCGTTGCACGCAGGCGCGCATGAAATCGACTCTTGATGCGAACCACGGGTACGGAACAATGGTCCTCACCATACGCCGAGTCGGAGCGGCGGGTCAACTGAAGTGGTATGCTCTCCCCTACTCCCCTGCCCTGCTACAGCCGATCTCGGTTGCCGTTTTTCTTTCGTCCTACAGCCTACAGCCTACCGCCTACAGCCTACTATGGACGCCGTTACACTCGTTCGCCGGTTGCATCAGCATCGAACTTGGGCCAACCACCAGTTGCTCGCCGCGGCGGAGAAACTTTCCGAAGAACAGCTTCGCCGCGCGTTTCCCATCGGCCAGGGCTCGTTGTGGAAAACGCTCTGCCACCTCTACGCCGCCGAGTATATTTGGCTCGACGCGCTCGAAGGCCAAGATCAATCGCTGGCCCCGGGCGACGTGGCCGGCAAGCTCCCCGGCAATCAGGAAGGCGACCATGCGGCCAGGACGCTGGCTGAGTTGGCCACGCGCTGGGTGGAGCTCGACGATCGTTGGCAACAATACCTGGAAACACTGACCGACGACGCGCTCGACGAAACGATCTACAAAGTGCGCTCCACTGGCGGGCGATATGAGTTTCGCCGTGCCGACATCCTGATTCACGTCTGCACGCACGCGCACTACACCGTGGCGCAGGCCAACAACATGCTTCGGCATGCCGGTGCCGAGTCGATTCCCGATCCGATGGTGATTACGCTGGCCCGCAGCGAGCGGGCGATCGGTTAGCAGCCTAGCAGTCTGTTGAGGCAATTGTCTTGGACGGTATTTCCTTAAATCGGCGCGGAATTGAGCACGGGCCTTGCCGTTCGCCAGCGGCAAGGCGATACTTGCCCGTTTTGGAAACAGGCCCATGCACCCCGTATTCTTACTCTCGCTGTACTGCCTGGCGTGCGTGGCCTGCTCGCTCTTGGGGGGGTGGATTCCGCTGGTCGTGCGCCTGACGCACCGGAGAATGCAGATCGCCATCAGCTTCGTCTCCGGCGTGGTGCTGGGCATCGGGCTGCTGCACCTGGTGCCGCACAGCCTGGCGATCACGGGCTCGATCGACGCCACGGTGCTGTGGGCGATGGCCGGCTTTTTGTTCATGTTCTTTCTCGAGCGGTTCTTTCATTTCCACCACCACGACGTGCCCGAAGACCCGCTGTCGCTCGACCAGGTCGGCGCGAAGGTCGAGGCTCACGATCTCCAGCACGCACACGACCACCCAGATCATGCCCATCCGGGGCATGCCCACGCCGTCAAGCCGTCAAATTTTTCTTGGAGCGGCGCGGCGATCGGCCTGACGCTGCACGGGCTGATCGACGGGCTGGCCATGGCTGCCGCCGTCAAGGCGGAAGAAGCACACGGGCTGGTGGCGCTGGCCGGCATCGGGACGGCGCTGGCGGTTATCTTGCACAAGCCGTTCGATTCACTGACGATTGCCACGCTGATGGCCGCGGCCGATCGGCCCGTCCGATCGCGGCACTTGTTCAACACGCTGTATGCGCTGGTCACCCCGCTGGGCGCCGCGCTGTTTTATATGGCGTCGGCGCGGTTCGCCGGAACGGCCGACGGCTTGGGCCAGGTGCTGGGGTTCGCCGCCGGAGCGTTCATCTGCATCGCCTCGAGCGACTTGTTGCCCGAGCTACAGTTCCACGGCCACGATCGCGGCAAGCTGTCGCTGGCACTGGTGGCCGGCATCGCGCTGGCGTGGGCGACCGTGTTTCTGGAAGGCGGCCACGATCACGAGCACGCCCACGACCAGCACGACCAGCACGACCATCACGGCCACGATCTGCCCGCAAGCGACGAGCCCGAGCACGATCACGCCGATCACGACCACGGGAACGATTGAATCGCCGATTACCTGGGCTGGGAAGACGGCAAGACGATCGCTAGCCACCGTTAGCCAAAATCCAAAATCGAAAATTCAAAATCATCAGACTTCCAGGCCTTTGGCGGTGCGGATGCGGCGGACTTCGGCCATGACGTCGGCGATGACGCGTTGGTTCTGCGCGATGTTCTGCCACTCGATCCAGAAGACCCAGCCGACGAGCACGAGGCCGGTCAGCGCGCCCAGCAGGTGCGGCGTGACCCAGTCTTCGGTTCCCGGTCGACCCGTGGCCGGATCGGCGGCGCCTCCCAGCGCGATCACGCCGACCACGGTCAGCATGCCCACCACGGCCCAGGGAAACGTGCGCCGCTTGAGTTGGTTGGACCGCAAAATGAACGAGCGATCGAGGCCGTAGGTTTCGCCGACTTCCTTGCACCAGCGGCTGGTGCCGATGAAATAGGTGACCACGATGCTGTTGACCAGCACGACGACCAGTGCCGTAGCCACGCCGGTCAACCGGTGTACGGTGGCCCAGCGCAGCGTTTCTTCGGAGTGGTCGACGTGCAGATCGCCCAGCCACAGGCCCAGCACAAGCGCGGCCCCCATCATCACCAGGGCAAACCACACCAGCGTCGTAAATATGCGTGTCACGATGAAACAGCGAAGAAATGAAACCGCGGCGCGATTCGACGGCAAAGCCTGGGCCATCGCCACAAGCACTTATTAGACACTCCGCCGCGCCACTTCGTCCAGCGGCGACGGACGACTAGAATTCGATTATGAGCAAGCCACGTATCGCCATCACGATGGGAGATCCCGCGGGTATCGGGCCCGAAACGATCGTCGGCGCGTGGTCGGAGCCGGCGTTACACGCTTGCTGCCGTCCGCTGGTCGTCGGCCATCCGGAGATCCTGCGTCGCGCGGTGCAGCTATTGCACAGCGACGTGCAAGTTGAGGTCGTCGATTCGCCGGAGGCCGCGCAGGCTGCGCCCGATCGCATTGCTTGTTTGCAGTCCGGCTCGGACGACGCGCTGGACGTTGCGCCGGGGACGATCGACGCGCGTGGCGGCCAGGCGGCGTACGACGCGCTGGTAGCGGCGGCTCAACTTGCATTGGCCGAACGGGTGGACGCGATCACGACGGCGCCGTTGCACAAGGCGGCGCTGTGGCAGGCCGGCCACCACTATCCCGGCCATACGGAACTGTTGGCCGAGCTGTGCGGCGTGGACGACTTCGCCATGATGCTCTACCTGGCGCCCGGACCGTTTATCCGCGGCGAAGCGGGGCTCGCCATCGTTCACGTGACGCTGCACATGGCGCTGGCGGACGTGTTTGCCGCGCTGACCAGCGAGGCGATCGTTTCGAAAGCGCGGCTCGTTTCCGAAGTCATGCGGCGCATCAAGGGTTCGGCGCCGCGAGTGGGCGTTTGCGCATTGAATCCGCACGCCGGCGAGGAAGGACTGTTCGGCGACGAAGAGCAACGCATCATTCGACCCGCCGTCAAGCGCGGCGCGGCCGAAGGATTGGACCTGGTGGGGCCTGCGCCGGCCGACACGTTGATCAGCCGCGCCTGCCGGGGCGAGTTCGACGCCGTGGTTGCCATGTATCACGACCAGGGGCATATCGCCATCAAGCTGCTGGAGATGCATCGTGCCGTCAACGTGACGCTGGGGCTGCCTATCGTCCGCACCAGCGTGGCACATGGGACTGCCTTCGACGTGGCCTGGCAAGGCAAAGCCGAGTGCGGCGGAATGGTGGAGGCGGTGCGCGTGGCGGCGCTGCTGGCGGGGAACAGGCGGGAGAAAGGATGAAGAAGTAGTGGCTGGCGTCTGATGGTTCGTGACTGATTGACGAAGAGGACGACGGTTGGCTCGACCTTGGTTTCCTCCCGCTTGGATTCAGCGACGCGGCGCCGTCGGCCGTCTTGCTCCGGCGGTGGGCGCCTCTTCCAGGCCGAGGCGGTTGAGGAACTCGGCGGTGCGATCCAGCGGCTTGGTGCCTTCGGGCGGCTGAAACGCGAATTGCGCCGGATCGATGGGACTGCCGATCCGCACCTCGTACAGCTCCATCACCACCTGCAGTTGGCCCAATGCGTCGCGGCCGCCGATCAAGCCGCCGGCGCGCGGCTCCGCGTTTCGCCAGTACTCGATGCGATAAGGCAAGTAGTCGTCGCAGCCGACGTGCAACACCACGGCCGTGGGCAAACGTTGCGGAAGCTTGCCATAGTCGACCAGCGTGCCGGCTTCGATCGCCTCCTTCTGATCGGGCAGCAAGTCGCCCAACCGGCCTGGCTCCCATTGCCCCACCAGCGTCCACACGCGCACGTCGTCGAGACGGCTTTCTCTCACCGTACCGAAACGAAACGCCGCCTCCAGGTTGCCCAGCAGGCGCGTCAGTCCGCCCAGCGCCAGCCAGCCGTTGGGGTCGACCACTCCGCCCGGCGATTTGGGACGCGCGTTGCGCAAGCGCGTCATATCGATGCGCGACAACTTGTTTTCGCCGGCCAGTTCTTCGACGACCCACAAGTCCGTGCCGTTGGCGACGTGCAGCACGCGGCTGGTGATCGGCGGCGTGTCCAGCGTCAGCTCGAAGCGCAGCAACCGCTCGGCCCCCCTGCCCTGCTGCAAGTAAATGCCGGCGCCGACCGTTGACCGGCCCATCAAGTTCACCTGATAGCGCAAGCGGGCAGCCAGCGAGTGCTGCGCGTCGACCGCCGCCAGCACGCGCCTCAGCAAGGCATCGCCAGAGATGCTATCGCGCGGCGGCACGTCGCTGCGGGCCACCGTGGCCATCGGTCCGCCAGACGTTGTGGCCGTGGGAAGCTGTGCCAGCGCTATCGTGCCGGCCGGCGCCAGGCATGCAAGCAGGCACGCGAAAATGGGCAAGCTGTGTTTCATCTCTCGGTTGTGCCGGATTTGCCAAAGAATCGCGTTGTAGGACGCCGACGATCAATGTACGTCGTGATGGCTTGGCATGTGGGACTCAACAGGTCGCGAATTGTAAGGCGATGCCGACGGAGGGTCTATGTCAGTCCCCTGCCCGGAGGACAGCAGGCCAAACGACGGATCGGAAACACCACTGCGGCACAGGCGCCGGCACGGGACTCGCTGTTCCCGGCCGACAGCACCGCGTCGCGTTTTTTGGGGGGGGACGATGAAACTTCGCATTGCCACGGTATTGCTGGGAATGATCTTCCTGGCGAGCGGCTGCCGACTGCATCCGCCCTATGGCTTGATGAACGACAACACGACGTTCATTCCGCCGTTGTCCAAGATCACACATCGCAACAATTTGCCGCCGGCCAACATGCTGATGGAGCCGGGGCCGGGCGTGGGTGGTCCGGGGCCGGGAGTGCTGGCCGCGGCCGAATTGGGCGGTCCTCCGGGCGGACCCTACGGACCGTATGGTCCCGGCATGGGTGGTATGATGACATCGCAGGTCGCCTTTTCCAGCCCGGACGGTATGGCCGTCACTTGGGACATAGGGGGCATGGGCGCGTTTGACTCGGATCCGTTGATCGTGCCGGCGCGCTACAACTTTCCCATTGCCGCGATCTACCGCTTGAAGCTGACGAACATACCCGGTCGGCCGGGCGTCGAGTTGTATCCGACGCTCGAGATCGGCCCGCCCACGCCGCGCAGCGAAGCGTATCTGGCGCACAACGCCATTCCGGCGCAGTTCACCGAGGAAGATTTCGACCAGGTACTCTCGGGCAACTTCGTGACCAAGGTGGTGTACTTGCCGGATCCCGAATTCCAGGAGTTGGCCATCGCCGGCGTGGAAACGCTGGTCAGCACGCGACTCGATCCCGGCTTCGACCCGATCGTCGAGGCCGATCGGCGCGGGGCCATCCTGGCGATCATTCGCGTCGGCAACAAGGACCTGGAAGCCGCCGGCGGCGAAGCCGAACTAGCCGGCATGGGCGGCTATTGCGGCGCAATGTGCGGACCGGGCGGAAGCCCGTGCGTGCCGGGCATCACCGGCGCGATGCCGGCTGGCACGCCGGCGCCGTTCATCGCCGGCATGACGGCGCCCCAGTATGGCATGCCCACCAGTGGCACGCCGATCGGATTGCCGGGTCCGGCGCACATTCCGTTGGGAGTGCCGGCCGGATTGCAGAAACACGTGATTGCCAACCACACGAAGATGCACATTCCGTCACCAGTGCGGAAGTTCAAGATCGACGTGAGGGAGAAGCCGGGCTTCAGCTATCCGGCGCCGGTCAAGCACGTGAAGATCACCGAGCATAAGCACATGCCGCCGGTGTTGTTCCACCAGCCGATTGGCGACAAGCACGACTTCGACTACGACGTGCAAGACTACACCGACTGTCAATAGTTCGACCGTAACCGGCCGGGGCCCGCTGGCGCCAACCGCCAGCGGACCTCGGCAACTACGACAGCAGCAACAACAGGTCCGGCGTAAGTGCCCGAAGTGGCGCGGGCCGCGCCGGACCAAGCCGCGGCGACGAGCGTCGTTGTGGCGGTGAGGGCCGAGTGCTTCGAACGGCTTTTGGATACATCCATGACAATGGTCCCCAAGCTCCGCAGCCGGGTGTTTCGCCCGGTGAGAGTTGCCGGCGGCGCGATTGTGGCGCTGGTGGCGTGGCTAGGTCTGGCGGCATCGCTGCCAGCCGAGCAGCCACCGGTACACTTCAATCACGCCGGAATTATGCGTCCGGGAGCGATTGGAAACCAGCAGCTCCAGCGGGGCGGACCATTGCCAGGATACTTCCAACCGGTCGAAGTGCGCGGGCCCAAGGGACTGGTCGTCGAAACGGCCGAGAGCGGCCAGTTCAGCGATCCGCAGGCCGGACCCGTCAAGTTTGGACTGTTGATCGGCGCGGTCTACCGGCTGCGCGTCACGGGCATTCCGCTGCAAGAGGGACTAGAGGTCTACCCAACGATCGAAGTGATCGATCGGTTGTATCCGCCGATGGGCATGGAGTTCAAGTTCCCCATTCCGATCGAGCTGACTCAAGAAGAGCTGGAAATGGCGCTGGACGGTAAGTTCGTCACGCGCGTGATCTACCTGGAGGATCCGGAAGCGGCCATGCCCGCGGCGCAGGAACCGAACGACCAGCCGTACTTCGACGTGCGCGAGGGGGAAAGTCCCATCGACCTGGCTGACGGGTTGGGGCGTCCGATGGCGATTCTGCGGATGGGCGGACGCTTGCCCGATGACCAGACGGGCCCCGATGCGGCGTTCATTTACGGGTCCCCTCCCCTGCTCCGCTGGCGACCGCGCGCGGTGAGCCACGAATGGGATGGCCCGTTGGTGCGCGCGACCGATCAACCGATTCAACCTGCCAGCGCTCGCACGGCGGTTCCCGTGCCGTTTGCGCGAGGAGTCCGCTAGCCATGAAGCTGATGTCTTTGCAACAAGCTGCGCCGCGCCGCGCCGCGCCAGCGATGCGGGCCGCATTGCTGGCTGGTTTGGCGCTGGCG
>JBGSYQ010000163.1:0-2205 GCA_041750795.1 Pirellulales bacterium | reverse complement strand
AGCGGTGGCGATCCGATCGTGTGCAACTCGGCCAGCGGCTGTCGCGTGTAGCTGCGATCGGTGGGCCATAGCAGCAGATCGGCCGGCACAACGCCGAACGCGGAGGATGTTTGCAGCGCGCCCGAGACGACGGTCGGACGCATAACGGCCGAGAGCGGCGCCGGTTCGGCAGGTTGAAAGCAGGCTTCGAGTGTCGCCAGCATGTACGGACCGCCGATACGCACGACTCCCCGCGCCGCCGGACCCGGGGGCGAGGCGATCGCGGCGATCGTATCAGCAGTGTGAAGCATGGCGGAACGGCCGCGTGCGACAGACGACGTGGTCTACTTGCGCCCCTTTTGCCGCTTCTTGCGATTGGGCGCGCCGTTGCCCGAGCCGGTGGTCGAAGGCTTGGGTGGCGCTTCGCTGCCGCCGCCGGCAGGCTGCTCGCGCGGCTTGGCCTTAGGCAGCAACTTGCGCTCGGTGATGCCCCAAATGCTCGACGCGATGAAGTACACGCACAGGCCGCTGGCGACTTTGAAGAACAGCAGTCCCATGAAGATCATCATGTATTGCATCATCTTCTGCTGCAGCGCGGCTTGCTCGTCGGCCGCCGGAGGCATGAACATCTTTTGCTGCCAGATGAACAGGCCGATCGTGAACAGCGGCAGGATGTTCAAGTAGGGGCCCAGTCCGAGAAAGCCGGTCCCTTGCGAGATGAACTCCGGCATCAAGTGGCTCCAGTCCCAGAACATGTCCGGAGCAGCCAGGTTCGACGCCCAACGAATGCTCTCCGTAATCAACGGCGCCTGGCGCAGCGAAACGTCGACGCTCAGCGAGCGGTACAGGCCGACGAAAATCGGCAATTGCACGAATGCCAGCATGCAGCCACCCAGCGGGTGATAGTTGTGCTGGCGAAACAAGTCCTGCTGCGCACGCATCTTCTTTTCGGCTTCGTTCTTGTACTTCTCATTGATGCGCTTGATCTCGGGCTGCAGCTCCTGCATTTTCTGGGCGCTTAGGGCTTGCTTGCGGCTGAGCGGAAACATGCCCAATCGCACGGCCACCGTGAGCATGATGATCGCCAACCCGTAGTTGCCCACCACGCCGTGAAACGCGTGCAGGATGAACAACATCGGTTTGGCCACAAAGCCGAACCAGCCGTAGTACACCAGGTCGGCTAGCGTGACGGCGGGATTCGGCGTCGCGTATTTCGCCAGCAACGCGGGCCGCTTCGGGCCGCTGAAGATCTGGAACTGATGCTCGATCGACGCGCCGGGCGCCAACTCGGCGGTTTCGCTCGTCAGGCGAAACGAAATGTCGGTCATCTTGACCAAGGCCGAGTCCTGCGGAACGGCGCCTACCCGAATTGGCTTGACGCGCGAGAACCAGACTTCGTCGGCCTTGGCCGCCTTGGGAACGAGCGCCACGGAGAAGTATTGGGCGTCGACCGCGATGTAGTCGAGCGGTTTGTTGCTCCACGAAGTGTCAAAATCATCCGCGGCGATGGCCGCGGGCGTGACTTGCGTGGTGGCGCCCCCTTCGAATCGAGTGATGATGTCGCGCAATCCGGCCGAACCCCAACTGCGGCTGACCTTGATCGCGTACCACGAGCCCTCGGTGGGCAAGCCCGTCGGACCGTCCAACTGGTAAGCGACGTCGTGGGCTTGCCCGCCCACGTTGGTCACCGCCACGTCCAGCAGCAGGCTGTAGGCGGGGTAGTCTTCGTCGTCCCATGCGTCGGCGGGCGCCTGCGCCAGCCGATAGGTCTTGGTCAGTTCGAGCCCCATCGCCGGCAACGTTTTGCGAAAGCGCGCCACTACTCCGTTGGCGGAAACGATCTCCCACGCGCCGCGGCGCAAGTCGACGCCCCGCAGTTCCTCCGCTCCGTCGCCCAGCAGCTTCTCGTCGAATTGCTCGAGTGTCATCAGAAACGACAACGGATCGTGCTTGCCACCTGTCACCGTCGCGATTGGCTTGGTCTCGAACTCCGGTCGAATCACGGCCAGCGGTTGCCGGGTCAGCGTGGCTTGCAACGTCTTCGTGGCGTCCGCGCGCAGTACTTTCAGTTCGACGACCGCGCCGGGTTTTGTCGGTTCAAGCGCGGCGGACAGGCCGGCCACGCTGTCAACCCTTTGGTTGCCGAGCGCCGTGATGACGTCGCCTGGCTCGAGTCCGGCGGCGGCGGCGGGCGTTCCCGGTCCGACGACGCGCACCACGGCCCCG
>JBGSYQ010000162.1:0-10175 GCA_041750795.1 Pirellulales bacterium | reverse complement strand
CACCAGCCCGGCGTCAGCCCCCAGTAGCGGTCGGCCACGATGCCGCCGCAGGCCGCGACCAACACCGTCACCAGCGGCTGATACGCCGCCGCTGGCTTTCGAGGTAGTCGAACGCTCGCATGCACGGTCGATTTCATGCGTAAAATGACTTAAGTCGTATGGCTTTTCTGTTCGATACAAAGCGCGCTCCCACGCCGGCGCCCTGTCAACCTCGGCCGATGAGATGCCCGCACAAAAGGTCTCGCTTGACGGCATCCTTCCAATCTGGTCTACGGTCACAGAGAGAATTGTGCTGGCGGCCGGCTCGTCAGCCCACGAACACCTCAGGACTGCTCCATGGCCCGGAACCACCTATTCACCCAACGAGTTTGGCAAGCGCCAGCCGTGCGGCGGCTGCGGCACCTGGTCTCCGTCCGGCGGACCTATCGCTATCTCAGCGCCACGAGCCGCCGACTGCCAGACTTCCTCATTGCCGGCACCGCGAAAGGTGGCACCACGTCCCTCTGGTGGTACGTGAGCGAGCATCCCCAGGTGGACCCGCCGATGACCAAGGAGGTTGCGTTTTTCGACGTGAATTATCATCGCGGCATGAACTGGTATCGGATGCATTTCCCGCTGGCCGCTCACGCCGGCGCCGACCGCGATGCAGACGGGCAGAGGTTCACCGGCGAGGCGACGCCGTACTATATGTTTCACCCGCTCGCCCCCGCGCGCGTCGCCGCCACGCTGCCGCAGGTGAAGGTGATCCTCCTGCTGCGCAATCCCGTCGATCGGGCCTTTTCCCATTACCAACTCAAGATCAAGCGCCGCCAGGAGCCGCTGTCGTTCGAGGACGCCATCGATGCGGAAGCTGGACGACTTGCCGGTGAACACGAACGGATTGCCAGCGATCCGCGTTACTACAGCGAGCGTCACGACCGCTACTCGTATCTAGCGCGGGGCCTTTATCTGGAGCAAATCCTTCGTTGGCAGCAGCAGTTTCCGCCGAGCCAACTGCTGATCCTCGAAAGTGGCGAGCTATTCCATCGCACGGACGAAGTTTATGCCCGCGTGCTGGAGTTCCTCGATTTGCCCCACTGGCAGCCGCCTCACTTCGGCAACCGCTATCCCGGTAAGTACCGCGAAAAGATGAGCGATGCCACCAGGCGCCGCTTGGTCGAGTACTTCGCCCCGCACAACGAGCGGCTGTACGCCCACCTTGGCGTGCGTTTCGACTGGGACCGCTGAACCCGACTTTGCCAATGCGCTTTTTCTGGCTGCCGTACCCGGGTGGCTGGGGTGGAGCGAAGCAACCCACCGGCGCTCCGTTCGCTCGCGCCCAGCCACGCTGGCTACACGAATGCAAAAAACATTCCTATACGTAGCGATTCACCAATCGTTGTCCGCAGCATATCCGCATTCAATCAGCAGCTCGCCGGCGATCTCTTTGAAGATCCGCTTATCATCATCGCTCATGTCGCGCCGCCAGCGGCCGATAGACGAGGTCTCGATCGGCTTGTTCGCTTCCGGCGTTTGGGCGAAGGTGGTGGCATCGCGATAGATCGATGCCGCCTCGGTGTGCGCGAGCAACCGCTCATTCCACGGCTCCTCCAGAAACTTCATCAGCTTCGAGACAGTCTCGCGTGGATCCGTCACCAACTCCTCGTAACGCACCGTATAGAAACGGGGATTGGACCAGCGGCGCTTCGCGCACAGCAGGCTGTCTCGCCAGCGCTGGACGCAGAGCTTCATTGGCTTCCAGGTGTTCACGGGAACCAGCTTGCCGTTCTTGACGCGATGCCGCGGGTGCGTGCGGAGCGAGCAGGCGACGTCGCGCCCGTCCCGCAGCACGTGTACGAATTTAGCCTGGGGGAACTTGCTGAAGATGAAATCCAGGTTGAGAATGTTGCGCGGCGTCTTCTCGGCCCAACGCGGCTTGCCGGTCGCCGCGCGGCAGACCTCCGCCAGCCAATCGATGAATTCCGCCCGCGAGCGGCTGGTGACGTAGGCATCTCGGAGCACTTGCCGATCCAGCTTGTACCGGTCCTTCAGCCGGGTCAGGTGAATCGCGCCGGCGAGAAAGGCTTCCGATTCGGGCCCGCAGCAGATGCGCGGATGGGAATCGACGATCACGCGCAGCAGCGTTGTGCCGGACCGGCCGCAGCCGCCGATTACAATGTGGTCGTTGGGCGAGACATAGGCGCTATTGAGGCTATTCACGCCCCGCCGCCGGGCTAGGCCGCGAAACAACTGCGTCACTACCGAAAGCGCGTGCATCGAATAATCCCCGGGAAGGCGCGCGGTGCAGGTAAGTCGGGCGGACAGTTTAGGTAGTGATCAGCCGCCCAACAAGGGCCGTTTGCTGCTAGCATCGTGGGGCGCGATTGACATCGCCGTGTTGCCGCTCGATGGCGTAGGCTTGCCACCAAAGGTCGGGGATTGTCCCCCTTCTTCTACCAAAGACGGATTGGGAACGGGGACATTCGCCATGTACGGCCTTGCCACGCTTGCCGCCTTCGTTTCGCTAGCCATCGCCAGCGCCGCCCGCACCACATCCGCCGCCGACGTCTGCTCGATCGACCCTACGCACACGTCGATCCTGTTCAGCGTCGGCCACGCGGGCTTGAGCTAAACCTACGGCATCTTCCGCGAGGCGGCCGGCAGCTACGCCCTGGACCCAGCCAACCCCGCCAAGGGCCGCTTTCAACTGGTAATTTAAGCGTTGAAGAAGTTCGACAGGCTGCTAGCACGCAGTTGAGGAGTTCAAGCGAATCGGTAGTCTCGGCTGGACGGCTACGCTGCTCGCCGGACGTCGGGTCGCATCAGCAGCGTGGCGCGGGTAACCGCGGTTTCGACCTCGGCCAATTCCTCCGCGTTGCTGTTGCGCCGGGCCGCAGCTTCCTTGCGTGCTTCCGCGGTGAAGTCGCGATACACCAGCCGTGTCGTCTTGGTGGCATGCGATTGCGTCATAGAAGATGTCCTTTCTTCCTTCTGTGCGTCTTGCAGGCTGTTGAATTCTTCAACAGCCTGCTAGCGGAATAATCGGCACATCTTCGGGAAGTAATTGAAATATATCCCTGCAAGCGGGTGGTTTCGCGCAACCGATGAGCCCCATCAAGCCGCAACCGATGCGTAGGTCGCCGCGCTTGCCGACAGCAGGCGGTGCATGCACCCGGATCGGCGCGCATACAATCGCACTTGCCCATGCGCGCAGGTGGCTTATGATTGCGCGATGCTAGCATTCCCCTCACCCGCCGCGAGCGGTCCCGATCAGGCACGACGCCGCGTGCTGCTGACCGGAGCCACCGGCTACATCGGCGGTCGATTGATTCCACGGCTCGAGGAGCGCTCCGAGATCGCGTTGCGCTGCCTGGCTCGCGATCCCGCCAGGCTCCGCCCGCACTGCAAGTCGAGCACCGAAATCGAGCAGGGCGACGTGCTCGATGGCATGGCGCTTTATCGCATGCTCGAAGGCGTACACACGGCGTACTATCTCGTACACTCGATGAACTCGCACGCCGACTTCGAGAAGCAGGACCGCCTGGCGGCGCAGTTCTTTGGACAGGCCGCACGGCGGTCGAATGTCCAGCGGATCATTTACCTGGGAGGGCTTGGCGACGACCGCCAGGTTTTGTCGCCCCACTTGCGCAGCCGCCAGGAGGTCGGACGCGTGCTGCGTGATTCGGGCGTCGAGTGCGTCGAGTTTCGCGCGGCAGTGGTGATCGGCCAGGGCAGCCTCTCGTTCGAGTTGGTGCGCTCGCTCACCAACCGCCTGCCGGTCATGATCTGTCCGCGCTGGCTGACCACTCCTACTCAGCCGATCGCCGTGGACGACATGCTGGATTATCTTGTGGCGGCGCTGGATCTGCCGCCGTGCGAGAGTCGCATCTTCGAGGTTGGCGGCCGCGACGTTGTGACCTATGGCGACGTGATCCGCGAGTACGCGCGCCAACGTGGCCTGCGGCGGCTGCTGATCTCGGTGCCGGTGCTCACGCCCTACTTGTCGAGCCTGTGGCTGGGTCTTGTGACGCCGGCCGCGGCATCGGTCGGGCGGCATTTGATCGAGGGGCTGCGCAATCCCACCATCGTCCGCGATCGTGCCGCGCTCGATGTGTTCGCCGTGCGCCCCGTGGGAATTCGCGAAGCGATCGAGCGCGCCCTGCAACCGAGATCGACGTCCCTCGAAGCCGACCGGGCGGTTTGACCGTTGCCGCCGTCCGGACCATACTGGCCGAGCATTGGGCATACGAACCGTCACTCCGCTCGGTCCTGCGATGAATGCCATGTTTCGACGGCGCCTGCTGGCGGGGATCCTCGCTTCCATCTCCTGGATCTGGGGCGTACGCGCCGACGCGGTCGATGCGCCTTTGGCTCGGCCCAACGTCGTGCTCGTGCTGGCAGACGATCTGGGCTATGGCGATCCCGGCTGTTACAACGCCGAATCGAAAATTCCCACGCCAAACATCGACCGGCTGGCTGCCGCCGGCGTGCGCTTTACCGACGCGCACTCGCCGTCGTCCGTCTGCACGCCCACGCGCTACGGCGTGCTGACGGGCCGCTATGCTTGGCGCACGCGATTGACCAAGGGAGTGCTCGACGGCTATTCCCCGGCGCTGATCGAACCGGGCCGCGTGACGCTCGCCTCGCTGTTGCAAGGCCACGGTTATCACACGGCCTGCATCGGCAAATGGCACTTGGGACTGGGAGACGCTCCGCAAACGGATTACACCCAGCCACTCTCGCCGGGACCCAACGCGGCAGGCTTTGACGAGGCATTCTTCGTGCCGGCCTCCCTCGACATGCCGCCGTACGTCTTCGTACACAACGAACGGTCCACGTCGCCGCCCGTCGACGAGATCGCCGGCAGCAAGATGCGCCGGCACGGTGGCGGCGGCTATTGGCGCGAAGGCGCCATTGCCGCCGGCTTTCGCCACGTCGATACGCTGCCCGTGCTGGCCGAGCGAGCCGTTGCGCTCGTTCGACAGCAATCCGCGGCGACGCCGTTCTTCCTGTATTTTCCGCTCACCGCGCCGCACACGCCCTGGATGCCGACCGACGAATTCCGCGGTCGTACGTCGGCGGATTATTATGGTGACTTCGTGGCCCAGGTCGACGCGACGCTGGGGCGCGTGCTCGATGCGCTCAACGAGCGACAACTGGCCGACAGTACGCTGGTGATCTTCACCAGCGACAACGGCGCGCACTGGCAGCCCAGCGACGTCGAGCAATTGAAGCATCGAGCCAATGCCCACTGGCGCGGACAAAAGGCCGACGTCTGGGAAGGCGGTCACCGCGTCCCCTTTGTCGTACGCTGGCCCGGCGTGGTGGCGCCCGGCGAGCGCAGCGACGAGCTCGTTTGCCTGACCGACCTGATGGCCACCGTGGCGGAAATCGTCGGCGATCCGTTGCCCTCCGACGCGGGCGAAGACAGCTTTAGCATCCTGCCGGCGCTACGCGCTCGACCATCCAGCGGACCGCGGCGCAAAGCCATCGTCCATCACTCGATCGACGGCACGTTCGCCATCCGATGCGGGCCATGGAAGCTGATCACGAAGCTGGGCTCGCACGGCTTTAGCGCTCCCAGGGACATCGAGCCCACCCCCGGCGGACCGCAGGGCCAGTTGTATCATTTGGACGACGATCCGGCCGAGCAACACAATCAATGGCTCAATCAGCCCGAAATGGTCGAGCAATTGACGCAACTCTTGACCCGCTACCAACAATCGGGCCGCAGCCGTCCCACGGAATAGGTGGCCGGCAGGCAGCACGACGCGAAAGTCGTGTGACCTAATGGCTGGGCGGTGCTACTCAGTAGGTATCCGATTTCGGACCAGCGGGCAGCACGACGCGCCGGGCCGCTCGAGATGGTGTGGGAACCGCGCGAATCGCCGCGCCGCAAGCAGAGATCCGCTGCAAGCGGTACATTTGGCGCGATCGCTGGAGCAATTGCGGCGTCGAATTGCCAGCCGAATGTCGTACGTTTTCGATGCCTGTTGGTCGCTGATCGCTTGTCCGCAGGACGGACGTTTTGCACGCCGGACAGTCGCATGCCCGAAGCACTCCTGATCCTGTTCTTAGTGCTGGCGGTTGTCGCCGTCGTTGGCCACGGCCTGTGGGTCGGCATTGCTGCTCTCTTTGGCGACCGCCGGGCGGAGACTGCACCGCCAACGAGCATCGAAAACTGTCCGCGTTGCGGCTTGCCGCTTGCCGGCCCGCGTTGCGACGCGTGCCATTGGCCGGCGCCGACGTCCGGCGATTTAGAACAACCGGTAGTTGTGCTGCGTGCCTTGGAAAAGCACATCCAGCGCATCGGCGCCTGCGGACTGGTCGAGCCCGCTGTGGCCGAGCGACTGCTCAAAGCCGTCACCGCGGAGCAATCCCTAACTGCCGAACGCATCGCGTCCGCGGCAACGGTTGCAACACCGATACCAGAAGAAGAAGCCGTCGTTGCCGAAATCGTTGACGTTCCACGGCAGCCAGAGAGCTTCGAAGCCGAAGTACCGTCGCCCTCGCGCGAGCGCGAGCTCGCGGACAACGTGCCTGTCAGCCAGCGTGCCGATCGTTTTCGCCAGCGCCGCGCTCAAGAGCACGCCGTTGCTGACAATGCACCTCTGGTCGCCGTCGCCGCCGGCGCTGGACCGACACCGCCAGCGCGCGCTTCCTGGGCCGATTGGCTGGCGGCGTTCATGGAGGAGCGCAACATCCGCTGGGGCGAGCTGGTCGGTGGATTGCTGATAGTCTGCTGCTCGATCGCGCTGGTGATCAGCTTCTGGTCGGACATTGCCGAGCGCCCGCTGCTGAAGTTCCTGTTGTTCAACGGCATCACCGCCGGCATCTTCGGCGTTGGGTTCTACAGCGAACACCGCTGGCGACTGCACACCACGAGCCAGGGATTGTTGATGATCGGCAGTCTGCTGGTGCCGCTGAATTTTCTGGCCATCGCCGCGTTCACCTCGGGCAGTGCCGCGAACCATCCGTTGACGCTGGGGGGCGAATTGGTCTCCACGGTCTTGTTCTCGGCGCTACTGTTCTTCGCCGGACGCGTGCTCGTGGCCAACGGCGCGGCGGTGTTGGCGGCCAGCGTGGTCGTGCCGTCTCTTTCGCAGTTGCTGGTGCGTCGTTTCGCCGGGCCTGGCGCCGATCTGCCGACAATCTGGGCCCTCGCGGCGTTGCCCCTCGGTTGCTATGCCGCATCCGGCGGTTGGACGAGTTGGCGCTTCTCGGCTTGCGGACGGGCCAGCGAAGACGACGTCAACGGCTTGCTCAAGTTCATGGGCGTGGCTTCGTTCGCGGCGCTAGTGCCGCTGGGACTGTTGCTCGTCAAAAGCGAGCAGCCGCTGGACGTGCTGCGCGAGTTGTCGGCCGGAGTGAGCCTGTGGGGCGCAGTACCGCTATTTGCCGGTGTCGTCATTTGGCAGAAACTCAGCGGCGGCGAACTGGCCGCGCTGCGCACTGCCGGCATGAGCGTCGCCGTTTTCGGCGCGCTGGTTTCTCTGGCAGGACTGGTCGTTGGCTGGCCCGATCCGGCGGCCATGTTGCCGGTTGCGCTACTCGAGTTTATCGTCTTCACCGTGCTGGCCTGGCGGCTGGGATTGCCGGCCGCCCATTTGTTGGCTGCGGCATGCATGGCGCTGGGATACTTGCTGGGCGTCTACCTCTTCCAAGGACAGTTGGAGTGGCGCGGACAACCGCCCCGCGCCCTGGCCGAAACAATCATCTCCGGCAACTCGGGCGCGCTGTTGCCGCCGCTGGTGATCGCGTATGCGGCGATCGCGTTGGTTGCTCGTCGGCGCGCGCTCGCGCCGCAGCGCTGGCTGTCGACCGAAAGCGGCGTTCTGGCGATTACGGCAATCGCGCTGGCGACGGTCAGCGTGGCGCTGGTGAGCTGGTTCGGCCTTGGCCGCGCGGGCGACCCACACGGCGCAGCCTGGGTTTATCTGCTCTACACGGCCGGAGCCTTGGTCGTTGCCGCGCGGCAGCCCCGTGCAACATTCGCCTGGATCGGCGCCGCGCTGTTGCTGGCCGCCGTGATCCAGGGATTCATGTTTCGCTATCCGTTGCCGGGAAGCCAGCTTGCAGTGGCGCTGGAGTGCGTGTTGTTGTACAGCTCGCTTTGCGTGGCGATCGCCTGGCTTGGCCGTGTTCCGAAGTTGACACTCCGCGACAGCCACCTGGGTGACGTGCTGGCCAGCGCCGCGCTGCTGGCGTCGGTGGCCGCCGCGGTATGGCTCGTCTGGCTGGCATCAACGGCCACGTCTGCGTTCGAAGCAACGCGCTGGTTGTGGTTGGCCTGCGTGTGGTTGGCCTTGGGAGTCTACAGCGGTCAGCGCACCACGTTTATGCTGATGCAATTCGGCCTTGTTGCCGCGACCGCGTTTGGCGTTGGCGCGCTCTTGGAACAGCGCGCCTGGTTTGCCGCGTCGCGCTGGCCGTGGCTCGATCCTTGGACGCTGCAAGCGATCGGTGTCGCACTGGCGGGACTGACACTGGCCTGGACCGTGCTGCGCATCATCGTCGCTCGACGAGCCGCACGAGCTTCGTCAACGAGCGTCGCGGCGCACATCCAGCGAGTCCTCTTATCGCCGTGGGTGTCGGTCGATCGCTGGACGGCGGGCGGCCTGATCGCGCTGGTGCTCGCAATCGGCGCCTATGCCGCGTGGCCCGGCGCGTGCCAGGAGTTGGCGCCGCGGGATAGCGTTGGCAGCGGTGCTGGGCCGCACGCGGTCAGCAGTGTACGTGTCGTGCCAGAGGTCGCTTCCTTTGCGCTGCAGGACATTCCACAATCGCATGCGGCTGAGGGGGGCAGTTGGCTGCTGCTGGGGGCCGTATTGCTGGCGACTGCCGCGCTCGTCTATCAACGCCGCTCCACCGCCTGGTTGCTGGCGCTATTGACGGTGACGTTCGTTGCATGCCCACTCGTGGCGAGCCGTTTCGAGTCCGACGTGGCCGTGGCCAGCGCGCTGCGTTGGACATCAGCCGCGTGGCTGGTGCTGGCATCCGCGCCAATCTGGGCCCGCAGCAACTTGCCAAAGCGCCTCGCGCTGGAGGGGTGGCAGCCGCAACAGGCCGGCGGCGACTTGCGCTCGCAGGCTAGCTGGCTCGTGTTGGCACTAGGCCTGGCGACACCGTTGGTGATGATGGTTTCAACCGGTATGGCGGCGCTGGCCCGCTCGCGGCAGGTCGAGCAATTGCTGAGCGATTGGACCGTGCTCTGGCTGCTGTGCGGCGTAGCGCTCTTGGCGTCGGCAGGTCTATGGGCACTTGCACAGCAAAAGGCCAACGTCGAGCGCCAGCCGCCGGCGCTCTGGCGGCCGGTGAGTGCGGCAATTGCCATGGTGTTGGCGGTGGCGCCGGTGCTGGCCGTCGTGCTCTACGAAATCGGCATCGCCTTGGTGCGCAGTCCGATCGTCGGTCCCGAACCGTCGTCCCTCTTTGGCCGCATGGGGTTGGCGGCATCCTACGGTGTGCCGTTGATGCTGGTGGCGGTCACGCTGGTGGGTTATGCACTCAGCAATCGATCGTCCGGGTTTGCCCTGGCCGGCGGACTGGTCGGAAGCGCGGCCGCCACCGCGGGCTTTCTGCTAGCGCCGCGCACCGGCGGATTGGTGTTCGACGCAGCGGTGTGGATTCGCCTGGCCCAGCTCAATGCCGTGGTCGCGGCGACTTACGGCGCCGCTTGGGTTACCTTGCTTCGATTGAGTCAACGTCGTCGGGGCGACCATGCTCCCATCGACATCGGCGCGCCGCTGGGCACGCAAATCGCGCTGGCGCCGGCCCTGCTCTTACTTGTGTTCGGTTGGGCGTGGTGCGACTTGTTCGTTCATCCACAAGGACTTCCGGCGCAAACGCGCGTGATGAACGCCGAGCTTGCCGACGCCTGGGGATTGCTGAGCGTGGCGAGTGTCGTCGCCGCGGGCGCCTGGCTTGCTGTGGCAGCGCGGCGACGCATGAGCGTTGCTTTGCTGGGCGCGAGCATGTGCGTGGCCGCTGTGCTGGCTGCGGCCATCGCGGGCCGCTGGGACCAGGGGAATTGGCTGGCATACAACACATTGGGTGTGGGGCATGCGCTTGTTGTCGGCATCCTGTTGGCCGTCGCCTGGCACGACGCTCGCGTCGCCAACCGTGGAGCCGCCGCGTGGTTCACCGGGTCGAACAGCACGCTGTGGGTCGACCTGGCGCGCGGCGGCGTGCTGGTG
>JBGSYQ010000161.1:0-20722 GCA_041750795.1 Pirellulales bacterium | reverse complement strand
CACGCGTCGGCTGTGGTGCCGGCGGAGGCACCACCGGCGCCGCAGGAGCGGTCGGCGCAGCCGGTGTCGTCGTGCAGCAGCTCACCGGCGGACACGGCGGGCAATAGGTATAGCACGGGTAGCATCGGTTGACGTGACATCGCCGTGGAGCACAGCCGCGCCATCGACAAAACAGACCTGCCGAGGCAGGATCGACCGCCATCAAAACGACAGTGGTCCAAATAATAACGGTCTTGCCAATCCGCAACATCCGAATCACCTCCGCAATCGGCAAATTGTTCCAGGGTGCTCTACTTTGAGCAGTCATGCTATCTTAGCACGTTCGGCTCTGCAACAAGTTTGAAATCAGTTTCTGCCTCGGAAAGTGCGGATGCGCCGCCGCCGGGCAACGGGAACTAGCGGGCGGAAGGGTTGCGCCAAGCCCCGAGTGTGGCTGTAGCGGTTGCAGGGGGGGACGCGGGGGACGACGCACCGGCCCCCGCAGGGCAAGAAAAGAACCGGCCGAAGTCGAAGCTTCGGCCGGTCCCACCGTTATCGGTTTCAGAACCTGGCTGTCTGACGGGCCCCACCGAATTGGTTCGGATGGGTCCAGCAGCCCGTCGGCTGGCGCGTCAAACGAGCCACCTCTGGTTGCCACTACTCATAGACCACCTCCTTTCCAACATGACCATCCCGCTCCCCGCCAGTCCAGCCTGGCAGCGATTGGGTCGACAGGTCCCGCCAACACCACGTTCGTGCCGGCACTGGGATTTATCGTACGCAAGACGGCAAGAGGGTCAAGAGCGGCTGGCCAAGCAGGCCGTAGGCTGTAGGCTGCAGGGAAAGGGAGGGCCCCGACTAGGTTTTCTGTCGCAATGCTCGCAGCAGACCGTTTAAAACCTTGGCCGCTTCCGTCGCGGCCGACTCCAATTTTTCGGCATGCTGCTGTCCAAGATAGCCAAGACGCCGAGCGAGCGTCAGTTGATACTGTAGTTCGCGCGACGATGCATAGGCCATGCCGAGGAAGCGAACATACTCTGCCAGCGAATCGCGTGCGCTCCCCTCGACAATGTTCGACGCGATCGAGACGGCCGATCGGCGCAACTGTGAAGTCAAGCCAAACTGCTCCTCGCGCGGAAAATCCCGAGTCGCCGAATAAACCGCAAGGGCCAGTTCGTCCGCCAAGTCAAACGCCCGCAGCTTCGTATGATCTCGCATTTGGCGTCTCCCAATGAACGACCGATCCAACAGCGAAAGCCTTAACGAAATCCTCGTCGTCCTACAGACTACGGCCTACCGCCTACCGCCTCTCTACACCACTCGACAAACAAAACACTTCAGATACTCGCTCTCCAGGCAGGTGACGCTGGTGGGGTGGTCGGGGGCGGCGCCGCGCATTTCCAGGATTTGAATGTCGCGGCGGGTTTGCTCGGCCACGCCCAACAGCATGTTCTGAAAATCCTCGCGCAGCACGTGGCCCGAGCAACTGCAAGTCACCAGGATGCCGTCGGGCTCAAGCGCGTTGACGGCCAGCCGATTGATGTGATGGTAGGCGCGCAAGGCATCGGCGACGGCGCTGCGACTGCGCGCGAATTTGGGCGGATCGAGCACCACCGCGCCGAACTTCTCGTTTGCGGCCGCCATGGATTCCAGTGCCGCAAAGCAATCGGAGAGCTCGAAACGCGCGTTGGTCACGCCGTTGAGCTGAGCGTTCGCACGGGCCAGCGCCACGGCCTTTTCGCTGGCGTCGAAGCCGATCGCTTCACGCGCTGCGCCGTGTATGACGGCGTTCAGGCTGAAGCCGCCGCTGTAACAGAACATATCGAGCACGCGGCGATTGCGAAAGTAACTCGCAGCCACGCGCCGATTGTCGCGCTGATCGAGGTAGAAGCCCGTTTTTTGCCCTTCGGCCAGATCGACGCCGTAGCGCAGCTCGTTGTCGAAGATGAACACCGGGCCGTTCGGCGCCTCGCCGCGATAGAGGCCGTCGCGCAGCTCGATGCCCTCGGCCGCGGCCACGCCCTTTTCGGTGCGAATGAACACGCCGCGTGCGCCGGTCAGTTCGATCAGGGCATCCATAAGTGCCTCGAGCCGCTGAGCCATGGCCAGCGCCGTCACCTGTACCGAGAGATACGGCCCGTAGCGATCCACCACCAGCCCGCTGAGCCCGTCGGACTCGCTGAACACCAGCCGCGCGGCGCCGTCGGCCGCGTCGAGCCCCAGCCGCGTACGCCAAGCCAACGCGGAAGTCAGGCGCTGGCGAAAGAACGCGTCGTCGAGTGCCTGCGTGTTGTCCCAGGTGTAGAGCCGCGTGCGAATTCGGCTTTGGCCGTTGTAGAGTCCGCGCGCGATGAACTTGCCGGTGTCGCTGTGCAAGTCAACCACGTCGCCGTCGACCACCGTGCCTTCGACGCGCGCAACGGCCGAAGCCAGCACCCAGGGATGCCGACCGTAGAACGGTCGCGCTTTGCGCGGCCTGAGGACGACCTGGCCGGCGGCAAATCCGGGTGCGGCCTGGGGCGACGTGGCGCTGGTCGACGAAACGTGGTCGGTCATGGCTCGCTCGGCGGGAAAAGGGTCGGGCGCAAGGGTCTATCATCGGCTTGCCGCGGCCGTACCGCAACCCGACCGCTGGAACGTTGCAGCGCGACGAGGTGTCGCGTATTCTTGAGCCAGCCGCTGGATGCTTGATGTCGATTCGCCATGTCGAGGGGAAGTTTGGGATGTCGTATCGCCTGTTCGGTTCCGTCGCAGTGTTGCTAGTTGGGACGTGCATGAGTGCCTCCGCAGAACCTTGGTCGACAGCGGAGGTCGTGCTGGGAATTCACGGCGGCACCAGTGGCCGGCGCGCGGAGTTGAATGCCAAGTCGGATCGGGCGCTGCGTGCCGACCTGACGCGTGCGTTGGAAGCCGGGTACGCGGCGCTCAATCGTCCGCAAGGCACGCCGCTCGACGCGGTCGAGGCGGCGATTCGCGTGATGGAAGACTCGCCACAATTCAACGCCGGCAAGGGCGCGATCTTCACTCGTGCCGGACGCAACGAGCTGGACGCCTCGATCATGGACGGCAAGACTCGCGCCGCCGGCGCGGTGGGCTTCGTCACGACCATCAAAAACCCGATCAGCGCCGCCCGCGCCGTGATGGAGAAAACGAAGCACGTGCTGCTGGTCGGCCCCGGCGCGGAAGCGTTTGCCGAGCAGAACCAACTGGAGATCGTCGCGCCGGAATACTTTCGCACCGAGCGGCGCTGGGAGCAGCACCAACGCGAACTGCGCGAGGAAACCTCGCGAACACGCAACGAGAATGCGCGCGACGTGGAGCGCGAACCCTGGAGCACGGTGGGCGCCGTGGCGCTCGACGCCGAGGGCAACCTGGCGGCCGGCACTTCCACCGGCGGCACTTCGAACAAACTGTTCGGCCGGCTGGGCGATTCGCCGATCGTCGGCGCTGGAACGTACGCCGACAACGAGTCGTGCGCCGTCAGTGGCACGGGACGCGGAGAGTTCTTCATTCGCTGGGCCGTGGCCTACGATATCGGCGCCTTGATGAAGTATCAGGGCATGTCCCTGGCTGCCGCGGCCGACGAAGTCATCATGCGCAAGCTCAAGCCGGCCGGCGGCGACGGCGGCGTGATCGCGCTGGACTCGAAGGGCAACTTCGCCGCCCCCTACAATACACCCGGCATGCACCGCGGCTGGATCACTCGCGACGGCAAAATCCACGTGCGGCTGGGCGACGAGTAGGTTTCCTCGCTATTGATGCTGGTATGGCCCGTTTCACCACGACATAATGGCACGGCACACGCCAGACCACGCCCACCCCGGCGATCATCGGAACCTACACCGTGAAATACTGCCTGCCTCTCCTGCTGCTTGCCGTTTGTGGCCCGCTCTGCGCGGCGGCCGACGACATCGTTTACGAGCGCGTGATCGGACCGGAGTTTCCGGGCAAGTACAAGCATCCGGCCTCGATCGAGGAACTGGCCAACGGCGACTTGTACATCGCCTACTACGGCGGCGACGGCGAATATGCCGACGTGACGGCCGTCTATGGCATGCGCAAAGAGAAGGATCGCAACGTCTGGAGCGAGCCCGAGGTGATCGCCGATACGCCGTTTCGCTCGGATGGCAATGCGGTCGTCTGGCAAGCGCCCGACGGGCTGGTGTGGCTGTTTTACGTTTGCCGCTTCGGCGACACCTGGTCGACCTCCCGCATCAAAGCCAAGATCTCGCGCGATGGAGCCCGTACCTGGTCCGACTCGTTCCTGGTGGCGCTCGACGAAGGCATGATGGTGCGCGGCCAGCCGATCGTGCTGGCAAGCGGTGACTACCTGCTGCCCATCTATCACGAGACGGGGCACGACACCGAAGTGGTCGGCGCCGACAGCACGTCGCTGTTTTTGCGGTTCGACCCGCGGACCGAAGAGTGGAGCGAATCGAAACGCATCCGCTCGAAGCGCGGCAACATCCAGCCGGCCGTAGCGCAGATTACCGACGACTACCTGGTGGCCTATTGTCGGCGCGGCGGTGGTTATGGCCCCGGCACCGAAGGCTTCATCGTGCGCAGCGAATCGCGCGATGGCGGTGTCACCTGGAGCGAGGGGCAGGACTCGAAGTTCCCCAATCCCAACGCGGCCGTCGACTTCATCAAGCTGCAAAATGGCCACTTGCTGCTGGTCTATAACGACAGCGGCACCGACCGCACGCCGCTGGCCGTGGCGATCTCGACCGACGGCGACAAGAGCTATCCGCATCGCCGCGACATCGCCACCGGCGATCACGACTACGCGTATCCCTACGCCATCCAAGCGGCCGACGGCAAGATCCACATCGTGTACACGTCGGAATCCCGCAGCGTGATCAACCACGCGGTGTTTGAGGAGAGTGCGATCACGGCCGCGAGCAGCAAGTGATTTCGTAGCTCGATTCGCAAGAATTCAGCCCCCCGTGCAGAGCCCGTAGCTGGATTCGCAAGAATTCAGCCCGCCGTGCATCTATCTGAACTCTTGCGAGTTCAGCTACCAGGAACGCGCATGCTTCTGAAGGCCTGCGAGTTCAGCTACCAAACGCGCTGCTTGACGCGCGCTGCCGGGCGATCCAGAATCAAATCCAATCCCGCGGACCTGTCCGCAACTCCGTCACGAACCTCCGCCGCCACTCGCTAAAGGTCTTCCGCGTCATGACTGTTATCTTGCTCCGACGGCTCTGTTTGATCGCACTTGGAAGTTTTGCCGTGCTGGCGTCTGCCGTTTCCGCGGCGCACGCTGAAACCTGGGCCGAGAAGCTCGGCTATCCGGCCGACAAGATCGTGCTGATGCTGCACGCCGACGATATCGGCATGTGCTACGAAGCCAACCAGGCGGCCAAGCCCTATCTGACCGAAGGGCACATCCAGTCGGCCGCGCTGATGGTGCCATGCCCCTGGTACAACGAAATGGCCGACTGGTACAAGGAGCATCCCGACTTGGATCTCGGGCTGCACCTGGCCATGAACAGCGAGTGGCGCTGGTATCGCTGGGGACCGGTCGCGGGGCGCGACATCGTGCCCGGCATGGTCGACAAGGAAGGCTTCTTGTGGCGCAGCCAGATCGAAACGGCCACCAACGCGCGGCCCGGCGAAGTCGACAAAGAGATTCGCGCGCAGGTCGACCGAGCGATCGCCAAGGGGACTCGGCCCGGCCACATCGACACCCACATGGGCACGCTCTACGTGCGGCTCGATTTCACCCAAGCCTATCTGAAGGTGGCCGAGGAGTATCGCATCCCAGCCATGGTTGTCGAGCAGTCGCCGCGCGTGGTGGCCAAGTTCAAGAAGCAGGGCTACCCGATCACCGACGCATCGATCCAGCTACTGTCCGAATACAAGCTGCCCAAGCTCGACGACTTCCACGCCGTGCCCGAGGGCGACACCTATGAAGAAAAACGCGACAAGTTCTACGAACTGGTGCGCTCGATGGAGCCCGGCATCAACGAAGTGATCTTCCACCCCTCGGTCCTCAGCGACACGCTGCGAGCCATCACCGGCACCTGGAAGCAGCGCTCCTGGGAAGCCGAAATGTTCGCCGACCCCGAGATCAAAAAATTCCTCGAGCGCGAGCAAGTCGTCTTCACCAACTGGAAAGAAATCATGCAGCGCTGGGAAGAGCGGTTCGGGGATAGCGTGCCGAAGACGGACACTGCGGATAATTGATCGATCCGACTGACTCGTGCTGAAGTGCGACTCAGTCAGAAGGCGTGTACTTCCAGTGTGACTGTTTGAAACGCTCTCCATCGGCGCGGGATTCTTCGTTCGACAGAGCATACAAATAGTCGTAGATCTTCGACGTTCGTTCGATCGCCGCCAGTTTCAGCGGACATTGATCCAACGTATCCCGATGGTTTACGTTCGCGCCCGACTGTACAAGCAGATTGACTAACTCCAGACTCTTACTGGTGATCGCATGGCTTAACAGCGTCTGTCCAATCTGGTCAACTTCGTCCACGTCGCCGCCCGCGGCGATATAATCTTGGATCTTTCTAATGCGCCCGAGGCCTGCGTCGGCCATAAGCACACGAATAGCGTAACTCACGCCGCATTGATGGATTCGCAATTCGAGTGCCGCGAGTTCCTGCGACCGCGTCGACGAATGCGGTTCAAGCAGCTCACAGATCTCCTTGTGACCGTTTGCGGCCGCGATAACGATGGGCGCATGGCTCGGTTTCGTGGGCGGCTGGGCTGCGCCGGCATCCAGCAGCACTTTGACGATCTCACGATGTCCCAGGCGGGCCGCGTGAACGAGCGCACACACCCCCTTGTTATCCGTTGCGTCGGCGCTGGCGCCGGCCGTTAGCAGCATCGACACGGCCGATGCACTTCCCTGGTACACCGCGGTGATGATCGGAAGTTCATTGGTTTCGTTCGAGTTGGGGTCAGCGCCTGCGCCGAGCAGGAGTTCCAGGACTCGGTCGCCTCCGCATCGAACGGCCATGCCAAGGGCATTACGGTCCGTTTCCTCGTCTCGGGAATCCGGCGAAACTCCGTTTCGCAAGGCGCTCTCAACTCCGCCCTCATCGTGTTGGCGAATCGCAATTATCAGCGGGTTTGTGGTTCTTGGAGGTGCGATTTCCTCCTTCCAACTTCCATTGTGGATGCGTACGGCTTTGCCCTTCTCCGCGCGCCTGCGCAATCCTTTTGCCGTCAGTGGATAAAGTAAGTCGTACGTGGACTGGTGGCCGCCTGCTGCCGCGTAATCAAGAGCGCAATCGCCATTTTCATTGCAATGATTCACGTCGGCACCATGCTCGATCAGCCGTTGGGCAATTCCCAGGTGCCCTCGGTTGGCGGCGCCGAAAAGCGCAGTGCTTCCGCCGGCCGTCATCACGTTAACATCGCCGCCTTCTCGGAGGTAATCGCACACGAGGTCGACGTCGCCGTCCCAAGCAGCCCGATCGAAGCGCTTGACGGCTTCGCTGGGCGGCCCCTGGCGCTTGAGTTTGACGATCAATGCGGCGCGTTGCCTGTCCTTGGGTGTCGAAGCGGGCGCGAGGATGTCGCAGATTTCCTCGTGCTTTTTCTCGGCAGCATAGATGATGGCTCGATTGCCATAGCGATCCTTGTGACGCACGTTAGCGCCAGCTTCCAGAAGTTGCCGGACGACGGTCGCATGCCCCGCGGCCGAAGCGCTACTGAGAGCGGTTCCGCCGTCTTCGCCCCTGCCATCAACCTCGGCGCCAGCATCGAGGAGCATCGCGACGATTTCCGATTGCCCTTTGCCGGCGGCGATGTCCAAGGGATAGCCAAGCACACATGATCGATTCGGATTGGCACCTGCGTCGAGCACTAGCTTGACGAGTCGTTTGTCGCCGAATTCGACAGCAAGCCCCAACGCGTTCTCGCCATCGCGGTCGATCGCATCAAGGTTGTTTGAAGTAGACAATGCCTGCGCGACTAGTGCATAGTCTGACTCGGTGATGCGCACCTTTTGACCACACTTGCGGACTACATTCGCTAGCGAACTCACGCCCGAACTTCCTCGCGATGGGGACACGGCCTCGGCCACGGAAGGCAAGGCCGCATTCTACATCGAGAGCGCTCCCACTAAAATCCTCCGGGCGGATATTGAAGGTGGTCCTGAATCTGTTGCCGGCTGAGCCCTATGCTCGCGCAACCCGGCGGGGTTCCTACGGCAGCTTGGGCGGATGCCACAGGCTGGCGCGCGGCAGGCCGGGGATTAGTTGTGCGTGAACACTGATCGCTTTTGATACAGATAGCGATCGACGTCGACATGTCGCGGGCCGACTTTCGTCACGGCGCGCTTCAGCATCTCGCGGCTCACGCGCAGGCGCCTCGCCCAGAAGCTCAATTCGTGCGGCTCGTGTACGTCGATCTGAGTGGCCGCGTCGGGCCAGCGAATGGTCGCAGGCGGCACTTTTTCGGTCAGCATGAAACACTCCTTGCGTTGTCGAGGTCATCGTCGCGCTCCTTCCTTCCTCTTCATCCGTTGCTCTAGCCGCCTGTTGAAAAATGCCGTCGTGGCATTTTCCAACCTCGCCAAGTGCGAAGCAAAGCTCCGCACGGCTCGCAGAATAACAACTTACGTCGCTATTCTGTCATCGCATCCCTGCGATGTTGCAGGCTGTTGAGTTCTTCAGCAGCCTGCTAGTCCAGCAGAACGATGTTGCAATCCGCATGCCGAAGATGCTGCGATCCGCCGCGAAGCCCCCAACCTGAGCAGGCACGTGCCGCCGCGCACGCTCGCTGCAAGCAGGCTGGTCGCGCGGACTTCAGCGTGGCCGCCGGATGGGCACGGGCGGTATGCCCGACATATCCGGGCAATTAGAATGAACGCTCTTTGGGGACCAATTTCGCGCGGAAAGGACAGCCTCATGCCTCGGTACGTCCTGGTTGCAGTTTCACTCGCTGGCCTGATGTTTTGGACCCTGGACGGCCCCGGGCCGTTGCTGCACGCTGCACCGCCGCCGTCGCGCCCGAACATCGTGTGGATCTTTGTCGACGACATGTCGGCAAACTTCTCGTGCTACGGCGAGACGCTGATCGCCACGCCGCACGTCGATCGGCTGGCGCGCGAAGGGACGCAATTCAGCCGCACGTTCGTCACTGCGCCGGTTTGCTCGCCCTGCCGCTCGGCGCTGATTACCGGCTGTTACCAGACCACCATCGGCGCGCACCATCACCGCAGCGGCCGCGGCACCAAAAAGATTCATTTGACCGGCGGCGTCGTGCCCGTGCCGGCGCTGTTTAAGCAGGCGGGCTACTACACCTGCATGGGCGGGCCGTTGGGCGCAGAGGTCAAGCCCGGCAAGTCCGACTACAACTTCGAGTGGGATCCGAAGATCTACGACGGCGCCGATTGGAGTGGTCGCAAGCCGGACCAGCCGTTCTTCATGCAGGTGCAACTCCACGGCGGCAAGTATCGCACCAACAAGGTGGACGCCAGCGACGCGTGGGCCCAGCGCGTCCGCCGCGAGCTCGGCCAGCCGACCGCAGCCGCCAACGTGACGTTGCCGCCTTACTATCCCGACGACCCGGTGTTGCGCGAGGACTGGGCCCGCTATCTCGACACGGTGCGATACACCGACAAGGAAGTGGGCGACGTGCTGGATCGCCTCCAGCGCGAGGGTATCCTCGACCAGACGGTCGTCTGCTTCATGACCGATCACGGCATCAGCCACGCGCGCGGCAAGCAATTCTTGTACGAAGAGGGAACGCACGTGCCTTTTGTGATGCGCGGACCGGGCGTGAAGTCGGCCGCCGTGCGCGACGATCTGGTCGAGCACATCGACCTGACCGCCACGTCGCTGGCGCTGGCAGGCATTGAGATTCCTGCCTGGATGCAAGGACGTGATCTGTTGGCCGCCGATTACGCGCCGCGCGAGCTCGTGTTTGCGGCACGCGATCGTTGCGACGAGACGGTCGAACACATGCGCTCGGTGCGCAGCGATCGTTTCAAGTACATTCGCAACTATCTCAACGAGCGACCCCACCTGCAGCCCAACCGCTACAAGGACAGCAAAGACATCGTCCGGCGGTTGCGCGCTATGCACGCCGAGGGCCAACTCAACGAGCTGCAAGAGCGGCTGCTATTCTCTCCCACCAGGCCGCCCGAGGAGCTGTACGATCTGGCGGCCGATCCGCATGAGCTGCGCAACCTGGCCGATGATCCGGCCCATCGCGAAATGCTACTCGCAATGCGCCAGCGGCTGCTCGACTGGGAGCAGCAAACCGGCGATCGTGGACGAGAGCCGGAGCCGGCCAAGATGTACGACAGCGACATGGCCGTCTACCTGGGCGGACCGCGGCGTGCAGATACACCCGCGGGCCGCGAGCTGAGCCAGAACATCGAGTTGATGAAGCGCTGGGCCGCCGAGGGACGCTGACGGCAGGCCTGCAGCGGCCATTGCGCCAGCCGCCGAGGGCGACGTAAGTCGTTGTTTTGCGCTTCTGCGCGCAGCTTGAAGCATTGCTTCGCACTTGACGAGGTTGAAAAACGGCACGACAGCATTTCTCAGCATGCGGTTAGCGGGCTTGAACTGGCTTCCAATCCTGCCGCTGCTATCGGTTCCGCCGGCGGTCCGTGTGGATCCCCCTTGGAGGGATGCGCAAAGTTTCCAATATTTCACCTGGAAAACCTCATTTTTCCTTGTCAGAAGTCGCCGGTCGCGGCATAATGGTCCTCGGCGAAGGATTTTCTTAGTTTCCGGCGATGGATTTGTCCGTGGTACGGGGCCGATTCCGGCCAGAATTCCCGTCACGGTCAGGGCAGCCCATGCGATTGCTTGTTTCCGTAGTGCTTGTCACGGTCGCGCTGTTGTTCGCTGCGCCGTCGGCGCTTGCCGCGCCGGACGCTGAGATGGACATCGTCGAATCGCTGTTCCAGGATCGGCCCACCGCTACCACACAGGCCGATGCCTCGCAGGCCAGCCCCCGCGTGCCCAGCATTGCCGGCAACGAACCGATTTCAACGCTTGTAGCGCACGAGCCGGAGGACGACGCTCCACAGCCCGCAGCCAAGCAGGATCCCGACGCATCCACCAGCCTGACGGACACGATCTGGGGTGCAGCGGCTGCCGATCCGGACATGGCAGCGCACGTCGGCTCGCTGACCGCGGCCGATCACGAGACCGAGGACTCCGGCGCGACGATCAACGCCGTGCCCGAGCCGTCGGCAATTCTCTTGGCCGTGGCGGCCTTGGTTTACTTTTTGCTCTTCGGCCGCCGCCGTCGCGTGATGTGACGCAGTCGATTCCGCGCCGCCTCACAATTGTTGCATGAAGGCGACCAGTGCGTTCTTCTCTTGCTGGTTCAGCTTCAACTCCAACACCAGGTTGAAGAACTCGACGGTATCCGCCAGGGTCAGCAGCCGGCCGTCGTGAAAGTAGGGGGGCGATTCCTTGATCCCCCGCAGCGTGAACGTCTTGATCGGTCCCTGCTGGGTCGCCACCATGCCGTTGATCGTTTGCGTCTTATGGAAACGATCGACCTTCAGATTGTGCATCAGGTTGTCGGTGTAATACGGCGCGGGATGGCAGACGGCGCATTGCGCCTTGCCGAAAAACAGCTCTTGTCCTTTCATTTCCAGCGAATCGGCTGCGAACTTCCGGGGGTCGAGCTTGCCGTCCCATTCCAGCCCGGGCGCGGGCGGAAAATCGAGCAACTCCTGCACCTCGGACATGAAGTGTACCTGGCTGCCGCGTTCCAAGGGATTAACTCCCTTGGCGGCCGCCGAAACCTGGTCGCCATCGAAATAGGCGGCTCGCTGCTCGAACTCGGTAAAGTCTTCGATCGATTTGAGCGCCCGCTGCGAACCGAACAGCCGCTGAATGTTCACGCCGCGCAAGCTGGGCGTGTCGATGCGGCGGCGATGCGACTGCGGGCGGATGTCTCCCACCAGATGCGTGGCCGCCGACGTATGGCCGTTGACGTGGCAGTCGAAGCAGCTTACGCCCTGCATGCCGATCGGCTGTTCCGTCTTGCGGTCGCGCGTGGCGTTGAATTGCTGTTGCGGAAACTGCGTGACCAACAGCCGCAGTCCTTCCAGATCCTTGGCGTTCAGCACGCCGGCAAACAGGTCCTGAAAGTTTTCCACCGTCACCAGTTTTCCCTGCGAAACGTCGCCCAGGTCAGGCCGAGTCGTGAGAAACATCGCCGGCGGAAATTCCGGCAGGAAATGCTCGGGCAGGTCGAAGTCGAGATCGAACCGCTCCAGGCGCTTCAACTCTTTGATCTCCATCTGCGGAAAGAGCATGCCGCCCACCTGGTGCTTGGGATGAGGCAGTGGCAAAAAGCCCGGCGGAAGCAGCCCCTTGTCGCGGATTTCCTCAGGCGACATCTCAGCCAATCGCTGCCAGGTCATACCCTGCGGCAGGCGCACGGTAACGCCGGCCTGGATCGGCTTGCCGCGAAACATCTTCACGGTGTCGTCCGGACGCGCCGTCAGGTCGTAGCGCTCTTCCAACAACTTCTGCTGGCGGGCCATCACGTCCGGCTTGTCGGCCTTGTCCTGCTTGACCACTGCCTCATAGGTTTCTTTGCCGATCAGCACCGGCGCAATCTGATCGTAGCTGGTTTTGATGGGGGGCGCTTGCTCGGCGGCGGCAGGCTGCTGCGCCCGCAGCGCAGACGACGGGCCCCATACCAGCACGATCCCCAACGCGGTGGCAATTGCCATAGTAAGGCGAGGCGCTTTCGCCGACTGAACTGTCAAGGCATGCATGATTCGCTCCTCATGTAGAATGAAATCGGCTTGGCCATCCGCGCAATGGGCCATCGCGCATTTACCGGTGCTCGCGGCGACTGACCGCTTGCGACACCCATACGATAGCAAACAAAATGCCAAACGGGGTCGCTCCCGGTTCGTGGGTTGAAGCGGGTGTTTCCGCCCCGACAGATTCACCCGCGTTGATCGTTCGTCGCCGACGGGACGTCCCGTGATGCCTGGCAGGCAGGTCGCACATCTGCCCCAGTGGCAGGATCCATGCCAGCATGGCACAGCTGCCGGGCGTTGCGAGCCGCGACTTGGCAGGTTAACGTCAAACAGAGCCGAAGAGGGAGGGCACGGCACTTGGTGCTGTATTCCTCTCGCGCTGGTTTGCTCGCTGTTGTTACACTCACTTTCAGGAGACACTTCGGATGCCACACACCGTGGGACCCGCCGTATTGCTGGCTGTTGGATTCTGGTTGACCATGTTCACGCCCCTGGCCGCTCAAATGCCCATGCGATGGCTGGCCCACGACATGCAGCGCGAGCGGCCGCCGGTGGTCACGCCGGGCAAGCAAGCATTGCCCCTGGCGCCTCCCTCGGATGCCATCGTGGTGTTTGACGGCAAGGATCTCGCCGACTGGCGCGACGCCGAAGGCGGACCCGCAAAGTGGCGCGTCGCCGACGGGTATATGGAGTCCGTGCCCAACAGCGGCTACATCTTTTCCGCTGACAAGTTTGGCGACGTGCAACTGCACGTCGAATGGGCGGCGCCAACGCCCGCGGTCGGCAGCGGACAAGGACGGGGCAACAGCGGCATCTTTCTGATGGGGCTGTACGAGGTGCAGGTGCTCGACTCGTACGAGAATGACACCTATGCGGACGGCCAGGCCGCCGCCATCTATGGCCAGTATCCGCCCCTGGTAAATGCGTGCCTGCCGCCGGGCGAGTGGCAAAGCTACGACATCGTGTTTCGCCAGCCGCGGTTCCACGCCGACGGCACGCTGGCGCAAGCGGCGCGCATCACGGTCGTCCACAACGGAGTGCTGGTGCAAGACAACGTCGAGCTGTTCGGCCCTACTACGTGGCTGCAGCACGCGCCGTACCAGCAACACGCCGAGGAGTTGCCGCTGTCGCTGCAAGATCACGGCAATCCGGTGCGCTATCGCAACATCTGGTTGCGCAAGTTGCCTGCGCAACTCAAACCCGGCGCCCTGGCAGAGCAATCGCCGGCCACGGTCGAGATGTCGCCGGCCGAGCTTCAGAAGTTCGCGGGTGACTATGGCAGCATTCTCGGCGAATTCGGCCGCATTGTGCTGGTTGACGACCATCTGCAACTGCACATGGAGACCGGCCAGATCATCGACCTGGTACCCCGTTCGCCAAGCGAGTTTGTCCTGCGGCATACGGCCGGCAAGCTGGTGTTCAACCTGAAAGAGCCCGACCAGGTGGCCGGTCTCACCATGCACCTGGGCGGATCGACTTATCCGATCTCGCGCCGCGCGGTGGCGAAGAAGTAGTTCCGCTAGCGCATCAGGTCATGATGCCCGTGATCGGCGCGCCGCTACTGATGGCAAACGGTCGGTTCAGGGCGTTGTACATCAACGTCTCGGGGCTGATGCCCAACAGCGCGAAAATCGTGGCCGCGACGTCGTCGGGCCGGACGGCGCCGGTGTCCGGAAAGGCGCCGTCGCGGTCTGACGCGCCGTAGCGATAGCCGCGTTTCACGCCGCCGCCGGCCATCAGCACCGTGTAACAGCTTGGCCAATGGTCGCGGCTGTTGTTCTTGTTGATCCGCGGGGTTCGCCCGAATTCGCCCATCCATACCACCAGCGTTTCGTCCAGCAGGCCGCGCTCGTCGAGATCGGTCAACAGCACGGGCAGCGTGTGATCGGTCTGCGGCAACTGCCAGTTGGGAAGAATCTCGTACATCCGCGAGCCGTCAAATCCGTGCGTATCCCAGCCGCCGCTCGTCCTGCTGCGCCCGCCGATGTTGGGCGAGAAGTAGACGTTGACGAACTTGACGCCCGCTTCGACCAGGCGCCGCGCGAGCAGGCAGCTTTGCCCGTAGGTCGTGCTGCTGTAGCGCTCGCGCACGGCGACCGGCTCGGCCGACAGGTCGAAAGCGTCTCGCACGCGCGACGTGGTGAGCATCGACAAGGCGCGCTCGTAATACGAATCGAGGCCTTGCGCTTCGGCCGTGGTGTCCAGCCACTCGGCCTGGCGATTGACAAATTGCTGCATCGCACGGCGGTTAGCCAATCGATCGCTGGACATGCCCTCCGGCAGGCTCAACGCGGGCAACCGGAAGCTTGGCTTGGCAGGGTCTTCGGTCACTAACAGCGGATCGTGCTCCTTGCCGAGAAACGTGGCACGCTGACCCGGCGTGATCGATCCATCGCGAATGACGTACGGATACGACACGAACTTCGGCATTCCCGCGTCGGAGGCGCTCGGTGACGGCGCAAATCGATCGACCACGCTGCCATAGGCCGGGAACAACTGGTCCGTGTCGTTCAGGCGGATGTCGTCGACCGGCGGCGCGTGCCCGGTGAGCGCGTAGTACGAGGCCGAGTTGTGGTTCTTCATATTGTGATGGACGCCGTGTACGAGCGTTACTTTGTCCATCACTTTGGCCGTCTCGGGCAGCATCTCGCAGATTCGCAAGCCGGGCATGCTGGTCGCGATTGAGCCGAGCGGCGAGCGGATGCCAGCGGGCGCGTCGGGCTTCAGGTCGAACGTATCCAGGTGGCTCGGGCCGCCAAACTGGTACAAAAAGATAACCGATTTGGCCCGCACCGGCAGCCCAACGCTCCGCTCGGCGGCGCGCAGCAATTTGGGCATCGTCAGCCCCAGCATCCCCAATCCACCGATCTGCAGGGCCGTGCGACGCGTGATGGGAGCAATGCGGTGCATACTACGATTGCCTAAACCAATATTCGCGGGGCAGGTGCCCTTGACTCGGCCGTCCGCCTGATAATCGAGTCGAAACAGCGCGGGCGTGGCCAGTATACATCAAATCCACCGGCAATTGGCAGCTAATTTGCGCGCAAATGGCGGGGGGAGGCGCGGGCCGCGATTGCGCCCAGCGATATTTCTGTCGCGCGGCGGGGTCGCTACCATAACGTCGCGGCGCGACTCGTCGGACGTTTGGGTACACACTTCTTGCTGCGGTATGCCGTGAGCCTCTTTCAACCCCAACTCCCGCCGTACGATCCGCTCGCGTGGCGGCAACTTCCGTACGCCGAACGCGCTCGCGCGGTTTGCCAGGCCTGGGCGCTTGAAGGATACGGCGCGCCGCGCGGCGTCTATCTGATCTATGTGATCAAGATCCTGTTCTACATCCAGATCTGGGTGCTCTTCTGCCGCTGCTCGCCGAGTCTGGGCGGGCTGTCCACGTTCGGCACGTGGTGGCTCGAGCCGCTGGCCTTTCAGAAGGCCATCTTGTGGAGCATGCTGTTCGAAGGACTCGGGTTCGGCTGCGGCAGTGGGCCGCTTACCGGCCGTTACTTCCCGCCTATCGGCGGATTCCTGTATTTCCTGCGACCGGGCACGACCAAGCTGGCGCTGTTTCCGGCGCTACCGATCGTCGGCGGCACGCGGCGGACCTGGCTCGACGTGGCGCTGTATCTGGCGCTGATCGTCGCGCTGGTTCGCGCGTTGATTGCGCCCGAGATCAACGCGCAACTGCTTGTGCCCATCGTGGTGCTGGTGCCGCTGTTGGCGATTGCCGATCGGACGATCTTTCTGGCGCTACGATCCGAGCACTACTGGACGACCACAGTCTGCTTTCTGTTTGCTCCGAACTGGATCGCTGGCGCCAAGTCCGTGCAACTGGCTTTGTGGTTTTGGGCGGGCATCTCCAAGCTGAACCACCATTTCCCCACGGTCGTGTGCGTGATGACGAGCAACAGCCCGTTCACGCCCTTTGCCGGCTGGCGAAAGCGCATGTACCGTGCCTATCCCGACGATCTGCGCCCTTCGCCGCTGGCCGTGACGATGGGGCACTTGGGCACCGCGCTCGAGTTGGCCGTGCCGCTGATCGTGTTGCTGTCGCCGGGCGGCTGGTCGCTGTGGCTGGGCATCGGGCTGATGCTGTTGTTACACGCGTATGTCATGAGCAACGTGCCCATGGGCGTGCCTATCGAGTGGAACGTCATGGTCGTCTACGGCGGATTCGCGCTATTCTGGGCTCATCCGGACGTGAGGGCCTGGCACGTGGACTCGGCGGCCTTGGCCGCGTTTCTGGCGGTGATGTTGCTGTTGCTGCCCGTGGCGGGAAATCTGTTTCCGCGCTGGATTTCCTTTCTGGTGGCCATGCGCTATTACGCCGGCAACTGGCCGTTCGGTGTTTGGCTGTTCCGCGGCGAAAGCCATCGCAAGCTCGCACGGCTCTCGACCAGCGCGCCTTGGATTTACGATCAGCTCGCGCGGTTCTACGACCACCGCACGGCCGTCGGGCTCGTGAGCAAAGTGATGGCGTTTCGGGCGATGCACTTGCACGGCCGCGCGCTGTCCGAGCTCATTCCGAAAACCGTAGAGCGGCTGGAGGACTACGAATATCTCGACGGCGAGTTGGTGGCCGGCATGGTGCTGGGTTGGAATTTCGGCGACGGCCACCTGCACAACGAGACGCTGCTGCGCGCCGTGCAGACGCAGTGCCAGTTCGACGAGGGAGAGCTACGCTGCATCTTTGTGGAATCGCAGCCCCTGGGAAAGCAGACTATGGAGTATCGCATCGTGGACGCAAAATGCGGCGAGCTCGAACGCGGCGAGCTCGACGTGCGCGCACTGCGACAGCGCCAACCGTGGGAGGCGCCGTGAGCGATCCGGACGTCGTCATTGTAGGATCGGGGCCCAACGGGCTGGCTGCCGCCGTGGCCCTAGCGCAAGCCGGGGCGTCGGTGCTGGTGCTCGAAGCTGCCGGCGAAATCGGTGGCGGCACGCGCACGGCCGAGTGCACTCTGCCGGGCTACTTGCACGACGTTTGCTCCGCAGTCCACCCGATGGGCGTCCTGTCGCCGTTTTTTCGCACGTTGCCGCTCGAGGAGCACGGCCTGCGCTGGATTCGACCGCGGGCTTCGGTGGCGCACCCACTGGACGATCAGCCCGCGGTGCTGTTGCGACGCTCGCTCGATGAGACCGCCGCGGCGCTCGGAGCCGATGCGCGAGCCTATCGCCGGCTGCTGGAACCCCACCTGGCCAATCCGGCAGGGCTGCTGCAGGATGCGCTGTCGCCTTTGGGCATGCCCCGGCATCCGCTGGCGATGTTGCGCTTCGGACTGCAGGGAGTTCGCTCGGCCCAAGGTTTGGCAAAACGCTTTCGCGGCGTGCGCTCGCGGGCATTGTTGGCTGGTTGTGCGGCGCATTCGATCCTGCCGCTGAATCGACTGTGTACCGGAGCGATCGGACTGATGTTCCTGCTGACCGGCCACGTCGAAGACTGGCCTTTGGCGGCGGGTGGCTCACAAGCCATTGCACGGGCGCTGGAAAGCCTGTTGCGGGCGCATGGTGGCCGCGTCGAGACGAATGCGATGGTGCGCTCCTCGGCCGATCTGCCAGCGGCACGACTCTACCTGTTCGACACCGACCCAGCACAGCTTGCGATCATCGCCGGATCCGCGCTGCCGGAAGGGTACCTGCGTCGCCTGCGTCGGTTTCGCTACGGTCCCGGAGTGTTCAAGCTGGATTGGGCGCTCGAAGGATCCATTCCCTGGCGCGATCCACACTGCCTGGAAGCGTCGACCGTGCATCTGGGCGGCACGTTCGAGGAAATCGCCGACGCGGAGGCCGCTGTCTGGCGCGGCGAGCATCCCGCACGACCATACGTGCTCGTCTGTCAGCAAAGCGAGTTCGACCCCAGCCGCGCGCCGCCGGGGAAGCACACGGGCTGGGCCTACTGCCACGTGCCGGCACATTCTACCATCGACATGACCGCGGGCATCGAGCGGCAAATCGAGCGTTTCGCGCCGGGCTTCGGCCGCTTGATCCTGGCGCGACACGCCACGACCGCCAGCGACCTGCAACGCTACAACCCGAACTGCGTCGGCGGAGCCATTACCGGCGGCGTGGCCGACGTGTGGCAGCTTTTCACACGCCCCGTCGCGCGGCTGAACCCGTACACGACGCCCAATCCGCGGGTGCTGATCTGCTCGGCGTCGACTCCGCCCGGCGGCGGCGTGCATGGCATGTGCGGCTATCACGCGGCGCAGACGGCACTGCGGCGGATTGAACGCTTCTCACCGGGGCGACTGTGATGAACCACGGACAGCCCGACTCGCCACCGTCGGCGAAGCTAACTGGCGTGCACGACATCCACCGTTAGACACCGCCACCTACTAACACTGCGACCCCGCTTGCCACTCACGGTCAGCGGGGTCACTCCGTTTGCCGGGCGCGATTGACCGCAGCAATCGCAGCGGATCTGTGTGCAAGAAAGAGCGGGAGACGAGACTCGAACTCGCGACATCCAGCTTGGGAAACCCGCTGGGCTGCTCTTGCTTCCCCGTCGAAAATCACCTGTTTTTTTCGAGCGATCGCGTCACTGTAGCGAGTGCGCGAGGCGTTTGCAAGTGTTTGCAAACACCTTCAGAAAATGGCGGGAATCTGCGGTACTCCGAAACGAAAAGAGTAGTAGTAGTAGTCGCCTCAACCGCTTGCCGGCGGCGGCGGGGGAGGCACTGTCAGATTGCGAGCCTTTGCTTCCTCGTCCCACGCCCGCGCAAGATCTGGACCAGCCTCACCGGACGGCTCGGCACTCTCGATTGCGCGCTCTTCCGTCGCTAGTTGATCGACGCGCGTTCTTAGTTCATCGCGCGGAATGTCGTCTCTCTGCCGCAAGAGTCGTTCCCAGTCGGCATCCAGTGCCGCCCAGCGCTTTTCGAGAACGGCATGGTCTTGGTAACGATCGGCGGACTTGTTGAACGTGGCTGCAATCGACGCGAGCAAGGCGACGAAACCCAGTACGTACCAGCCGGTTTTGACCCACTTTGAGTACTTGCCGCGCGCGTAGTTGAAGATGAACGGTCCGAAAAACGCTAGGGCACCGAGAACGATCGCCGACCATCGCCAGCGCGTGTCAACTCGCGCGTAGTGATCGGCGCGCTTCCCGTGATAGCGAACGTGCGCACCGGCTTTGAAGCCGCCCTCGAAAACTTTGGTCCGGACCAGGTCGTTTTGCCAATCGGCCTCAGCCGCTGGCGGCGTGGCCTCCTGTGCCACTGCGCGCACTGCCAAAAACGATACGACAAGTGCGCCAACTAGGATGAGCAACAGTGATCTCATGGCGATGGGCCGGGTTGGGGTTGGGGTTCCGGTTGTGGTCTCGGTCGGGGCGGATATGGGTCCGGTGGGTAGGGCGCGGGCTCCGGCTTGAAGCCCTGTTCAACTGTCTCGACGCACCCGGGTGCATAGTACGTGGTCACCGGACAGCATTGCACCGGTGGGCAGCACTGAATCGGGGGACACTGGGACCGTGGTTGCCAGCCGCCCCGGCAGCTGGTGAATAGTACCGGCAATGCCCAAAGCGAGCAGTAGAGACTTCTTCGAGAAAACCGCAGCCAGCGTTGCATGCACCCATCATCGATCCCTTGCAGGGTGCCACTTTTCCGAGGGGTTTCAAAAATGGGTTTCAGCGGATTCCGGGATCGCGCCGGGAAAGCCGAAAGCTCCCCTTGCTCCGATCAAGCGGTGCGCCAACGCATCCGAGTGTGGTAATTTGTGGCGGCTGTACGCAAGGTATCATGCGCGGCGGCGATCGCTAGTTCTCGATCATCGTGGGCGGGCGCGGCGTGAGCCAGCGCAGCTTGTGCGACGCGATCAGGCGACGCGCGGCATCGGACGCCTGGTTGTCCATCGCGCGGCGTGTGGCGGCGTCCTGGTGGTCTGCCGGGGTCGTCGGTTGGTTCGCACGTTCGCGCGACGGTTCGTTGGTCGATCGTCGTCGTCGTTTGCGTGGGCTCATGCCGGCGGCTTGCTCCTGGCCCTGGTCGTCAGTGGGCGCAGCGTAGCAGCTTGGCGGCGGTCGCCGAATGGCGCGCAAACGCG
>JBGSYQ010000160.1:0-9558 GCA_041750795.1 Pirellulales bacterium | reverse complement strand
GGATATCATGGCTGGTCGGATTGGTACCTGGCGGCAAATCTGCCGGCCGATGCGGCGACCGACCATGGCGATCGACTCGCCGCACATTTGCTGGCCGGGCTGTCGCCGCGCGGCGTGCCCGCGGGTCTGGCCGGCACGGCACTCCCGTTCGGCTACAACAAGCTCGACGAACTGGAACGTCACGTGCGCGCGCACGGCCGCGAGCTGGCGGCCATCGTGATGGAACCGACGCGAAACAAGGATCCCGAGCCCGGTTTTCTGCAAGGCGTGCGCGCGCTGGCCGACGAGTGTGGCGCGGCGCTGGTGTTCGACGAGATCTCCGCCGGCTGGAGGTTTGCGCTCGGCGGCGCGCACTTGCGCTACGGCGTGCAGCCCGACGTCGCCGTGTTCGCCAAGGCGCTGGGCAGCGGACATCCGATCGGCGCCGTGATTGGTCGCGCCAGCGTGATGCAGGCGGCGCAAGAGTCGTTTGTTTCCAGCACGTATTGGACCGAGGGGGTTGGCCCCGCCGCGGCGCTGGCCACGATTCGCAAGTTGCAAACCACCGACGCGCCGGCCCACGTCCACCAGATCGGCCGACAATTGCGCGACGGCTGGCTGGCACTGGGAAGGCAGCATGGTGTGCCATCGCTGGCCAGCGGGCACGCGGCGCTGCTGTCGCTGTCGTTCGATCATCCGGCAGCGGCCGCGCTCGGCACGTTGGTCACCGTGCGGATGCTAAAGCACGGCTATCTATTCGGCAGCGGCTTTTATCCGAGCCTGGCGCATCAGCCGCGCCACGTGGATGCCTGCCTGGCAGCGCTGGGCGAAGTTTTTGGCGAACTGGCCGATGCGATTCGCCGCGATGACGTAGAATCGCGGCTGCCGGGCGGCGTGCGCCACACGGGTTTTGCACGCCTGACCTGACACAACGACTCACTGCGTTTCCCACACTTGTATCCCCAGGAACCCACGATTCATGCGATTCAGCCGCGTTAAAGCCAAGTTGCGCCGGGGCGAGCCGGCGCTGATCGTGACCTGCCACTTCACCGACCCCAGCGTCTATGAGCTGACCAGCCTGATGGGCTTCGACGGCATCTGGATGGACCTGGAGCATCACTCGACCAACACCGAGACGGCCAATCAACTGATGCGCGCCGCGCGGGTGGGCAGCTCCGACGTCATCGTGCGGCCGGCCAAGGGAGAGTTCATGCGGATGGGACGGCTGCTCGAAGCCGGCGCGCAAGGCATCATGTATCCGCGTTGCGAGTCGGCCGAGGAAGCCGCCGAGGTGGTGCGCTGGGCGAAGTTCGGGCCGTTGGGCGAGCGCGGCATCGACGGCGCCAATCCCGACGCGCCCTACTGCGCCGTGCCGATGGCCGAGTACATCAAGCTGGCCAACGAGCACACGCTGCTGATCGTGCAAATCGAGTCGCCCAAAGCCTTGGACAACGTCGAGGCGATCGCGCAAGTGCCGGGCGTCGACGTGCTGATGATCGGGCCGGCCGACTTGAGCATTCTGTCCGGCGTTCCGTTTCAGTTCAATCACCAGATCATCCTCGACGCCTATCGACGCGTGGCGGACGTTGCCAAACAGGCGGGCAAAGCCTGGGGCACCACCAGCAGCTCGCCCGAGCACTCGCGGATGCTGTTGGATCTGGGCGCGACGTTCGTTTGCCACAGCGCCGACATTCTGCTGGTCAAACAAGGGTTTACCGACGTCCAAGCGCGCTACGCACAACTCGGCTTCCAGTTCGACAACCGGCTGGCCGCCGAGGCCGCCGCCATGGAGAAGCGTTCATGACGGCGGCGCATCGCGTGCTGGTGGTCGGCGCAGGTTCGATCGGCGAGCGCCACGTGCGCTGTTTCGGCGCCACGGGGCGGGCACGGCTGGCCGTGTGCGAAACCAACGCGGCCGTGCGAACCAGGGTGGCCCAGCAGTATGCCGTGGACCATGCGTTTGAGCGGTTCGAAGACGCGCTGGCGGCGCAGCCCCAGGTGGTGGTGATCGCGACGCCGGCGCATTTGCACGTGCCGCTGGCGCTGGCGGCCGTGCGAGCCGGCGCGCACTTGCTCATCGAAAAGCCGCTGAGCACTTCGCTGGAGGGCGTTGACGAATTGCTGCAAACCGTCGACCGCGCCGGCGTCACCGCATCGGTGGCCTACGTATATCGCGCGCATCCGGCGCTGGCGGCGATGCGCGCGGCGATCCAGCAGGGGCGCTTCGGCGCGCCGCTTGAGATCGTTGCCGTCGGCGGACAGCACTTTCCGCTCTATCGGCCCGCGTACCGCGAGATCTATTACAACAATCGCGCCACCGGCGGCGGCGCCGTGCAGGACGCGCTGACGCACGTGATCAATGCCGGAGTGTGGCTCGTCGGACCCATCGACCGGCTCGTGGCCGACGTCGATCACCAGGCGCTCGAAGGGGTTTCGGTGGAAGATACCGCGCACGTCATCGCCCGCCACGGCGCGGTGATGGGCTCGTACAGCTTGAACCAGCATCAAGCGCCCAACGAATCGACCATCACGGTGATCGGCACGCGCGGCGTCGCGCGGTTCGAGTATCATGAAAGCCGCTGGCGGTGGATGATCGATCCGGGCGGCACGTGGACCGACGAATCCGCCGGTCCGCTCGAGCGCGATACGCTGTTCGCGCGGCAAGCCGACGCGCTGCTGGATGCCGTGGAAGGCAAGGCCTCGCCGGCGTGTACACTGGGCGAAGCGCGACACACCTTAAGGGCGAACCTGGCGATCCTGCGCAGCGCCGAACGGCAAACCTGGGAAACCCTGGATAGCGATGAGCCGGAACCATGACCGACGATACGACAACCGTGCAGCAGCTTTTCGATCTGAACGGACGCGTGGCACTGGTCACCGGTGCCAGCGGGCATCTGGGCCGAGCGCTGGCCGAGGCTCTGGCCGAAGCCGGCGGCCGCGTGGTAGTGGCCAGTCGCGATGCGTCGAAAGCGAAGGCTGTCGCGGAGCTACTCGGCGGACCTGAAGCCGGCCGGCACGTGGGCGTGGCAATCGATCAGATGGACGACGGCTCGATCGAGCGCGGATTCGCCGCCGCCGTCGCCGCCGCCGGACACGTCGACATTCTGGTCAACAACGGCCACGAGCCGCTGGCGGCCGATTGGCGCACTGTCACGTCCGAGCAGTTCACGCGCCAGTTGGCCAACGCCACCGGCTATTTTCTGTTGTCGCGGTTGCTGCGCGACCATGCTGTCGAGCGAGGTTCGCCGGCCAGCGTGGTCCTGCTGGGATCGATGTACGGGCTGGTAGGTTCCTATCCGGATGCGTATGAAGGCATCGGCCCCGCAAGTCCAGCGGCCTATCACGCCCTCAAGGGCGGAATCATCCACCTCACGCGACACCTGGCCGTGTACTGGGCGAAGGATGGCGTGCGTGTAAATTGCCTCAGCCCCGGCCCATTCCCCTCGCCGCAAGCGCCGCGCGAGCTGGTGGCGCGGCTCGAACAGCGCACGCCGCTGGGCCGCATGGGCCAGCCGCACGAGTTGAAAGGCGCCGTCCTGTTTCTGGCCTCCGCCGCCAGCAGCTACGTGACGGGGCACAACCTGGTGATCGATGGCGGCTGGACGGCCTGGTAAGCGCCCGCCGCGCCGATGCACCGCGCAGGACCGACGACGATGCGACGATTGCCGCGCAACTGCGGGGCAGTTCCGTCGATCGCCCCGATTGCGGCAACGCCACATGTCAGGCGCCACATGTCAGGCGGCAAGTTCGGCGCCGGCGCGCGTGGTCGTCGGTTTGTCGGAGGATTCCTCGTCCCCCAACGAGTCGAGCAGATTGTCCTGGATCGTCTGGCAAATGTCATCCAGGGGAAGGTGGCTCAGCCGCCGCACCGAGAACGGGTTTTGCAGTTCCACGCCGATCTGGTCGAGCGACAAGAGCGGATAGGCCACCAGCAGCACCACAACCGGAGTCATCATGCCCGCCTTGTCGAAAATGCCAAACGGCAGCGCAATCAGATAGAGAAACAGAAAGCGACGGATCTTGACCGAGAACGCCTTGGCCAGCGGAGTCTTCAAGATCCGCTCGCAAGCGCCCATGTGGTCGATCAACAAGGTCCGCTGCTGCTCGGCTTGCATGAAGGCGAAGCGGTCGAGCTGACCGCTCTCGAGTGCTTCTTGCAAGAGTTCGGCCAGGCGGCGTGCTACGAACATCGGCATGTGTTGGGCGCCGGCCAATTCATCCGTACCGCGATCGCCCAGCAGGCCGCGCATGTCTTCCAGGTCTCGCTCGCCGCGCAGGCTATGTCGGCAGGCGTGCGAAAACGCCGCCGTCCAGCGGACGAACTGGTTGCGCCATTGCGGGTCGGTAGGCCCATACACCAGGCCGATTTGCGCCAGGTTGCGCGATTGATTGACGATCCCTCCCCACAGCTTGCGCCCTTCGTACCAACGATCGTAGCCGGAGTTGGTGCGCAGAATCAGCAGCAACGCCAGCACCACACCGATCAACTCGTACGGCGCTACCCCCGACGTTGGAATCAAGGTCGTATAGTTGCCAACAGCCCAGACGATCAGTGCGGCCAGCCCGAACACGACGATCCGCAGCTTGATGGCGGGCGTCACCGAGTTGTGCCAGGTGAATACTTCAGTCCAGAATTCTCTGCGCTCAAGGTTTGTCATACGCGTTGCCAATCGGTTTGGGAACAGTGATTCACACGCAACGTTCAAGTGAAGATGTACAGCCCGCAGGACAGCTTTCGCCACAGATCCAGCGTAGTATTGCCCAGCAGCCACCGGATCAGGCGATTGCCGCGACTGGCGCCCACGACGATGAGGTCGGCTTGCCACTTTTCCGCGTAGGACGACAACACGCGGCGCGGCTTGCCCGAGATGCAGCCGGTCTCTAACGACGGACGGCGCGCGACGCAATACTCCGCCATCTCTCGAAGTGCCACGCGCGACTGCAACTCGTCTCGGCCGATGGCCAGCAGCCGGTGCTCGGCTTGCGGAAAGATGCCTAAGCTCAAAAACGACCGAATCGCGCGACCCGAAGCCTCGCTGCCATCGTAGGTCAACAGCACGCGATGAATGGCTCGCTGATCGGCGCGCACCACCAGCAGCGGCTGCACGCCACGCTCGGCAAGTGCAATCAAATCGAGCGACGACAATCCGCTCGATTCCTCCGAACTGTGCGAAATGCCGGCCGCCGAGGTGATCACCAGGTCGTGAAAGCGGGCTTCCTGTGGCAACAATTCCAACGGATCGCCCGCGATGCGCCGCACGTCAAAGTTCAATCCGGCACGCAAACAAGCTTGAGTAAGGTCGGCGCGCACGGCCTTGTGACCGCGCTCGGTCGATGCCCGGCGGGTCTGCTCCATCGCTGCATACACCACCGATTCGCAATTCAGTGCGGCTTCGGCCCGCCGCGTATCGAGCAACGTAAGACCGCGAACGAGCGCTTCGACGGGCTTGGCCACGGAAATGCCCAGACGGATGACGGCGTCGGCCTGTTCGGCCGACTGAAGGTACAATAGAACGCTGTTGAGCATGGGAAGGCGGCCTCGTTTCTCGGGAGCGGTGCGCAATCCCGCGGCCCCAAGCGAGCTGGCAATCCGCCAGTGCCCGTGGCTCTATGCAACTGTAGGCGGCCTCGGCGAATGCTACAATTCGAGGCTGCGGGCCAACTCCATAGATAATATTGATGATGCGTGCTTTCTCGATGCGACGCATAGATTTTCCGCAATTCTCTGGAATCGAGGCGAACAAAACCGCAGCTATAGCAGTACAACGCAGTGTTGTCGCGCCGCTTCACCGGCCGGCGCCAGAGCGTGCCGCGACGGCTTTTTTTCAACCGGCGGCCAACCAACGCCGGCGAGCCTCTTTCCACGTTGGTCAAACCAGGGAAATCGAACGATGCAGCAGCCAGAACCGCTCGTCGGCCACAACGGCGATGCTCGCCAGCCTTCGCACGCAGCCGCGTCGCCCCGGCTCTTGGAAAACCTGGAAGAGCTCAACTTCTCGCACTTGCTCTATTTCTGGACCGTGGCTCGCGATGGCAGCATTGCTAGCGCATGCAAGCGCCTGAACCTCAGCCAGCCCACCATCAGCATGCAGATTCGCAAGCTTGAGAATACGCTCGGGCAGCGATTGTTCGATCGCACCGGCCGCCAGATGGTGCTCACCCCGGTGGGCCGCACCGTCTACGAGTATGCCGACGAAATGTTCCTGTTGGGCCGCGAACTGCTCGGCACGCTCCGCGGCCTGCCGGGCAAACGCTCTGGCCGGCTGCACGTGGGAATTCCCACTTTCCTGCCGAAGTTGATCACCTATCGCTTGCTCGAACCGGTGCTGCACCTGCCTCAGCCGCTGCAACTGGTTTGCCACGAAGCCGAATTGGGCGAACTGGTGTCGGGCCTGTCCAAGCACAAGTACGACGTCATTCTCACCGATACTCCGGTACAAGCGCATGCCGGCGTGCGCGCGTTCAATCACTCGCTGGGCGACTGTGACATTGCCATTTGCGGCATGCGCTCGCTGGCGGCGCGCTATCGAAGCCGGTTTCCGGAATCGCTCGACGGCGCCCCCTTCCTGCTGCCAACCCTGGCGACCGAAGTACGGCGCACGCTCGACCGCTGGTTTGACGCCGTCGGAATCGCGCCGCGGATCGTTGGCGAATTCGACGACAGCGCGCTGATGAAGGAATTCGGCGGAGGCGGCGCAGGTCTTTTTCCGATGCCCGCGGTGGTGCTGCCCGAAGTCAAGCGGCAGTACAACGTCGAGCTAGTCGGACAATTGACCAGGTATCGCGTGCGATACTATGCCGTCACCACCGAGCGCAAGCTGACGCATCCGCCCGTTGTCGTAATCGCGCAAACGGCCAAAGCCGGCCTGCTCAACGAGCCGAGCGGCTAGCAGCCTGTTGAAAAATGCCGTCCTGGCATTTTTCAACCTCGCCAAGTGCGGAAGCAAAGCTTCGCACGGCTCGCAGAATAACGACTTACGTCGCTATTCTGTCATCGCATCCATGCGATGTCGCAGCCTGTTGTATTCTTCAACAGGCGGCTAGGCGTGTGGCAGCATTTCCTGGCCGTAGCTGGATTCGCAAGAATTCAGCTTCCAAGTGTTGAAGTTTTGCAACTTCAGCGACGTGCCAGATTTTCTGGCCGCGCACGCGGCTAGCGCCTACGTGTCGCCCGTGGTGCGGCGTGGTAGAATCGACGCGGTCGGTTCTGCCCGGCTCAACATCCCACCGCTGCGCTCCCCTCCGAGGTTCTTGCCATGCCGAATACTCGTCGCACATTCTTGCAGTCGTCGCTGGCGGCCGGGGTTTCGCTGCTGACGCTGCCAGCGGGATTGCCGAGCGCGAGGATCCTGGGGGCGGAGGATGCGAATGCTTCCGCCTATCGACTCGCGCGCGAAGTGCCGACCAGGTTCTACGACGGAAAGCGCTGCTGGTGCCATCCGCGGGCAGGCATCGTGGCGGGGGCCGGACGCGACGGTCGGCCGCGCGTGGCGATGACCATGAACTCGCTGGACCTGGCCGGCAGCGATGTGTTTCGCGGCGTGTTCGGACTGATGACCGACGACATGGGCCAGACGTGGAGCGACGTCAAAGAGCTCAAGGCAATGGCGCCGCGCGAGGAGACGATCGACGACGTGCAACGGCCGGTCGCGGCCAGCGATCTGTCGCCCGGCTGGCACGCTGCCAGCAAGACGTTGCTGGCGACGGGCCATTCGGTGGTCTACACGCCCGAGTGGAAAGTCGTTCCGCAGCGGCCACGCCACACGGTGTTTGCCACGTACGATCCGGCCGACGACGACTGGTCGGCATGGCAAAAGCTGCCAATGCCCGACGCGACCAGGTTCGACAACGCCGGCGCGGGCTGCACGCAACGCTACGACGAGGCCGACGGGACCATCCTGCTGCCCTTCTATTTCCGCCCGCCGGGCGCCAACTCGCGCGTCGCCGTCATGCGGTGCGGCTTCGACGGACGCCAATTGAAGGTTCTGGAGCACGGCAGCGAACTGGCGATCGACGACGATACGCGGGGAGTCGGCGAGCCGTCGCTGACCCGCTTCGGCGACGATTATCTGCTGACCGTTCGTCACGATCGCCGCGCGTATGTCACTCGCAGCCGCGACGGGCTGGATTTCGAGCCGCTCAGGCCGTGGACGTTCGACGACGAAACCGATCTGGGCAGCTACAATACGCAAGCCCACTGGGTGACGCACAGCGACGCGCTGTACCTGGTCTACACGCGGCGGGGCTTGCACAACGACCACGTGTTTCGCCATCGGGCGCCGCTGGTAATGGCGCAGGTCAACCCCGCGAAGCTGTGCGTGATCCGCACGACCGAGCAAGTGCTGGTACCCGAGCGCGGGGCGCGGCTGGGCAACTTTGGCGTGACCGACGTCACCCGCGACGAGACCTGGGTGACCGTGGCCGAGTGGATGCAGCCCGTCGGCTGCGAGAAGCACGGCAGCGACGGCAGCGTCTACGTCGCCCGCCTTCACTGGAACACGCCCAACGCGCTGGTGGGCTGAACGGCCATCCTTGGAAAACTACAAGAAGCCGCACCGCACCGACGCCACGCAACTCAGACCTACGGGCCAACGGCCCAACCGATACCACCCCAGGCCAACGCCCTGGGAACTGATGCCACCCGCGATTCTCCCCAGCCCCAACGGGGCGATCGAACGTCGCGTCACGGCTGCCCCAAACTTCCCGCAACGCAGGCAAATCAAAGTCCCCCGACAGCAATAGTATACATTCGCTGGATCGCTACAGTGGCATTCTATTTGTACAGGACAGTTATATGACAATCATGCGAACGATGTGCACCACCGCTATGGCGCTTCCAAGACTCATTGCACCTATGACCGCCACGCCAACCCCCAACCCAATATGGGAATTCGGACCAAATTGGGAAACTAAATACGTCCACCCCAGCCAAGTTCCGGCGACGGCAACAAGTAATGTCACCAGCGACGCTGTCACACCGGCGACAACGAGCCAAATAGGACGCATCGACCAGTGGGCACGCAATTCAAGTAGAGAGCGTGATGCGAATGCCTCAACCACCTCTCCTACCAGGCACGCGAAGATTATAGAAGGCAGATTCCAGCCAAGCGTGTATGCGAACCAGGGCCGGATGAGAGTATCGAGCGGCGAATAAAAAGCCAAGAGCAGCAAGCTACTGGCAGCAACAGGAAGATACAAGCCAAAGTAAAAGCACACCGCTGTAAACAACCGGGGCGTCGGGGAATCGTGGCCTTGGGGACGACGAAGGCGCATAAACATTTCTCTTCCCGTCGCTATTTCTTGAATCGGATCGTGATGAGATGTCCGTAGTCGTGAGCGATATCAACCAGCAGATTCACAAACTCGACTCGAGCCCCTATCGCGTTCCCTTGCCGGGCGAACTTGACGACATCTCGGGGCGCACAAAGGGGGACATTCTTGCTCTGTAGAAATCCACTCCTTGCTAGCTAGTCTGCTAGCATCTCCGCGTGCGTAGTACAAGGAGTATGAAGACCAGCAAGTCACCGCGGCGGGTGTTGCAGTACGCTCATTTGATCGGTCAGCTCGTCCTGCCTGATT
>JBGSYQ010000159.1:0-17031 GCA_041750795.1 Pirellulales bacterium | reverse complement strand
CACGCTTTCGCAGCGCATCGACGACCTGGTGAACGGCAACTACCTGGCTTTCGACGGCGACGATCAACTGTGGCGCATCAGCGCTCGGGTGTTTGCCTTCTCGAACAGCGACTACGGCCAATCGCTCGACGAGTTGCGCGCGGCGGTCTCGCGCGCGCTGGCCGAGAACGGTCCGGCCGCCGCCGAGGTGACGGTGACCTATACGGGGCTGCTCCCCTTGATCGTCGAATCGCGGCGGCAACTGCTGGGCGATCTGGCGGCCAGCTTTGCCTTGGCGCTGGGGCTCATCGCGGCCATTCTGGCCGTCGCGTTTCGCAGCGTCGGCTTTGGGTTGCTGTCGCTATTTCCCAACGTCTTTCCCACGCTGTTGGTGTTCGGCTACCTGGGCTGGACGGGTTCGCACATTGACGTCGGCTCGATGATGACCGCCAGCATCGGGTTGGGAATCGCCGTGGACGACACCGTGCATTTTCTCACCTGGTATCATCGCGCGATGGCACTGGGCAAAACGCCCGCCGAAGGCATTCTGATGGCATACGGCCGTTGCGGCGCGGCCATGGTGCGCACGACGTTGATCGTCAGCGCCGGGCTGATCGTATTCGTCTTCAGCCCGCTGCTGCCGGCGGCTCAATTTGCGCTGATGATCTGCGTGCTGCTGCCGATGGGACTGGTGGGCGACTTGCTGTATCTGCCGGGGCTGCTATGCGGCGTAGCGAGAGTCTTGGCGCGGTGGCGCACGGTCGGGCCTTTGTCCCAAGCGCCGGCGGATTGAAGCAATTCAAAACGCCACTGCCCTTTGTTTGCGATGCTTGTGCGGCGCTTCGGTGATTGCTACTGCGGCGCATCCAGCAGCTTGCGGACCGCCCCCATCAGCACGCCTTCGACTTGCGGCGCGACGTGCGAGGCGCGTTCGCTGGTTTCGTAGCCTCCCTCCCCGTAGGCGGCTTCGGTGCCGATGTAGCCCGGCGCATACTCACCGTAGGCCGCCATGGCCACGAATAAATCGGGGCGCAGTTGCTGTGCCGCCAGTTGATACTCGACGAACAACTCGCCCGGCATGAACAGCACACGGGCATCTTTGAGCGTCAGGCAGGCGATGTCGATCGTATCGCCCGATTGGCAGCGGCGCAGCCAGATGAGATCCTGCGCCGCCTGGTAGCGACTCGAAGCATCGGCCGCGGCGTCGGCCACCACGGCGCTAAGCTTTGCTTCGTTCAGATAAGGGGCCACGGGCAACGTCACCGGCGCCACGGCCCAGTCGATGTCGCCGGATGCGATCGGTTGCTTGCGCGTGGCGCTCCAGGCGCGCTCGATGCCGGCCGCCACGCGATTGGCGAGAATCTGCCGATTCTCGGGCGAGCCGTCATTCCACTTGCCGGCGCCGATGTTGCCGCCCGCGCCGTTGAAGTGGATGTGCGGTACGCCGGTGGCCTCCTCGCGCGCATTACGCGCCAAGCCGGGAAAGTCCGGATTGGCAAGTCCGGTGCGATAGTAACTTTGTGGGTGCGTGGCGTAGAACGTGATCGCAGCCACCGGTTTATCACCGTTCCAGAAGCTGATCAGCTTGAGCTGCGGATCGATGGTGCCGGCGGGATACGCGCGAACGGCGGGATCCTTGGTGGCGGTCCAGCGCACGTGCTGCACCTTGCCGTCGGGTCCGAGGATGCGGCGGTTCGACGCCACCATCTCCACTTCGCTCGAGCCCAGGCCCAGATGCGTCACGGGCGTGGCTTTCTCGATGGCGGCACGCACGGCAACCGCGGCGCGCTCGACCACGCCGCGCGCAAACACCGGATCGAAACCCGCGCCGCGTACGCCGTGATGACTCAGCATCTCCTCGACCGCAAAATCGCAGCGCGGCGCATCGTGCTGGTGCAGCGCGTGAACGGCCACGCGCTCGGGCGTGGTGCCGGCGGCTTCGGCCAGTTGTTTGCGAAACACGTCCTGACCGCCGTTGGAGATGCCAATCCAATCCAAGGCGCAGATGACGATGGGCATTTGATCGCCCAACAGCACGACACCGCGGCACGAGAGCGGCGTGTCGATACCCTTGGTCGGGTCATAGGCCAGCGGGCTGCCGACGGGCGGCGAGGCGTCGACTTCGAACAGACCCACGCGCAACGGCTCACCGGCCATGCCCAGCGAGCCGAAAATCGCCGCCAACAGCGTCAACATCAAAATTCGTTTCATGGTGTCTTCCTTGGGTTTGCATCGGTGGGTTGCGCGCGGCTACCATGCATGCGGCAGGCGCATGGCGGGAATCGCCGCGCCGCCAGGTACCAGACAATTCGCACATCGGAGAGTCGTATGAAACGCCAGTATAGCACGGCACTGCTGCTCGTTGGACTGGTGATGCTGTTGGCCGCGCCCGCTTGGGCCAGGCGGCCGAACGTCATTCTGATCATGGCCGACGATCTGGGACACGAGTGCCTGCGCTCGTATGGCGGCACGTCGTACGACTCGAGTTTATTGGACGAAGTGGCCGCGCGCGGCATGCGCTTCACACAATGCTACTCGCAGCCGATTTGCACGCCTTCGCGCAATCAGATCATGACCGGCCGGTCCAACGCGCGCAACTATCGGGCGTTTGCCATGCTCATTCCCGAGGAAATCACCTTCGGCAACGTGATGAAGGACGCCGGCTACAGGACCTGCATCGCCGGCAAGTGGCAGCTCAGTGGTGATGGGCCGGGCTCGCCCACTTACAAGAAAGGCACCACGCCCGCGGCCTGCGGCTTCGAGCAAAGCTGTATGTGGGCCTACAGGCACGATCTGCCGCTCGGCGTCGAGCACACCGGCGGCTGGGAAGGCAAACGCGGCATCAAGACCTCGCGCTACTGGCATCCGTCGATTGTCGAGAACGGCAAGTATCGGCCGACGACCGAGGATGACTACGGCCCAGACATCTACACGCAGTTCATCGTCGACTTCATCGAGCAGAATCAGCAGGAAGAGTTCTTCGTCTATTATCCGATGGCGCTGACGCACTCGCCGTTCTATCCCACGCCGCACAGCGCCGACCTGGCCACAGCCGACAAGTTCCAAAACGATAAGCGCTACTTCGGCGACATGATCGCCTACACCGGCCACTGCGTGACGCGCATTCTCGACCAGCTCGACAAGCTGGGACTGGCCGAGAACACGCTGGTGCTGTTCACCACCGACAACGGCTCGAACCGCAGCGTCGTCTCACAGCAGGGACCTCGCATCGTACCGGGCGGCAAGGGCTTGCCCATCGACGCCGGGTGCCACGCGCCGCTGTTGGCCGTGTGGAAGGGCACGATTCAGCCCGCCGCCGTATGTCACGACCTGGTGGAGTTCAGTGACTTTCTGCCCACCATCGCCGAAGCCAGCGCCGCCAAGCTGCCAACCGATCGACCGCTGGACGGCCAGAGCTTCCTGCCGCAACTCAGGGGCGAGCGCGGCAATCCGCGTGCGGCCATCTTCATGCACTACGACAAGGATCCGGCGGCACGGCAGCCCAGCTTTAAGCGCATCCGCTTCGCCTTCGACGGCCGGCACAAGCTATATCTCGACGGCCGGATGTTCGATGTTTCGCACGACGTCGACGAAGAACGGCCTTTGGACACCAGCGCGCTATCGGCCGACGCCCAAGCCGCCCGCGAGCGGTTGCAAAAAGTGCTCGACGCGATGCCGCCGTGGGAGCCGGACAATTCCGTCTTCGGCGACGGCCCCGACAACGGCACGAAGTCGCGCTTGCAAGAGCTCAATGAGCTACGCGCAAAGGCGAGCCGGCAGGCGACGGCACGTTAGCCAGCCAGGTAACGCGGCTCACTGAGCGTCACTTCTGGCCGCGCCGGCGGCCTTCGGCGTCTGGTGGAATGGGTCCGGCCATGGGAGGCGTTTCGAAGAACGTGCCTTCGTCCGCCAGCCGCGGATCGCCGGTGCGCGTCAGCTCACTCATCAACTGCTGGCGCAACTCGGCCAGCGCGACCGCGTACTCCGGATCGCCGGCCACGTTGTGCATCTGGTGCGGGTCTTTCTTCAGATCGAACAGTTCCTCACGCGGGCGCTTGCCGTAAGCGTGATCGAAGTAAGGCCGCCATTGCGGATCGTCGCGATGCAACACCAGCCAGGCCTTCGTCGGGCCGGCGTCTTCGTCGGGCAGCGTCACGCGCGTATCCTCGGTGAGTTGCTCCTCCGTGGGAGGATCGCTGCTGTCGAGCCGATAGGGATCGCCCAGCGGCGTGCGGTCCGGACGGAAGTTGATCACCAGTTGATACTCGGGCGTGCGGATCGATCGCTGCGGATATGGCAGGTTGCCGGCGCGGGCGCTTTCCACGTGCCGTTCGCGTCCTGTCACTACCCAAGTCCGCGCGGGATCGACCTGTCCTGCACGGTCAGACTTCAAGACGGGCCACAAGCTGCGCCCGGTCATCACGTCCGGCACCGCCACGCCGCCGGTCTGCAGAAACGTGGGCGCCAAGTCGGGCAGGTTCACGAAGTCGTCGACCACGCGGCCGCCTTGTACGCCGGGACCGGCAATGGCCAGTGCCACCTGCGTACCGAAGTCGTAAAGGTTGCACTTGCCGTGCGGAAAGCCGGGCGGACCGTGATCGCCGCTGATCGCGATCAGCGTGTTGTCCAACTGGCCGGATTTTTCCAGCTCTTCGAGCAGTACGCCCAGCGCGGCGTCGAAGGCCGCGATCTCGCCCAGATAGTCGGCCAGGTCCTGCCGCACCGCGTGCACGTCGGGCAGAAAGGGCGGCAGCCGGCCTTTGAGCGCATCGGGATCGAAGCCCCACAGCGCCTTGCCCGAGCCCTTGATCCACTTGCGATGCACGTTGGTCGGACCGAACCAATAGGCGAACGGCTGATCCGATTTGCCGTCGGCCAGAAACTGGGTGAAGTTGCCGCGCACCTCGGCCAGCAACGCTTGCTTCGCTTCGTCGACCGTTTTGCCGGTCGCGACCATCTGGGTGGCGTTTTGCGAGAACTGGTTGAAGCGGCCGCCGGCCTTTTGATAGGCGTGCGCTTGCCCGCCATAGGGAGCATCGGTCGGCACGCCGGGGCCCCACACTTTCCAGGTCTTGCCGATGTGGTAGCCGGAGACCTTCAGCAGCAGCGGCCAGCTTGGAATCGTGTCGTCCCACACGGCGCCGCGCAAAATGGCGCCGCGGCCGGTGCGCCAGAAGTACTGTCCGCTCAGGATCGAGCTGCGGCAGGGCGTGCAAGAGGGCGCGTTGACGAAGGCGTTCTTGAACAGCACGCCGCGCTGGGCCACGCGATCGAAATTGGGTGTGCGCACCAGCTCGTGCAAGCTGCCGCGACCGTCTACGGCGGCATAGGCGCTGGCAAGTCGGCCCCAATCGTCGGCAAACGCGAACAAGATGTTGGGCCGCTGGGCTTCGGCTGCGCGGCTGGAATCGCCCGCGGCAATACCTGACACCAAAGTCGCAAGCACTGCGAGGACAACAAGCTGGCACATGCTGCACTTCATGATCTACTCCGCCTCGAACAATTGTTTCAGGTGATCATTCATGAAGATGCCGTGCGGGTCAAGCTTTCGGCGGATTGCCTGAAAATGGCCCCACTGCGGGTAGAGTGGCGCCAGCTCGGCCGCGCTTAAGCTGTGCATCTTGGCCCAGTGCGGTCGTCCGCCGTGGGTGCGAAAGATCGCTTCGGCATCGGCGAAGAATGAGCGGTGATCCAAGTCGGCTGCCTGGTGGATCGAGATGGCCACGGTTTCGCGTCCCTGTGCCGTGCTCAGATCGATCGAGTCGGCGGCCAACGTGCGATACTCCACCGGCCAGGCCACTTGCGCGTGCCGCGTGCGCATCAGGTCGCGAATCGCGGCAAAGCACTCGCGCCCCTGCTCGGCCGGCACTGAGTACTCCATCTCGTTGAAGCGGTTCTCACGCGAAGTCGGAAACACGCGATAGCTGCGATCGATGCGCCCGCCCGGCGTGTCGGCCATTTCCTCGGGCTCGCGATCGGTCGGGTCCAGCGCCTTGGCATGCGCCAGGTCGGTGGCCGAGTACCAGAAGAACTCGAAGTGCCGCGTCGCGGCAATCCGCTCGTCCAACCGGCCCAGGCACTCGGCGATCGGCTCTTGCCAGAGCCGTTCGTGAAGCCGATAGGCGGGCATCAACCGCATGCGAACGGCCGTTGTCACGCCCAGCGCGCCCAGCGACACGCGCGCCGCGGCCATCGTGTCGGGATCGCTGTCGAGCGAGACGTCGAGCAACTCGCCCTTGCCCGTGACGATGCGCAGGCCGACGACTTGCGTCGAGAGGCTGTTCAGAGAGCGGCCGGTGCCGTGGGTGCCGGTCGAGATGGCGCCGGCCAGCGATTGCCGGTCGATGTCGCCCTGGTTGACCAGCGCCAGGCCGTGTTGCCACAGCGCTTCGCCCAGCGCGTGTAGCTTGGTGCCGGCAAGGATCGTGGCTTCGCATTGATCGCAGTCGACAGACTCGATACCGGCCAGCGCGTCGAGCGAGACGAGCACGTCGCCGGTAGCGCACAGCGGCAGGAACGAATGGCCGCTGCCGGCCACGCGGACGTGTTGCCCGGCGTCGGCGGCACGGCGCACCAGTTCGACCACCGCCGCTTCGTCCTCGGGCGTTGCAATATCACTTGGCTGGCAGGTGACCGAGCCCGACCAATTGCTCCAGGATTCGCTCATCGCGCCTGCTCGCTTCCGGAGGTGAGGACTTCGTCGAACGCTTCGCGATAGGCGAACAAGGCGGGCGTTCCGCCGGTGTGGAAGAACACCACGTTATCGCTCTTGGCGAAGCGGCCCTGCCGCACCATGTCGACCATTCCGGCCAGCGTCTTGCCGGTGTAAACCGGGTCGACCAGCAGCCCTTCGTAGCGCGCCGCCAACGTCACCGCTTCCAGCATGCCGTCGGTCGGCTCGCCGTAGCCGCCGCCCAGGTAATCGTCGGTCACGTAGATGCGCTCCTCCAGCGGCGTGGCGTCCAGGCCGAGCAACTCGGCCGTTTCGCGAACCTTCTGCCGCACCGTGGCTAGCGCCGGTTCGCGGCGCTGATAGACGGAAACCCCGTGTACGGTCGGATTGCAATCCAACTCGGGCGATTGCCGCACGCCCTCGAAGCCGACCACCAGTCCTGCGTGCGTGGTGGTGCTGCCGGTGGTGACCACGACGTGGTCGATACGCAAGTCCCTTGTCTGTGCCTGGCGCGCCAGCTCGAACGCGGCGTCGACGTAGCCCAACGCGCCGATCGGGCTCGAGCCGCCGGGCGGAATGAAATACGGCACGTCGCCGCGGCCATGCACTTGTTCCAGCACGCGCTCAATGACGGGCGCGGCGATGGTGCGATCGGTGCCATCGCCGGGGACGATGTGCAACGTGGCGCCGAACAGTCGGTCGAGCAGCAGATTGCCGTTGGTGGCGTAAGTGGCGCTGTCGTAGCGCGAGATGTGCGGCAGCACCAGCTCGCATTTCAAGCCGAGCCGAGCGGCGGCCGCGGCGGTCTGGCGGCAGTGGTTGGACTGCACGCCGCCGACCGTGACGACCGTGTTGGCGCCTTGGGCCAGTGCGTCGGCCATCAGGAACTCCAGCTTGCGCGTCTTGTTGCCGCCCAGTGCCAACCCGGTGCAGTCGTCGCGCTTCACGAACAGCCGCGGTCCGCCCAGATGGTCCGACAACCGGGTCATCGGCTCCAACGGAGTCGGGCGATGGCACAGCTCGACGCGAGCGAAACGATCGAGGTCGAACATGACGGAATTCCCACCAGCGATACGAATCAAAGTAGCAGCGTGGCAGCCGCAATTCTCTCACAACCACCTGTCCGGCGATACCAGTTGCGCGGCGAATATGGCGCCCTGCAAGCGCGTAGCGCATCGAGTGGGGTCTACGCGAAATGCCGGCTAGTAGAACTTCGGCACAGTGCGATGACCGCGCGTCGTGAACCCGTAGTCCGCGTAGTGCGTCAGTTTCCATGGATTTGCGTCGGTGCGACGATGGCCGTAGCGAGCAACCGTGGATATCCTGGAATCGCGGAACCCTTTTCTGGAGACAGCACGATGTCCGAGGCGCGCTGGCTGACCATCGACGAGTTGCAGTTGGGCTTGGATCCAATTCGCCAGTCGCCCCGCGACCGTGGCGCCATCGAATTAATCGTGAGGCGCCCCGTGCCGGGCCAGCGCGAGGTCGTCGATGCCGGCGAATTGAGCTTGACGTTGGGACTGGTCGGCGATTGCTGGAAGGCGCGCGGCTATCGAAAGACGTCCGACGGGTCGGCGCATCCCGACATGCAGCTCACGCTGATGAACTCGAGGACCATTGCGCTATTGGCCCAACGGCGCGACCGCTGGGCATTGGCCGGCGATCAACTCTATGTCGATCTGGATCTGAGCGTCGACAACTTGCCGCCGGGCACACGGCTTGCGATCGGCACGGGCATCGTGGAAGTCACCGCCGAACCGCACACCGGTTGCCGGCAGTTTTCCAATCGTTTCGGCAAAGACGCCACGCGCTTCGTCAATTCGCCCGAGGGCAAGCAGTTGCGCTTGCGAGGGCTCAACGCCAAGGTCGTGCAAGGCGGCGCCGTAAGCATCGGCGATCTGGTGAGCAAGTTTGATACTTCGGCTTAGCACCCGGCAAGCGCAATAGGCCCGCAGCCGGCGCTGGCAACGAATTGCAGTGGCCCGAAGCGCTATCGGGCCGCAACCGCAGGGTGGCTGACCGGACTTGAACCGGCGACCCCCAGATCCACAATCTGGTGCTCTAACCAACTGAGCTACAACCACCGCATGCGACGCTGGTCGACGTCGTCATCCCCGCGCCGCTAGTGCTTCGTCGAAGCCTGGTTTTCAGATTGACCGGTTTCGGCGAAGCACTAGTCGTTTATCTACGCCAAAGCACTTGCGTCTTTGGCGACGTTGCGCGTCACCCGAATGAATCGGGTTGACGCTCCACTAGGGACACGTTCGGGTTGCCAAGGGTGCGCGCCGGCAAGCGGTTTCGCCCAAATGCGCGCGCCGGACGCGTCCTTGGCCCGTTCAGATTATCACGAAAAGCGTTGCCGGCAAAGCCCTTCTGACGCAGCCGAATCGGCCGCCGGCGGCACCCACCCGGCGCGGTCGCCCGGGAGGCCGGCTGCCGAATATTTTCGCCTTGGCGGGCAACCGGCGGCTGCGTATTATCTTGCCCGCTCGGAAACGGAAGCGCCAGGACGAAGAACCGTGGCTGGCACAGCACGCTGCCGGCGGGCGGGTTCGCTTGGCAATACCGACGGCACCGGCACCGCGACGCCGGGAATGCACATTTCGGCGTAATTTCGCGCCGTCGCGGATCCGTCCCTGGACTCACCACGTTGTCCGCTGTTAACCGGGCTCACTCACACTCGTCACTCTGGCCGTTGGACACGGCCAAGCGCGCCATCATTGTCGCCGGCTGCTGCGGCATGGCCTATACACAGCTCACCACGTCGCCGGCCACGGTACAGTACGCGCGCTCGTTGGGTGGCACCGGCCTGCACATCGGCATCCTGGGGGCGTTGCCGCTGGGGCTGGTGTGCATGCAGTTGTTCTCGGCCGTGGCCGTCGAGCGGATGGCGCGCCGCAAGGCGACCTGGATTGCCGCGTCGATCGTTCAACGACTGATGTTCGTACCGGCGGCGCTTGGCCCCTGGCTGGTGCCGCAGATCAGCGACACGATCTGGATCTGGACGCTGGTGACGCTGACGGCGCTGAACCACGCCGCGCTGCACTTTTGCACGCCGTTGTGGCTCTCGTGGATGGGCGACTACCTGCCGCACCAGGGCTTGAATCGGTTCTGGGGCGTGCGGCACGCTTCGCAACAATGGACCGCGGCGCTGGCGCTATTGGCCAACGCACTGTTCTTCGTACAGGAAGGCGTCGACGTGCGAGCGGCCTTCGCCGGCATTATCATGCTGGGAGCGGCGCTGGGCGTTGTCGATATCCTGCTGTTTGTGCGCGTCGAAGAGCCACCGCTGGCGCGTGCCAACGGCTCGACGCTGTGGGATGCGCTGTGCGGACCGTTTCGGCAGCGCGATTTTCGCGGCTTCATCTTCTATATGTGCTTTTGGAATCTGGCCGCCATGGTCGGCGCGCCGTTCATCAGCATGTACCTGCTCGAGCACGTCGGCATGGACCTGTTTCACGTGCTGCTGCTGTGGACCATCTCGTGGGTCGGCGGCGCCGTGCTCTCCAACCAGCTTGGCCAATGGGCCGACCGCTTCGGCCAGCGGCCGGTGCTCATCCTGTGCACGGCCTTCAAGTCGATCAACATGATCGGCCTGCTTGTTTGCCCCGCCGAGCCGACTATCGCGTTCTTTGTGCTGGCGCCCATTTTCATGATCGACGCGTTCCTGAACGCCGGCATCGCCATCGCCACCAATGGCTTCATGATCAAGAACTCGCCGCGCGAAGGCCGCACCATGTTCATCGCCGCGGGCACCGGCTTTGCCGGCATCGTGGGCGGCGCGGCGTCGATCCTGGCCGGCGCGATGATCGCCGCCAGCGGCAACTGGTCGTGGACCACTGCCGGCACGACGTACGTCAACTTTCACGTGCTGTTTGCCGTGAGCATGATATTGCGGATGGCGGCGGCCGTGCTGGCCACGCTGGTGCGCGAACCGGCTTCCATCAGCACCCGTGTGGTAGCCGGCGAGCTGTTGTTCGCCGCGCGGTTGCGCGTCCACGCCTGGCAAGCGGCCATCACGCTGCGCAGCGACACGACCTCCGCCCCCCAAGTGCTGCGCATGAGCCCGCCGCCGAACGAAACCGAAGTTGTGCCCGAGCCACCGGCTCGCAAGGCGGCGTGAGGAGGAATTAGCAGCCCGTTGCAAAATGCCATCCTGGCATTTTGCAACCTCGCCAAGTGCGAAGCAAAGCCTCGCACGTCTCGCAGAATAACGACCTGCGTCGCTATTCTGTCATCGCATCCATGCGATGCCGCAGGCTGTTGAATTCTTCAACAGCCTGCTAGCTTTCCAGCGCCCGCTCGACCACTTGCGCGCACGTCGGCACGGGGGTCTGGCAAAGTTGCCGCAATCGATCGGTGGCCAGAAACGTATCGCGCCCGCGGGGCGTACGGCCGGGTACGGGCGATCGTTGCGCGACGATCAATTGCTCGTCGGCGTTCAAGCCGGCCGCAAGGGCGCGTGCCAGGTCGTAGCGCGACGACTTGTCGCTGGCGCCGGCGTGTACGATGCCCTGTGCGCGCTCGTTCGGCGTCAGCTCGAGTAGAAACTGGCCCAGCGTGCCGACGTCGAGCGGATTGCGAAACTCATAGGTGGGCGAAATGACCTCGTTGCCGGCGCGCAGGTTGCCGGCCACTTTCTCCAGATACGAGTTTCCGCCCGGCAGGGCGCTGCGTCCCAGCACGAGCGACAATCGCACGATGGTGGCCGACGGCAGCCGCTCGGCAATGGCCAACTCGGCCAGCGCTTTGGTCTGACCATACCAATTGCACGGAGTGGGCGGATCGCTTTCGCGATACGGCGCTTGTTCGCCGTCGAACACAGCATCCGTCGAGGTGTACAAAAGCCGCGCACCACTGGCGGCGCACGCTTCGGCCACGTGGATCGCCCCTTGCAGGTTGATGGCGGATGCCAGTTGCCGCTCGCGCTCGGCCCGGTCGATATCCGACAAGGCCGCCAGCAGGGTGACGAACTGCGGCCGAGCGAACTCGAACGCGGCACGCACGCTGTCGGCGTCGGTGATATCCATCGCCACCGCTCGCGGAACCTCAACCGGCCGCCGTGAGCCTTGCCAGACCTCGAAATCACGTGCCGCCGCCCGCGCCCAGTTCGAGCCGACAAAGCCAGTGGCGCCGATGACGAGGAGGCGTGGTTTCATGATCGACGAGTTTTCCAATGGAACACTAACGGGCATTGTCACGAATTCGGTTTGGCAGCGGAATAGACCGGCACCGTGACGGCCGCGTGCATCCGGGCAAAAGCCCGGAAAACGCGAGACAGCGACGTGGCCGTGGCGCCCCTCTCGCCCGCTCGCGTCCCCATGTCACGCTGGATTTTCCTGGCCGTGGGGGCTAGATTAGACGGTTTCTGGTTGGGCGCCGGCCCTTGTTATGGAATCCCTCGGAGAGTTCGATGGCCATCGTCAAGTTCGTCAACGAAAAGAAGGAAATCCAGGTGCCCGAGGGCTCCAATCTGCGGAAAGAAGCGCTCCGCTCGGGCGTGGGACTGTATCCGGGCATCAACAAGGTGGTCAATTGTCTCGGCTTCGGCCACTGCGGCACGTGCCGCGTGCTGATCACCAAAGGTATGGAGAATGCCAGCTCGATGGGTTTCAAGGAGAGGCTGCGACTGAAGTTTTCGATGGCCTACGTCGGCAACGAGAACACCATGCGATTGGCGTGCCAGACGAAAGTCAACGGCGATATGGAAGTACTCACCCAACCGCCGCTCAACTTGTACGGCGAGAACTTTTTCAGCTAACGCGCGCGGCCAAGGGGCGAGCTGGCGCGACCCGATGCACCGTTTGCTAAACAGGCTGAGTGCCGACCTTGTGAAACAAGTCATCGCCATCGTGAAGCCCTTTCTCGCCGAAAAGGTGCTCGAAGGGCTCAAGCGCGCCCCGCTCGAGGCCTGCTCCGTTCGCGAGGTCAAGGGCTACGGCCGCCAAAAGAGCTATCTCGATCAGTACGGCGACACCGAATACTCGCTGGCCTTCCTGCCCAAGGTCGAGATCACGCTGTGGGTCGACGACAATCGCGTGGAAGAGATCTTGCGCAAGATCGTCGAAGTCGCGCGCACGGGCCGCATGGGCGACGGCAAGATCTTCGTCATCCCCACCGACACGGCCGAGCAAGTCGTCGATTTCTGACTCCGGCAAAACCGACCGCGTTTTCGTTCGCTGCAAGCCATGAAACCCATCGAGTTCACTTGCACCGAAACGATCGCCATGGCGCCGGAGGCCGTCGCCGAGCAGATTCTCGATGCCGACAACTGGCGCGATTTCACCGGTTATTGGCCCATACCCGGCATCAAGCAGGCGGCGTTTGAGCTGCGCACGCCGGAAGTCGTCGGCTCGCGCGTTCGCGTGACGAATACCGACGGCTCGTCGCACGTCGAGACGATCGTCGAGTGGCAGCCCGGCGTAGGTCTGCGGATGCACATGACCGACTTCTCGCCGCCGCTATCGCGGCTGGCCACCGAGTTCGACGAGATTTGGCAATTCGAGCCTTGCGATGGCAAAACGCGCGTGACGCGCACCTTTCGCCTGCACGCCCGTTCTGCCATCACCCGGCCCATGGTGTGGGCGATGTCGTTCCTGCTCAAGCGCGCCGTCGTCCGCAACTTGCGGCAACTGCGCGCAGCAGCGGCGTAGCGCCTCGTCGACGCGGCGCAGGAAATACTAACCCGATGCGCCAGCGAGTGAGTGGTACGACCCGCCGTGATTAGCCGATTCCCTCGCTGGCGATGCGGGCTAGTGTCATTCCATAGACATGGCATCGCTGGTTACTTCACCGGCGGATGATGCCGCGCGATGAGCAAGTCGTAGATCAGTCCGCCGACGACCGCACCGGTCAACGGACCGGCGATGGGCACCCACCACCAGTGGTCGTGCGCCGTGAATACCTGCTCGCCCCAGCCCGCGATGTAGGTAAACAGCCGCGGGCCGAAATCGCGCGCCGGGTTGATCGCATACCCCGCATTGAGCCCGTACGTCATGCCGATCACGGTGACGCTGGCGCCGACGACGATCGGCCCCAACGAGGACGAAAGCGACATGTTGCGCTGATCGCTCACGGCCAGCACCACCAGCATCAGCATGCCCGTGCCCACCACCTGGTCGACGAATCCGCCAGGGAAGTTGCTCAAGTAATCCTTCGGATAGGTGGCCCAAATACCGGCGGTCGCCAGCGAGCGCGCCGGTCCTTCAAAAGCGTCGATCGCTTCATAATAGGTGAAGAACACCACGGCTGAAGCGGCCATTGCGCCGGCTACCTGGGCGATCCAGTAGGGTAGCACCTTGCTCCAGGAAAACCCCCGGCACACCGCCAGCGCTAGCGTGACCGCCGGATTCAGGTGCGCGCCAGAGACGCCGCCCGCCACATAGCAGCCCATCGTCACAGCGAGCCCCCAGCCGACGTTGATTGAGAGGTAATCGCCTTGCAGGCTCTTGCCGAGCACGACCTGCGCGACCACGCCGACGCCGAAGACGATCAGCGTAAAGGTTCCCAGAAACTCGGCCGCCATCTCGCGCAGTGTGTCCTTCGACATCGTGTCCGTCCTCGCCAGAAGAGTTCGCCAGCCGCCGTTGCGGCAGCGCGGTGGAAAAAGCGGATTATCACGTCCGCCGCGGCGAAGTTCAATCGCAGCAGGGCGAGCTCAAGAGGGCGCCTCCGGCAATGCGTCCAGAAACTCTGGACAGACGCCGTGGACTTCGGCAAACCGCTTGTCGATGTGTTTGGGCCAGACGATCCGCGTCATGCGGATGCAGAAAACCAGCGAGACGCCAATCAGCGCCAAGCCCGAGCAAAACGGCAGCGCCATACTCTCGGTGAATTGGACCAATCCCAGCACGATCAATCCGAATCCCATGGCGCTACCTAGCAACCCAACCACGATTCCCAGCCGTCGACGATGTCGATGCTCCTCGCAGATGCCCACGTCGAGCACCAGCTTCCTTTGGATCAGCAGGACAATGAGCACGAACGGCACCAGACCCAGCAGCAGCCCCAAGTACGCCAGCGGTGAATACCACGTCATTCGAAAGCGCTTGTGGGGTCGATCCGTCGGCGCGTTGCACTTGACGCATCGCGGCGGCAAAACCGCGTTGTGCCCCACGATCAACAAGTTGCCATTCCGCCACGCGCTCGACTCCACGAGCTCCGCTTCCAGTGGCACGCCGCTGTGGGTTTGCGGCGAGGCATACGGATTGATATCCATCCGGATCAACTCCCCAACGTTGCTCGAACCGAACGAACACGGGCGCGCAAATCGTACCCTGCTTGTGGGTGGAGAACAAGCAAGTTCAATCGCCTTGTCCGCCGCGCTCCCTCATAAAGCAGCGCTGCACTTCGGCGACACACGACTGGCCGCTGGCGCTCTTGGTCTGGCACTCGGCCTGGGCGCTGCGCGCTTTGAGCACCAGCGCGCGCACGCGCTCGACGTCGCCGGCCCGTGCGTCGGCCGCCACTTCCGCAAGCGTCATGCCGTAACAACCGCAGACCGGTGCCTGAGGATCCTTGGGATACACGCCGTGGCGAAGCTGATCGGTCGTCACGCGGCGGTCGAACATGTCGAAGTACACGACCACACACTTGGCAAATGGGCAGAAGAAGGCCGAATCGGCCAGGCTCGTAGCCGCCACGTCGGCCACGTGGACTTCCCACGTGACCCGCTCCACCGCGACGCCCAGCGAGCCACAGGCCGGACAGTGCAATGCGCCCGTTTCGTCAGGTTCGCGAACGAAGGCCTTGTTCATGCGGGTATTGTAACCCGTGTACGGCAAATGGGGCGCCCGGCTCGCAAATTACAGCAAGCCGTCCGAATGCTTTTTCAGCAGCCGGGCGATGCGGTAGTAGGCACGGTCTTCGGCCAGCTTGATGAGCGTGCGGCCGCGCTCATCGCAATAGCGGGTTTCCGCGCTAGCGGCAATGAGCAGCTTCAGGCTGTCGATCGATAGTCCCATGGCCGCGTGATAGCCGGGCGTGCAATCGTTGGCGTCGCGCGTGCTCGGATCGGCGCCGCGTTGCAACAGCAACCGCACGATTTTAGGCCAGGCAGTCCGCGCCGCGCACATCAAAAGCGTCTGACCCTGTTGGTTACGGCAGTCGTCCTTGCCGCCATCGGCCAGATGCGCTTCGGTCTGGCCAAGCTCTCCCCGCTCCACTGCTTGCAGCGCGCCGGCTACACTTTCGGTTCCCACCCGGGCCGATACTCTCGGGTCCAGAGTGCCGCTGCCTCGGGGTCGTTTTGGATGTGGCCGTTGGTGGAGTCGAGATTGAGCGTACGGCCCGTGCGATAGGCGATGTTGCCCAGGTGGCACAAGAGCGTGCTCTTGTGGCCGATCTCGATGTCGGCGTTGGGCAGCGCGCCGGTGTGAATGCACTCGAGGAAATTCTTCAAGTGCGGGTCGTGGCCCGAGAAGCCTTTGGTTTGGGCGAAGATTTCCTTGTCGGCCGTGTCGTAGATCTTGTAGCTGTTGCCGTCGCAGACCAGCGTGCCGCGATCGCCGTAGAAGTTGAATCCGTAGCCGGAGCCTTCGAAGCCGTGGCGCTGCCAGTTGCGTCCTTCCCAGGTGATGATCTTGTCGCCAAAGTCGTAAGTGACCGTCTGCGTGTCGGGCGTTTCCTGGTCGTCGTCGAAGAAATACTTGCCGCCGCCGGCCACGACGCGCTGGGGATAGTCGACCTGCAGGCCCCAGCGGCACAAGTCGAGCGAGTGGATGCCGTTGTTGCCCAGCTCGCCGGTGCCCCAGTTCCAGAACCAATGCCAGTTGTAGTGTACGACGTTGTCGCGATACTCCCGCTCGGGCGCCGGACCCTGCCACAAAGCATAGTCCAACCCGGCCGGCACCGGCGCCGGCTTGCCGTGGCCGATCGGCTTGCGCGCGGCCGTGTACCATCCGCGCGACAACAGCACGCGGCCGATTTCACCCGCGTGAACGCGCTCGATGGCTTCGATGATGCCCGGCATGCTCCGTCGCTGCGTGCCGAGTTGCACAATGCGATTGTGCTTGCGCGCGGCTTCGACCATCAATTCGCCTTCGCGCGGATTGTGACTGGCCGGCTTTTCCACGTATACGTGTTTGCCGGCGGCACAGGCCAGGATGGTGGCCGGCGCGTGCCAGTGATCGGGAGTGGCAATGGCCACCGCATCGACCGACGGATCGTCGAGCACACGCCGCAAGTCGGTGGCGCGCCTGGGTTGTGTGTTCTGCCTGCTGGCGATGGCGTCGACCGCCTTGTCGATCACGCGCTCGTCGACGTCGCAAATATACGCCACGCGCGCCCCGCCGATCGAGGCAAAGCCATCGGCCAGCGCCGCGCCGCGTCCGTTGACGCCGATCACCGCGACCGCCACCGACTCACTGGGGCTGTCGGCC
>JBGSYQ010000158.1:0-43512 GCA_041750795.1 Pirellulales bacterium | reverse complement strand
CCGCGGGCTGCAAGGCGCCGCGTTCGAGCGCGTGGACGAATCGCCGTTGGACCTGGCGGCGTGGATCGCGCTGTTGCAGGAGCGCGGCTACCGGCGGATCGGGCTGCTGGGTCACAGCATGGGCGCGATCAAGGCGATCTTCAGCCTGACGCAAAACGACGGTCCGCGGGTGGCGGCGCTGGTAGCGATTTCGCCGCCGCACCTGTCGTATGCGTACTACTGCCAGACGGAACGGGCGGCCGAGTTTCTGGAAACATTTCGCCGCGCCGAGGAGCTCGTGCAGGCGGGCCGTGGCGACGAGCTGATGCTGATTCGCTTTCCGCTCACCTATTACGTCAGTGCGGCGGGATTCGTCGATCGCTACGGTCCGGACGAAAAGTACAACGTGCTGCGGATGCTCGATCGCGTGGGATGCCCGACGCTGGTCACGTACGGTTCGAGTGAAATGCAGTCGGAGATCACGTTCCGCGGCATGAGCGACGCGGTGGAGCAATTGGCCGGCGCGGCAAAGTCGTTGCAGGTCGCCGTGATTGCCGGCGCGGACCACATTTACTCCGGCTGTCATGACGTGCTGGGGGCGCGCATCACCCGTTGGCTGGGCCGGTTGCCGGTCGGCTGAGCCGCGTCCTAGTCGTTGTTTTCGCTCGCTGCGTCGGGTATCTTTGGGGTTCGTCCGGCTATAATCGGGGTTTACGACCTCGTCGAGGTTTTGCAATGTCTGACTCCGCGACACAACTGCTGGCAACGTTTGATGCGCTGCCTCCGAACGAACAGCACGAACTGCTGATCGCGTTGCTGCGGCGGAGTGGAGAACTACCCGATACGATCGTGACCGACGATCAACTTGCAGGCATCGCGGACGAATTATTCCAAACGCTGGACGCTGAGGAATCGGATGGCAACGATGCCAAGTCGGGGTGATGTGTGGCTTGGGTTCGACGAGGACGCATAATCCGCCCACGCCGCCGGACGGTGCGAATTGATGAATAGTGATGAATAGGATAGATCGCTTGGCGGCCGGACGATCGCCAACATGATTCGGCTGCGCCGCCTTTGCCCACCTGGCGGCCTGTGCTTTCAGCCCACCTTTGAGGAGTTTTCATGAGTTCCACCCAGCAGGCTTCCGCCGCCGACGTCGACGCCGCCGCGAAGCAGGCGCGCGAGGCGCTGGACGCGCACACCTATGAAACCGTGCAGTGGCACTTTCACGAGTCGACGGGCTGCCCGTTCTGGTTGGAATACGCCTCGAAGCTGAAATTTGATCCGCTGAAAGAGATCCGCACGTTTGACGACTTGAAGAAGTTCGAGCCGTTTCAAGACGAGTGGCTGCGCGGCGGTCCGGTGCGGCGCTGGGTGCCCAAGGCTTTTGCCGACAAGCCGGTCTACGTGTTCGAAACGGGCGGCACTACCGGCATTCCGAAAAGCCGCATCGCGATCGACGACTTTCGCACCGACTACTCGCTGTTCTCGGCGACGCTGCCCGACGAGTACTTCCCCAAGGGGGCCAACTGGCTGATGCTGGGACCCTCGGGTCCGCGGCGGCTGCGGCTGGCGGTGGAGCACTTGGCGCAGTTTCGCGGCGGCATTTGCTTTTGCATCGATCTGGATCCGCGCTGGGTCATCAAGCTCATCAAGAAGGGCTGGATGGAGCACCTGGAGGCCTACAAGCAGCACTGCATCGATCAGGCCATTACCGTCCTCGGCGCCGGGCACGACATCAAGTGCATGTTCACCACGCCCAAGCTGCTGGAGTCGCTGGCGTTGGAGCTGGAAAAGCGCGGCACGTCGATTCGCGAAGCCGGCATCACCGGCATTTTTTCCGGCGGCACCGAGTTCACGCCGCAGTGGACCCGTTTTGCCACGGAGGAGTTTCTGGAGGGCGTGTACATGACGCCCACCTATGGCAATACGCTGATGGGGCTGGCCTGCAGCAAGCCGGTCACCGCCGAAGAGAACTACAAGATCAGTTACTACGCGCCGCAACCCCGTGCGGCCATCGAGATCGTCGACTTCCAGGATACCGACCGCGTGGTCGGCTACGGCGAGACGGGGCGTGTCAAGTTGACCACGTTGACCAAGGAGTTCTTCGTGCCGGGATTCCTGGAGCGTGACGAAGGCGAGCGCGAGGCGCCCTTTATCAAATATCCCTGGGACGGCGTGAGCGGCGTCCGTCCCTTTCACGAACTGGCCGAGGCCACCACCGTGGGCGTGTACTAGGGTTCGACCGAAAAACGATTTCCTGACGTTCCAACCCCTCACCCTGCCCTCTCCCACAAGGGGCGAGGGGAATTGCGGAGAAATTTTTTTTCGGTCTACCCTAGCACCCCGTCCGCCAACCACCGTTGCGCAGTCGCCCGATCATCACTTTCGCCGGGCGGCTTCGCGGCAAACCGAAGTGCCGGAGAATCTACTCGTGCTCAACATTCCGATTCTGCGTTGGGGCAAGCCGTACGACTCGCTGGAAGTGGACAACGTGGTTCACTTCATGACCGGCGAGCCCATTGCCAAAGTCAGCCAGGCCAATGCCGGCCTGCTGCAACGCGACATGCGCAAGGCAAAGCAAGCCCGTGCCGCGCTGCGCGCCATCCCTTGCGACGACCTGATCGAGCGCGTGAAGAAAGCAGGCGAGCTGTATCTGAACGCCACGCTGCCGATCGGCGATGGAATGCAATCGCCCGATGACTTCGCGCACATGCAGTCCGCCTCCACCGGCCTGCCCGAGCACATGTGCAAGGCGAACATGCAGAAGAACTTCTTCGTGCTCTCGCACATGGACCAGATGCTCGACGCGCTGACGCGCGGGCTGGACCTGAACATCTTGAGCCAGGGCTACGGCGTTGAGAACCGCGGCGTCGTGGTCAGCTATCAGGCGCAGACCTCTGCGGTCGGGCTGGTCTTGCCGTCGAACTCGCCGGGCGTACACACGTTGTGGATGCCGGTCATTCCCATGCAGGTCGGACTGGTGCTGAAGCCTGGCCCGCAAGAACCGTGGACGCCCTATCGCATGACGGCGGCCTTCACGCAGGCCGGCATCCCGCCCGAGGCGATTTCGATTTATCCGGGCGGACCCGACGTGGGCGCTGCGGTGCTGGCCAACTGCGAGCGCAGCATGATCTTCGGCGGCACGGCCACGGTCGATCGCTACAAGGGCGATCCGCGCGTGCAAGCGCATGGCCCCGGCTTCAGCAAGATCCTGCTGGGCGACGACCTGGTCGACGATTGGGAAAAGTACATCGACCTGATGGCCGACAGCATTTATCTCAACAGCGGCCGCGGCTGCATCAACTGCTCTGGCATTTGGGCGTCGCGCCATACGAAGGAAATCGCACAGGCACTGGCCGAGCGGCTGGGGCCCGTGCCCGTGCTACCGCCGGAGGACCCCCAGGCCGGGCTGGCGGCATTTACGATTCCGGGCGCCGCCAAGGCGATCTGGAGCCAGATCGAAGCCGGCACCAAGGAAGACGGCGTGACGGACATGACCAGCAAGTACGGTCCGCGGCTGGAGGAATTCGAGCGCTGCGGCTACCTGCGGCCGGTGATCGTCCACTGCCAGTCGCCCGCCAACGCCATGGCCAAGGCCGAGTACATGTTTCCGTTTGCCAGCGTGGTGGAGTGTCCGCAAGAGAAAATGCTGGAATTGATCGGGCCCACGCTGGTCGGCACGGCGATCACCGACAATGCCGCTTTTCAGCGCGAACTGACCGACGCCACGCACATCGACCGGCTGAACGTGGGGCCGATTCCGACCATCAAGCTCGATTGGTTGCAGCCGCACGAGGGAAATATCGTCGATTTCCTGTTTCGAGCCCGGGCCTACCAGATCCCCCAGGAACGACTTGCCCTGGCGCGGTAGAATAAGTCGATGTGAGATCGCGGTCGTACGCTGAGTATTTGGCGGGCGCACTGGCGATCGATCGTCTCCGGCGTGACCGCAAACCCGCCCCAGCTACCTGCCGCGTACGAGTGCATGATTCCCTTCGACTATCAGCCGCGCACGCGCATTGTGTTTGGGCCGGGCAAGATCGAGTTGCTCGGCGCCCTGGCCGGCGAACTGGGGGCGCGCCGCGCGTTGGTGGTTTCCGATCCTGGCATCGTTGCTGCAGGACATGCCCAGCGCGGGCTCGATTCGCTGCGCGCCGCGGGCATCGACGCGCAATTGTTCGATGGCGTGAGCGAAAACCCCACCACCGACAACGTCGAAGCCGGCACGGCCTTTGCGCGCCGCTACGATCCCGAGTTGATCGTCGGTCTGGGCGGCGGCAGTTCGATGGACTGTGCCAAGGGGATCAACTTCATCTATTCCAACGGCGGCCGGATGCACGACTATTGGGGCGTCGGCAAGGCCACGCGCGAAATGCTGCCCACGATCGCCGTGCCGACTACTGCCGGCACCGGCAGCGAAACGCAGTCGTTCGCGCTCATTTCCGACGCCAAGACGCACGTCAAAATGGCCTGCGGCGACAAGAAGGCCTCGTTCCGCATTGCGCTGTTGGATCCGGTGCTCACCGTGTCGCAGCCGGCCAGCGTGACGGCTTTGACCGGCATCGACGCGATCGCCCATGCGCTGGAAACGTATGTCACCAAGGTGCGCAACGCCGCCTCGCTGGCGTTCAGTCGCGAGGCGTGGCTGCTGTTGGGCGAGAACTTCGGCCGCGTGCTGGCCGACCCGCAAGATCTGGACGCTCGCAGCGGCATGCAACTGGGCGCGTGCTTTGCCGGGCTGGCGATCGAGAACTCGATGCTCGGCGCCACGCACGCGCTGGCCAATCCGCTCACCACGCGCTACTCGATCGTCCACGGACGCGCCATTGGCCTGATGCTGCCGCACGTGATTCGCTTCAACGGCCAGGAATACGGACATTGGTATCGAGATTTGCTCGAAGGCACCGGCGGCGCCAATGGCTTTCCGGATCCCGACAGCGGGTACGAGGGGCTGGCGGACTTCGTGGCCGAGTTAGTCCAACGCGCCCAACTTCCCAGCCGGCTGTCCGAGTGCGGCGTCGAGGAGCACAAGCTGGCCGAAATGGCCGCCGAGGCCGCCAAGCAGTGGACCGGCAGCTTCAATCCGCGTAGGGTAGGGGAGGCCGAGCTGCTCGAGTTGTACCAGACCGCATTTTGACGACGTCGTGCCCATGATTGCCATGCCTCAGTATTACCACCAGCGAATTTGCATCGAGAGTGCTCGCAGCCTGGCGGCACTCGCCTTTCTTGTTGTCGCCGGCTGCGGCTCCAGCGGTACGGCGGCCAGCGGCGCTGCGGCTACGTCGTCGTCATCTTCAGCGAAGACCACGGTGGCGCAAGCGACGACGGCCGGGACGACCGCCGCAACCGGCGCTCGTGAGGCAGCGGTTTCCGCGAGGAATACGAAGGCCGCCGATCAGACGGGCACCGATCAGACGGGCACCGATCACTCCGCCGGCGGCGACTGGCCGGTCTTTCGCGGCGATGCCCTGGCCACGGGCGTTGCGCACAGTTCGCTGCCGGACAATCTGGAAGTGCTGTGGAAGTTCAACTCCGACACGCACGGGTTCGAGGCCACTGTGGCCATCGTGGACGGCTTGGTGTTTGCCGGCAGCTTGGATGGCGAGCTCTATGTGTTGTCGCTGGCCGATGGATCGTTGGTGTGGCAGCATCACACCGAGCTTGGTTTCAATGCTCCGCCGGGCGTGGCCAATGGGCGCGTGTTCGTGGGCGATGCCGACGGCCGGATTTATTGCCTGGAAGCTGCCACGGGCAAGCCGCTGTGGGGTTACGAAACGGGCGCCGAGATCGATTCCGGTCCCAATTTTTACAAGGACTGGGTGCTGGTCGGCTCGCAGGATGCCACGCTCTATTGCCTGGAGCAAGCCACCGGCAAGCTGGTCTGGAAGTACACGATCGGCGACCAGGTGCGCTGCTCGCCCACCATTGTCGATGGGCGGGCGTTTCTGGCCGGCTGCGATGCCAAGCTGCACATCATCGACTTGGAAAAAGGCGAATCAATCACGTCGGTCGAGATCGACGGCCCCACCGGTTCCACGCCCGCGGTGGGCGGCGACTGTGTATTTTTCGGCACGGAAGGTCCCAGCTTTTTTTGCATCAATTGGCGCGAAGCCAAGATCGTCTGGCAGTTGAAGCCCGAGCGCAATGTGCCGATTCGCTCGTCGGCCGCCGTAACGGACGAGGCCGTGATCTTCGGCGGCCACGACAAGCACGTCTATTCGGTCGATCCGGCGTCGGGCGAGGAGCAATGGTCGTTCGCCACGCGAGCCAAGGTCGATTCGTCGCCGGTTGTCGTGGGAAATCGCATTTACGTGGGCTCGGGCGATGGGCGGCTGTATGGCCTGGATCGCGCCAGCGGCGAGAAAGTCTGGGAGTATGAAGCCGGCGGGCACTTCGTCGCCTCGCCGGCCGTGGCCGAAGGACGCCTGGTCATCGGCAACACCGACACCACGCTGTACTGCTTTGGAGAGCGGCGGTAAATGGAGGCTGGAGGCTGGAGGAAGGAGGAAGAGCGGGGAGGCATATGCTGCCACGCTGGTGCACGAATCAATTGACCCCTGACCACTACGTTCGTCATGGCAACTGAAACCACCAAGACCGAAGTCGGTAGTTACTTCATTTCGAACTACCCGCCGTTCTCGCAGTGGACGCCCGAGGCGCTGTCGCAGGTGCGCGCGGCGCTCGATGCGCCGCCGGTAGCGCCGCCGGGCCAGTCGGAGCCGGCGCCCTTGGGCTTGTATCTGCACATTCCGTTTTGCCGCAAACGGTGCAAGTTCTGCTATTTTCGCGTCTATACGGACAAGAACGCCAGCGACGTGGAAACCTATGTCTCGGCCTTGTCGCGCGAGATCGAACTGGTCAGCCGGCTGGAGATCATGGGCGGACGGCCGTTCCGTTTCGTTTACTTTGGTGGCGGCACGCCCTCGTTTCTGGCCGCCAAGCAGTTGACCTCGCTGGTCGATCGCTTGCGTGCCAACATCAACTGGGACCATGCCGAGGAGGTCACTTTCGAGTGCGAGCCCGGCACGCTCTCCGAACCAAAGATCCACACGCTGCGTGAATTGGGCGTGACGCGGTTGAGCCTGGGCGTGGAAAACTTCGGCGACGCGGTGTTGGAAGAAAACGGCCGTGCGCATCTGTCGGCCGAGGTTTACAAAGCCTGGGAGTGGATTCAGGCCGCCGATTTTCCGAACGTGAACGTCGACTTGATCTCCGGCATGGTCGGCGAGACGTGGGACAACTGGAAAGACAGCATCAAGCGCACGATCGAACTATCGCCGGACAGCGTGACCATCTATCAGATGGAATTGCCGTTCAACACCGTCTACTCGCGCGACATGCTGGGCCGGGACATCGAGTCGCCCGTGGCCGACTGGCCCACCAAGCGCGCCTGGGTCAGTTATGCATTCGACGAACTGGCCGCCGTTGGCTACACGGTGTCGAGCGCGTACACGCTGGTGAAGGACAAGAACAAGGTCAATTTCAGTTATCGCGACAACTTGTGGCACGGCGCCGATCTGTTGGCCACCGGCGTGGCCAGCTTCGGGCACGCTTCGGGCCTGCACTATCAGAACGAGCCCGAGTGGGCCAACTACATTGGGCGGCTGGAGCAGGGCGAGTTGCCGCTGCACCGCGGCATGGCGCCCACGCCGCATCAATTGCTGGTGCGCGAGCTGATCTTGCAGCTCAAGACGCGCGCGTTGGAGCTCGAATATTTCCGCCAGAAATTCGGCGTCGACATCATCGAGCATTGGCGCGACGCCTGGCAACAGCATCGCGACGACGGCTTTCTGTCGTACGACGACCGCAGCGTGCGATTGACGCGCGAGGGGCTGTTGCGCGCCGACGCGCTGTTGCCGGCCTTCTTCGAGCCCGAGCATCGCGGAGTGCGCTACACATGAGCGAGCCGCTCGTCTTCCTGATGGGGAAGTTCGAGGCCCGATTTCCCACCGATCGACGGTATGCCAGGAATCACATGTGGGCCCAGTCCGACAACGGGGCGATTCGCTTCGGCTTCTCCTCCTATGCCGTGCGGCTGTTGCAGGACGTGTATTTTCTGGAATGGTCGATCGATCCGGACACGCGATTGCGCGAAAAGCAGGAAATCGGCTCGATCGAAAGCTCCAAGGCCGAGAGTGCCCTGTACGCCCCCATGGCGGGCCGGCTGACGGCGTTCAACGAGAGCTTGCTGGCCGACCCCTCGACGATTAACGTCGATAATTACGGACGCGGCTGGCTGTTTGCCATGGAAGGCGCCGGCGAAGCATTGTTGTCCCCCGAGGCATACCTGTTACACTTGGAAGCAGCCTGGAAAGTGGCCGAGCGCACGATCAAGGGCCAGTTTAACGAATAGCGTCGGGCGTCAGGCACGCGCCTCTGTGGCCCGCTGCGATGCTCACGCGTGCGTGAACATGCGCGTGCGTCCGCATGCCGCGCCGCGGGTAACGATCGCATCGGCGTGCCACCGACTCCGACCACCACCGACATCATGGCCAAACGCATCACCGTCGTCGTCTCGCAGGGGCAAAGCGCCAATCCCGCCAAGCGGGAGTTGGAAGAGGCGCTCGTCGGCGCGCTGCTGATGGAGCGCGGCGTCGACGTGACCGTGATCCCGCATTTGTACGATCTGGCCCCCGGCTCGACCGGCATGCTCTGCCTGGAGGGCATCTCCGGCGACATGGTCATTCTCAGTTGGCTCTATCCGCGCGGAGCCCACTGGAGCCTCGACCGCAACGGCATCAAGGGGCACTTTGGCGAGACGCTGCTCAAAGGCGCCGACGACGACGACGCGGACGAAGACGACGAGGAAGCCGCGGCCGCTGATGATGCCGCGGCCGACGACGCTGCCGACGACGAGAAGCAGCGCGTCGGTTCGCGCGACTTGCCCAACCGCAAGATCTATCACTTGCACCTGGCGCAGCACGCCGCGCCCGAGCCCTACCTGGAAGAAATCCGCCGCATCGTGGCCGAGGCCAACGTGCAGACGGTCGACCTGTTGGGCTGGATCCAGGGGAGCCCCGAGCCGGAGCAGATGGACCGTTACTTGAATCCCGGCGCAAAGAACGTCAACGGGAACGGCAACGGCGCGCTATCCAGCGAAGAGAAGTCACTGCAAGAACGCGCGCAGGACGCCGGCGCTGCACCGACGGACCCGCCCGCCGGGCCGGTGCGCGTCGAGGAGACGCCGGCCCGCCGCTGGTATCCGGTGATCGACTACAGCCGTTGCACGAATTGCATGGAGTGCATCGACTTCTGCCTGTTCGGCGTGTACGGCGTCGACGGGGCCGAGACGATCCTGGTCGAGCAGCCCGACAACTGCCGCAAGGGTTGTCCGGCCTGCAGCCGAGTTTGTCCGGAAAACGCGATCATCTTTCCGCAGCACAAGACGCCGGCCATCGCCGGCAGTCCCGACGCCAACGCCGGCGGGTTGAAGATCGATCTGTCGCAACTGTTCGGCGCGCCCAGCGCCATCGAAGTGGCCGCGCAGGAGCGCGACGGCGAGCTCGTGGCCGCCGGCCGCGAAGCCGTCGGCCTCACCATCGGCATCCCCAAGCGCCAGTCCGGCAAGCAGCAAGAACCCAAAGACGAGCTGGACAACCTGATGGACCAGCTCGACGACTTGGAGCTGTAGGTCGTACACTCTGTGCATGCTACGAGTCGCGCGAGGCTCGATTTCATGGCGCGCGTCGCATTCTGGACCGTCAAGCGACTTTGGGCCTTGCCTTGGACTCTCGTTGGGCTGGCCGTTGGCATTCTGGCGCTGGTCACTGGCGGGTCGGTACGGCGTCATGGTGGCACGCTGGGTTTTTCCGGCGGCGCGGCGCGAGGTTTTCTGCGATTTGCTCCTTTCGTCCGCGGCGCCAGCGCCATGGCTTTGGGGCACGTCGTGCTCGCAAGGTCCAAGGGCGATCTCGACGACTCCTACGACCATGAATTGGTGCACGTGCGGCAGTACGAGCGATGGGGCCCGCTGTTCGTGCCGGCATATCTTGTCGCCGCGGCCTGGCAAGTCTTGCACGGCCGGCATCCCTATTGGGACAATCCGTTCGAGCGCGAGGCGTACGAGGTCGATCCTTGATTCAACATTACACACCATGCCTGAAGTCGACGTCACCATCACGACCTTGCAGATGCTCGACGCTGGACAATTGCGAGCGCGCAAGTGCGAACGCAGCGGCTGGCGCGTCGAGCGCGCGCCGCGCGACGGGGCCATCAACCGCGACTTATACCGCGACGTGGGCGCCGCCTGGCATTGGGTCGATCGGCTTTCCTGGCCGGACGCATGGTGGCACACGCACGCGCACCTGCCGGAACTGGCCACTTACGTCGGTTATCTCGACGACGAGCCGGTCGGCTACTTCGAGTTGTACCGCCGCGCCGACTCGGGCGTCGAGATTGCGTACTTCGGCCTGCTGCCCGCGTTCATCGGACGCGGCCTGGGCGGCGTGCTACTGACCGAAGCGGTCGCAGCAGCCTGGCAACTGCGGCCCCAGCGTGTCTGGCTGCACACCTGCACGCTCGACCATCCGCAGGCGCTGGCCAACTATTTGGCGCGCGGGTTCGAGATTTACGAGACGCACGGCGTGCGGAGTATTGCGGACAAGTAACCTTGAACGCGGCACGCGGTTGTGCAACCATTGGTGCAGCCAACCCCACGTTGTCGCGATCGATTCGCGAGCTTGTTGCTGCGACGAGAAACCTGTCCCCGCAATGGAGACCTGAACGTGCCGAGCACCAAGTATCTGACGCGCTTCGTTTTCGGACTGGTCGCATTCGGTCTCGTCACGCGCGTGGCGGGCCATGAACCGGCCGAACCATCTGCCTCGCAGCCTGGCGAGGTCATCGTCCACGTCGTGGCAAAGACGACCAGAGTCGACGGTAGCTCGGGCGGTTCGTGCAAGCCGGTGCGCGTGACTGCCAGCAGGTCGATCGACGGAAAAGCACGGGTGGGATTCTTCGAGTCGCAGGTGGGCGGCACCGGCGATCAGTGGCGCAGTTCCGGCTGGATGGCAGCCGTCACCTCGGCGCTGCTGTCCGATTTCGATCCGCGCACCACTAGGGTATCGTTCGAGTACGAAGGCCTGATCGATGGTCCAAGCGCCGGAGCGGTGCTGACGTGCGGAGTACTGGCGGCGGCACGCGGCGATACGATCCGGCCCGATGCCGCCATGACCGGCACGATCAATCCCGATGGCAGCATCGGTCCGGTGGGCGGCATCGCGCACAAGATCGATGGCGCAGCCAGCCAGGGAATGGCGCTGTTGCTGATTCCAGCAGGCGCTCGCTTCGATAGGAACGCCGAAACCGGCGAACTGACCGACCTGCTGGAGTATGGCGAGACGAAGGGCGTGGAAGTGCGCAACGTGTTCGATATCTACGAGGCCTATCGCCTGTTGACGGGCGCCGAATTGCCCCGCCCCAATCCGGCCAGCACGCCGCGCATCAGCCTTGAAGTTCAGAAGCGCACCAAGCGTAAGATTGGCGATTGGATGGATCGTTACAAGCACGCGATTGAGGCGTACGACGCCATGTCGGGTGACGACAAGTACTCGGAGGAAGTCGAGGCGCTGTATGTAAGCGGAGTGGAAAGCCTCAAGTCGTGCAAAGTGTTGATGACCGAGGGCGAGTTCACGGCGGCCTTGTGGGATGCTGTCTTGGCCACCGCCAATAATTATCTGGCCATGGAAACCGCCCGCTGCCGCTACACGTATGCCAATCTGGGCTACGCCGGGCTGGTCAAGCGGCTGCGCGACAACGGCTGGCTGATAAAGCAGGTGGAAGAAACCCAGGGGCGGATGCGGCGCGAAACTCCCCGCACGTTGGAGCAATTGTCCGTCTACCTGGTCGCCTGCGACGCGTTTATCGAGGGCCTGTCTTTGCAGGTCTTGGGTAAAGTCACGCTGGACAATCTGCCGGCAGAGGATAGCAACGTGGCGCTGGAGATGTGCCGTGCGGCCACCGAGTGTCAAATCCTGGCCTGGCTCGACCTGAAGCTGGTCAACGACTATCTCGATATGCAGGATGCCTATCAGGGCACGCCGATTCCCATGGACGCCCCCTGGCGCGATACGGCGGAGTATCTGCAACACGCCGCCAGCGCCAACCTGGCCGTGTTCAACGCGCTGATCGTGGCCGAGAAGGCCAAGGTCAACGCCCAATCGGTCGACACAGCACGCAGCCTGTTGACCTTCGAAGACAGGGACTACGGCATCGTGCGGGTGGCCAACGAAGTGATCGTTCCCAATATGGGCAGATATTTTGGCGATGGCGATGCGCTCGGCTTCGCTTACCTGGCCACCAGCATCTATACCCACAATCGCACCGCGGCGCTGTTGGCCAAGTATTACTCGTTGGGCGCGAAGCTCGACGAGCACTCGCACGTGGTCGAGCTGCCGCACGAACGGACGCTGGGGGAGTGGCTGACCTTTGCCGAGGATCAATCGCGCCGCAACATCGCCATGCTGCAGGAAAGCGGCATCGACGCCACGGCCTGCGCGCAGATGCACGCGATCGCAAGAATCAAGGCCCGCCGCGATCTGCCGCAAAAGCTCGAAGGGCTGGTCGAGTTCTGGTCGGCCGATGCGCATGCTCGCGTGCTGCGACGATTGAGTGGCCTGGCGGTGCAGGAGCAGCCCACGCCAGTCGCCGGGGAGCGAGCGCCGCGGCAAGAAGGAGCCAACGCCGCGGAGGCAGCCAAAGAATCGGTTGCTGCCCCCGAATAGCACGCGCACCTGCACGCTCGACCATCCGCAAGCATTGGCGAACTATTTGGCACGAGGATTTGCGATCTACAAGTCCGAACCGAAGCGGCCAGAGATGCTACAGCGGTAGGTCATCCATGACGTACGCCGCAGCAACTCCCGTTCGGTCGTCGAATGTGGAGTCGGCCCACACAGAGAACTTCTGCGTCGCGCGATTCCTGAAGTGCTAAGATGGGGGTCGGTGAGGGCGGCTGCCGCACTTCATCGCGCTCAATTAAACGAAACGACAAGGCGGAATCCACTATGGACGAGCTGGCCGATTATTTGGCGAACAATCTCGAGGATGGATTCTGGGACCAGATCGTATCCGAGGCTCGCCACGAGGCTGAGCGGGAACCGGTGCTGGTCAGCTTCTTGTTCGCCTCGGTGCTGGGACATAAGAAGCTGGAGGATGGTCTCGCGGTGATCCTGGCCAACAGGCTGCACACGCCCGAACTTCCCGCGATCCTGCTTCGCGACCTGATCAGCGAAGCCTTCATTGAGGACGCTTCGATCCGCGCTTCGATTCGTGCCGATCTGCTGGCGGCGCGAACGCGAGACCCCGCGGCGCGGGGATATGCGCAACCGTTTTTGTACTACAAGGGCTTTCACGCTTTGCAGTCCTACCGAGTCGCACACTGGCTGTGGGGCAGTGAGCGGTATGGGCTGGCCGCGCATCTCCAGAATCGCATCTCGGAGGCGTTCGGCGTCGACGTGCATCCCGCGGCCCAAATTGGCTCTGGGGTACTTATCGATCACGGCACCAGCGTCGTCATCGGCGAGACCGCGGTCGTGGAAGACAACGTGTCGCTCTTGCACGAAGTTACTCTGGGTGGAACGGGTAAAGAATCGGGCGATCGGCACCCGAAGGTACGGCGCGGCGTGCTCATCGGCGCAGGCGCCAAGATTCTGGGAAATATCGAGATTGGGACCGGAGCCAAGGTAGCCGCCTGCAGCGTCGTTCTTAGAGACGTGTCCCCTCACACCACCGTTGCCGGGATACCGGCGCGCGTTGTGGGGCGATGCACCGTTGCCGAGCCGGCGCTTGAGATGGACTCGTCCTTCCCGTTCGTGATGGAAGGCGGAGCAGGAATCTGAATTGATTCGCTGCCACGCGCCGATCGATCCGCGGAAACTCGTTTGTCGGCCGTTGCGACTCGCCCGCTGCGGACGCGACTATTCAGCGCGTGACCAGGGGAGCGTGCGGTTGGCGAAGTCGGCGTGGCGGGTGAAAAGCCAATAGAAATAGGAGCCCAGGCAGAAGCCACCGAGAATCAATGCGCCCAGAGCGACGACCAGCAACGCCTCGACTCCCCATGCGACGTAGATCTGATCGAACCACAGCAGCAATCCGATCGCGAGCATGAAAGTTCCGGCCATGCCTTGGGCAAACCGGCGCGGCGCTGGCGCTGGGTACAAGAGAGGCAACGCCTTCCGTTTCGCCACGAGCAGATTGTAGACCGCATCGAACGGATTGAGCGATGGAAAGGTTGCGTTCCACAAGAGGACCGCGGACAGAACCATGAAGTAAGGCCAGGCCTGAAGAATCAGGCCGATCAACACCAGAATCCCCATCACACGTGGTTGCCACATCAGGGCTGGATATTGGTAGCTGCACGTGTCGGGCGATGCCTCTGGGAAACCCTGCTGCCGGACGAAGTTCAATTTGGCCGTCATGATTCCCTCCCGTGCCCAACTCGCCACGTCTTAATTCTAGCCGTCCAAGTGCCACGGAGAATCCCGATGGTCAGGGGCATTTGCACTAGCGAACCGGCGGTGCTCCGGTAGGTCCTGGACGCGGTGCATGACAATCTGACGTGCGGCCTGTCATGCACGGGGTGCCTGATCTACGACGTGATGTTCACCACGGGCAGGCTCGTTGCTGGGTTGCCGCTGGCGGGCTCGAGTCCGGCGGGCATTACCGGGTTGGCATACGCGCCGAAATCGTTGAAGAAGTGCTTCTTTACGAAGCGGTAGGCGAAGCTGCGCTCGGGGATCTCGTGGTCCGGGTCGAACTGGCTGCCGCGCTGGTGCATTGCTTCCAGCTCGGCCATGGCCGCCTGACGCGCCGTGGTGTCGCGGGCGCCGTGCTTATTGACCAGGGCCTTGAGCAAGTCGGGGCGTTCCAGCACGATGCAGCCGCGCGTCGAGGCGGCGGCCGCGTGGCGAAAGTCTCGCAGGAATTCCGATTCGTTGAACACTTCACGCAGCGGCCGCGCGTCGTGGATGCTCTCGGTGGCGAACTGCACGATCGGGCAGGGCTCGATGTCGCCCCAGGGACTGATGTGGTGCGTGAAGCCCGTGGCTGCCGGGCACAGCGCGCGCCCGCGATCGTCGTAATACGCGTCGACGACGCAGATCGGCTTGGTCGCGCGGGTGTCGACCACGAACTGCCGCACGCGCCGCTGCTGCGCAGGCGTGAGGGCCAGCTCGGGCTTGGCGTCGGGACCGACCGGGCGATAGGTGTGATACCACATGTACATCACGCCCAGTTCGATCAAGCGATCGACCCAGCGTTCGGTGAGCAAATCGTCGATGTTCGACTGGCACAGGCTCGTACACACGCCGGTCAGCACCTTGTGCTTCAAGCAGTTGTGCAGCCCGTCCATCGAGCGGCTGTAGACGTCGGGACGGCCGCGGCGCACGTCGCTGATGATCTCGCTGCCTTCGATGCTCACCAACGGCGTCACGTTGCCCAGGCGGCGCAGCTCGCGTGCCACGCTGTCGGTGATGAACTGCCCGTTGGTGAACACCTGGAAGTAGCAATCCGGATGCGCCGCCAGGATTTCCAGCAACTGCGGGTGCATGAACGGCTCGCCGCCCAGGATGCCGAAGAAGCTGTTGCCGGCGAGCTTCGCTTCGCCGATCATGCGGTTCATGGCCGCGACGTCGATGGTCTGTTGCTTGGCGGCCACGTCGACCCAGCAACCCTGGCAGCGCAGGTTGCAACTGTTGATGATCGAGATGTAAAGAAACGGCGGAAAGAACTCGCCGCGTTTGAGTCGCTGCTTGTGCTTGCGAATGGCGCGCATGCCCTTGAAGCCCATGTTATAGACGAGCTTCCACACCAGGCGCTTGTCGGTTTCGACGAGCACGCGTTTGGCCATTTTCAGATACATGGGCTTGATTCCGCGACGGCGCGAGTTGGGGCGAGCCAGGCAAGCTCTGCGGCGATTATATCAGCGGGCCAGCGGCGCCGACAGCGAACGGCTGGCAGCCACGGTGCAATTCGCGAGAAAATACACCCTGCGCCACGTTGCGGGGCAACTTGCGCGCCACAAGAGCCGTCGGACACCAAAGTGCCGCTACGACCGTGTCTTGCGCCCCCGACTGCGCCTTCGTTACAGTGTCTCATCGAAGCCACCAGTGCGGGGAGTGGGCACCGCGCCGCCTATCGACAGAGTGAGGCGGGGCATCTAAACTTTTCTGAGTCCGCAGCGCGCCACAAGACTCGCCGCGCGGTGGCCCAGGCATTGAGAAACGGGTGGGCAACTGCAGCGCGTAGGATGGTGGTTGGAAGCGCCAGCGATTTCCCTCGAGGCACATGCAATTCATGGTCGATCCCGATCGACTTTCGGCCGCCTACGAAACGGCACGCTGCGACCTGCTCGCAGAGAGCGCAGCGGCCGGGCACTGGATAGGCGAGCTCTCCAGTTCTCCGCTCTCCACCGCCACGGCGATCAGCGCCTTGGCGATCGTCGAGCGCCACGCGCCCACGGTCGGCGGCCGCTTTGCCGACGAGCTGCGCGAAGGCGCTTTGTCGAAGCTCATCATGACCAGCGTCCGCTGGCTGGCCAGGCGCCAGAACGCCGACGGCGGCTGGGGCGACACCGACAAGAGCACGTCGAACCTGGCGACTACCATGCTGGTGCGGTTCGCCTTTGCGTTGACGGCCGTGCCGGCCGATCATCCCGGCTTGCTCGAACGGGCCGATGCGTACATCGCCGCCCACGGCGGCGTGCGCGGGTTGCGCAAGCGCTACGGACGCGACAAGACGTTTGCCGTGCCGATCCTCACCAACGGCGCGCTGGCTGGTGTGATTCCCTGGCGCAAGGTGCCGTCGCTGCCGTTCGAGATGGCCTGCTTTCCGCAGCGCTGGTGGAAGTCGCTGCGGCTGCCGGTCGTCAGCTATGCCATTCCGGCGCTGGTGGCCATCGGCCAGGCGCGGTTCGTCCATCGCAAGCCCTGGAATCCCATTACGCGGCTCATCCGCACGTTGACGGCGAAGAAATCGCTGGACTTGCTGGAAACGCTGCAGCCGGAAAGCGGCGGGTTTCTGGAAGCTGCGCCGCTGACCAGCTTCGTGGTCATGAGCCTGGCCAGCATTGGCCAGACCGAACATCCCGTGGTGCGCAAAGGCGTGGAGTTCTTATTGGCCTCGGTGCGCCCCGACGGCAGTTGGCCCATCGACACCAACCTGGCCACCTGGAACACCACGCTGGCGGTCAACGCGCTGGCCTCGGCCGGCGAGGACATTCGCGAGTTGGGCTGCCTCGATTGGATCTTGTCGTGCCAGCATCTGCAACCGCACGTTTACACCGGCGCAGCACCGGGCGGCTGGGCCTGGACCGATCGCTCGGGCGGAGTGCCCGACGCCGACGATACGTCGGGCGCGCTGTTGGCGCTGGCTGCGTTTGCCAAGGCCGAACCCGAGCGAGCGCACGAGATTCGCGCACGCGCCGCCGCCGGCGTTGTGTGGCTGCTCGATCTGCAGAATTCCGACGGTGGCTGGCCCACCTTCTCGCGCGGCTGGGGCACCATGCCGTTCGATCGCAGCGGCAGCGACTTGACGGCGCACGCCCTGCGAGCGCTGCACGCCTGGCAGGGAGACCTCGCCCACGGCGCAGACGTTGCCGGAGATCGCGACCTCGCGGCGCGGATGGAATTCGAAGGGCGGATTGGCGTGGCGATCGAGCTCGGCTTTCGTTACCTGGCCGCGCAGCAACGCCCGGACGGCAGTTGGCTGCCGCTGTGGTTTGGCGATCAATACTGCGCGGGCGAAGAAAACCCAGTCTATGGCACCGCCAAGGTACTGGCGGCCTATCGCGATTTGCATCGGCTGGAAAGCGTGCCGGCGCGGCGCGCGCTCGATTGGCTTGCCGGCGCGGCGCACGTGGGGGGCAGTTGGGGCGGGATGCCCGAGACCGATCTGAGGACGTTCGCCCGGCCGGTGAATATCGAGCAGACGGCCCTGGCGACCGAGGCATTGTGGAGCTGCGGCCAGAGTGCGGAGCACGAAGCTGCTGCCATGCAAGGGCTTAAGTGGTTGATCGACGCGGTAGAGGCGAATCGGCATCAGGAGGCTGCTCCGATCGGTTTTTACTTTGCAAAGCTCTGGTATTATGAGAAGCTGTATCCATTAGTTTGGACGGTTGCCGCCTTGGGTCCGGCAGCGCGACAGCGTTTGCGCCCGAGCGAACCCCCCGCCGTCGTCGTACACACCGGCAAAACATAAGCGAGCCCGAACGTTGGCGATTGCACCCCTGCACGAGCAACCGGCTCAAGACACTCCCGCCCCGCCCAAGAAGTCTCGCCGCCGCAACACGAGCCACCTGAAAGTGGTTCCCGAAACGCTGGCGCTGCGCGAACAGATTCGCGCTGCCGCGGTGCAAGTTACCAGCCGGCTCGACAAGTCGCGCCCCTTGGCCAAGGACGAAATGGAGCAGGTGGCCCGTGCGCTATTGTCCGACTGCGGGCTGGGCGAAGGCTACTTGGGCTGGACGATGGTGGCACTGGCCACCGCCTTCTGGCACGAGCAGGTGGCCGCCGTGCCGCCCAGCCGCCGGTTGTTCCTTCTGCCGCACTGCTTGAAGCACGCCGAGGGTTGCCCGGCCGACTACGACGACTTCGGCCTGGAGTGCAAGAAGTGCGGCGCGTGCAGCATTGCCGACTTTCGCGGCGCGGCCGAAGAGATGGGCTACAAGGTGCTGGTGGCCGAAGGCTCGCCGATCGTGTTGAAGATCATCATCTCCGGCTATGTCGACGCGATCGTCGGCGTGGCCTGCTTGAACGTGCTGGAGAAGGCGATCGACAAGATTCTGTTGGCCGGCATTCCCTGCATGGCCGTGCCGCTGTTGTCGAGCGACTGTCGCAACACTTCGGTCGACGAATCGTGGGTTTCCGAGATGATCCACACGCAGCACGCGCAGCCGCAGGTGCAGACGCGCAGCTACGTCCACCTGATGCGTGCGGCCGCGGCCATGTTCGAGCGCCCGGAGTTGGAGCGATTGGCTCCGCGGTTGCGCGGCGACGTGAACCTGGCCGAGCGCAACGGTCAGGGGCTCAGCGGCGTCGATCCGGTGGCCGGCACCGAAGCGATTGCCTATGACTTTTTGGGCAAAGGCGGCAAGCACTCGCGCCCGTTCATCACGCTGGCCGTGTACGACGCGCTGACCGGCGGCCAGGGCACACTCGACGCCGAGCACGTGGCCGCGTTTTCCGCCTCGGTGAAGCGGGCAGCCTTGTCGATCGAAACCTTTCACAAGGCGTCGCTGGTCCACGACGACATCGAGGATGACGACGGTTTCCGCTATGGCGACGAAACCGTGCATCGCCGCTGGGGCGTGCCGACGGCCATCAACGTGGGCGACTACCTGATCGGGCTGGGCTACCGGCTGGTGAGCCGCGAGGCGGGCGCCTTGGGCCCCGCTGCGGCCGCCGACGTGCTCGATCATCTGGCCGACGCCCATATGAAGCTGACCGAAGGGCAGGGGGCCGAGTTGCTGTGGCGCGACGCGCACGACAAGCGGCTCAAACCGATCGACGCCCTGAAAATCTATGCGCTTAAGACTGCGCCCGCCTTTGAGGCGGCGCTGTTCTCGGGCGCGCGGCTGGCCGGCGACGCATCGAAATACGCCGAACCGCTGGCGCAGTTCGCGCGCCACCTGGGAGTGGCCTTTCAGATCTGCAACGATCTGGACGACTGGCAGCAGGACGGCGGCAACAAGGTCGACTCGGGCGGCGACGTGCTGGGCGGGCGCCCCACGGTGCTGTGGGCGCTGGCGCTGGAGGCCCTGGCCGACGCCGAGCGCAAGGAATTGCAATCGCTCGTCGATGCGCCTCAAAGCGCTGCCACGCTCGAGCGGGTGCGCACACTTTACGAGTCGGCAGGCGTGTTCGAAAAGGCCACGCGGCTGGTCGACAAGTATCGTGAGCGAGCCGAAGCCGTAGCCGACGACATCGAGCCCGACGAGTTGCGGCGGCTGTTGTATTATCTGATCGACACCGTGCTCGATCGGCAATCGGCCGAGCGCGAGGTGGTGTTGATCGAGAACGCGCTGTCGGCGCCGCCAAGCGCGGGCCACTCGTAGGCCGACCTGACGACTGTCCAATCGACTGACATTCCAACCGGCTGAGCCAGCGCGCACGAGCATCACCCCCCAGGGCGCGGTTGCCGTCAGACAATTCCCGTCACAGGTCGCCTGCACGGGCTGTGGGAACAGAGGAAGCGCATCGTGAGCGAAACGCACGCCGTCACGCCGGACCTGGAGACGCTGGTCCGGCTGTTCTATCCGCGGACCGACGCACTGGGGCGCTTTCAGGAGGTCGACTGGCACGATCTGGAGCGCGACTATCGCATGCTGTTGGCGCACGACAGCCACATGACGGTGACGGTCGAGCGGTTTCACAATGGCCCAGTGGACGTACGCGTGCTGCAAACGCGGATCGACGGCCAGCACTATGCGCGCGAGATCCTGCTGGCTCGGCAAAGCGACGGCGTGGTGGTACAGCACGGCATCATGCGGCTGGATTTTGCGGCCGTCAGCCCGCAGGTGCGCCAGGAGGTGGAAAGCCAGCAAACCCCGCTGGGGCGCATCCTGATCCAGCACAACCTGCTCACCAAGGTCCATCTGCGCAAGGTGTGGCAGGTGACGCCCGGCGACGGTTTACGTCAGCACCTGGGCGTGCAGAGCGGCCAGATCACCTACGGCCGCACCGCGGTAATCCACCTCGACGGCGAGCCCGCCATCGAGTTGCTGGAGATCGTGGCGCCGGTGTGAGGGGGACGGCGTCAGGCGAATCTCGACCGGCCGAGCCCTTGCTCAGCACTTGTACGTCACTGGTCGCACGGGCGGCTCAGATGGTGCCGCCACAGATCTCCTCGCGACTGAGACTACCAATCACGGTGCCATGCCAAATCGGCAGGGTCATCGATTCGGGGCTTTGCGGCGACTTGCCAGTGGCCTCGGTCGCTCTGACGCGCATCGTCTCAACAATCCGTTGAATGGCCTGTGCGACCGGCTCGGGCAGGCCGCTCACATCGATCGTGTTCATTCTCGTTGCCCGATTACTCTCACCGGTTGACGCTTCATTTCAGTCTAAGGCGATTCGGGGCCACGGTCAAATCTGCCCAAACGGGCAGTGTTGCGTGCAGCATCGTGCAGAATTGGGCAATGCCGCCGCGGCGATCAGAACCGCATGGCGGTGAAGCCGCCGTCGACGTAGTAGGCGGCGCCGGTGATGAAGCTGCCGGCCTTTTTCGACAACAGCAGCAATGCGGCCCCGATCAACTCCTCGGGCTCGCCGAAGCGGGCCAGCGGCGTTTGGGCCATGATGGCCGCCGTGCGCGTCTCGTCCAGGATGGCGCGGTTTTGCTCCGCGGGGAAGAATCCCGGGCAGATGGCGTTGACGCGAATGCGATGGGGCGCCAGTTCCCGCGCCAGGTTCTGCGTCAGGTTCACCACGGCGGCCTTCGACGCGCTGTAGGCGAACACGCGCGACAGCGGCAGGTGCGCGGTCACGCTGCCGACGTTCAGGATCGATCCGCCGCCGTGGCCGGCCATGAACGCGGAAAAGATCTGGCAGCCCCAGTGCGTGCCGCGCAGATTGACGTCGAAGACGCGCTGCCACTGGTCGTCGCTGACGTCGGCATACGTGCTGGCGGAGTTGACGCCGGCGCAATTGACCAGCATATCGACCCGGCCGAACTGCGAAACGGTGGTCGCCAACAGGTTCGCCAGCGAATCGCGCCGCGCGACGTCGGCCGGCGTGAACGTGGCATGGCCGCCCAGTTTGCGAATGTGCTCGACGCGCTCATTGCCGCGAGATTCGCTGTTGCCGGCCACCACGACCTTGGCGCCGGCCTGCGCCAGTCCGTCGCACAGCGCGCCGCCCAAGACGCCGGTGCCGCCCACGACCACGGCCACCTGGTCGGTCAATCCGAACAATTTTTCAAGGTATTCGTTGGGCATAAGCAGCTACTTCGGCTCCTTCCGCAGCCGGATCCAGTCGCTGTGGAACGTACCCTCTTTGTCGACGCGCTGATACGTGTGGGCGCCGAAATAATCGCGCTGCGCCTGCAGCAAGTTGGCGGGCAGCCGCGCCTGGCGATAGCCGTCGAAGTAGGCCAGCGCCGTGGCGAACGCCGGCACCGGGATGCCCGCTTGCACGGCGGTACAGAGCACGTGCCGCCAGGCGGCGTCGGCCGTTTCCACGGCTTCCTTGAAATACGGCGCCAGCAGCAGGTTCTCCAGCTTCGCATCGCGATCGAAGGCTTCCTTGATGTGGTCGAGAAATCGCGCCCGAATGATGCAGCCGCCGCGCCACAGCATGGCGATCTCGCCGTAGTTGAGCGGCCAGTCGTGTTCCCTGGCGGCGGCCTCCAACTGCACGAAGCCCTGGGCATAGCTGCAAATCTTCGAAGCGTACAGCGCTTGACGCGTGGCTTCGATGAATTCCTGGGCGTCGCCGCTGAACCTGGTCGCGGGACCGGTCAACACCTGGCTTGCGCGCACGCGGGCGTCTTTCATGGCCGACAGGCAGCGTGCATACACGGCCTCGGTCACCAGCGTGCTGGGCACACCCAGGTCGAGCGCCAACTGGCTCATCCACTTGCCGGTGCCCTTGGCGCCGGCGGTGTCCAGAATTTTGTCGACCAGGTAACCATCGCCCTGGGGATCCTTGACGCTGAAGATGTCGCGCGTGATTTCGATCAAGTAGCTGTCCAAGTCACCGCGGTTCCAGGTGTCGAACACTTCGTAAAGCTGGTCGTTCGACAACCCCAGCGTCTGCTTGAGCACGAAGTAGGCCTCGCAGATCAACTGCATGTCGCCGTATTCGATGCCGTTGTGGACCATTTTGACGTAGTGGCCGGCGCCGCGCGGTCCAACCCATTCGGCGCAAGGGATATCGTCGTTCGGTCCCACCTTGGCGGCAATGGCCTGAAAGATGGACTTCACCAGCGGCCATGCGGCGGGCGATCCGCCGGGCATCATGCTGGGCCCGAGCAAGGCGCCCTCCTCGCCGCCTGAAACGCCGGTGCCGACGTAGAGCAAGCCCTTCGACTCGACGTACTGGGTCCGCCGCTCGGTGTCGAGATAGTAGGTGTTGCCGCCGTCGATGATGATGTCGCCGGGCGACAACAGCGGCAGCAATTGCTCGATGAGCGCGTCGACCGCCGGGCCGGCCTTGACCATCAGCAGCACTTTGCGCGGCGCCGCCAGGTTTTCCACCAGCTCTTCGACGGAGTGGCAGCCGGCGAAGTTCTTGCCCTGGGCGCGGCCGCCGATGAAGGCGTCGACGACGCTGGTGGTGCGGTTGAAGACGGCCACGCGATAGCCCCGGCTCTCCATGTTGAGCGCCAGGTTCTCGCCCATCACGGCCAGTCCGATCAGTCCGATGTCGCAGGGTTTGGTCATGAGTTGTCGTTCGGTTTCGTGTGTGGTTAGCAGCCAGTCAGTGATCGGAGGTCAATCGGGCGATCGTATGCGCTAACTTTTCATCCACGGCGGCTTCTCGGGCAAGTAGGAATCGAATTCCTGGAGCAGTTGCTCCTGGTACGCGCCGGCGAACGTGCCGCCGAAGAATTTCTCGATGCCTTCGGTGTACAGCCGCCGCCAACTCGCTTCCTCGGCGCCGGGGTTGATCGGAAAGAACAGCGCGTCGTTGGCGGCGGCCGCTTGATAGTCGCCCGGCGCGTCGCCGATCATCAGCGTGTGCTGCGGCGGATACTTCCTGGCATTAGTAAGTGATTCCTTTTTACTGGCGGTTTCCTGGCCGCAGATCTCGCGGACGTATTTGGCCAGGTCGTGTTCTTCCCACTCGCGCCGCAGCGCCTCGTTGGGCGTGGCCGAGACGACCAGCAGGTCGGCCCTGGCGGCCAGCGTCTCCAGGCACTCGCGCACGTAAGGAAACGGCGGCACGTCGGACACCACGCGTTCGACCGCGGCGTTGACGTCCTGGGACCAGGCCAGCGCCTTTTGCAGCTCGGCGTCGCCGGTGCGCTTTACCTCGGCCTGAAGCGCCGGATTGCCCAGCTTCGTCTCGCGCTGCATCCAGTCGACCAGCGACTGCGGAATATGGATCTTCACGTTGCGCGCCTGCACTTCCGCGCGATCGCGCAGCCACTGGAGCGCCTCGACCAGCGCCGGAAAGCGGTTGATGCCCCGGCTCTTGCTGTACAGGTTCACGAACTCGGCCGCCTCGCGCGCATACTTGCTCACCCCGGCCAGGCCGTAATGCTGCACGATGTTCGGAATGAAGCACTCTTTGTGCTTCACCTCCATCGTGTCGAACGCGCAACCGTCGGAATCGATGCCGACCAGAAAATCATGCTGAGGAGTGATGTCGAACATGGCCGTAGGGGATAGGTGCTAGGTGCTAGGGGATAGGGGCATTCCCGATCCCCGATTCCCGATCCACTAACCCCTATTTCTTTCTATCTGCTTGGGGGACGTACCTGGTTAATTTTTGCTTGGCGTAGATGGGCTGAAAGCGGGTCAGGCGGAAGCGGCCGTCGACCAGCGGCATGCTGACCATGCCTTCGCCCACCAGCGGCCTGGCGTACCGCACGAACTCGTCGGTCACGTCGCAGCCGTTTTCGGCGATCCACTGGGCCGGAAAGGTGCGCTCGCTGTTGGCCACTTCGGCCAGCGGCACACGGTCGTACCGCACGCTGTAGATCGGCCCTTCGTTGCGGAGGATCGTGGACATATATCCATTTTCGCCCCGCGCGGCCAACAGCGCTGCCAGGCATCCGCTGCGATAGGCCTCTTCCAGGTCCACCGTCGAGGCCATGGCGATGGCGTGCCGCTGATCGGTGCCCGGCACGTTGCAGCGCGCCGCGCCCTTGGACGCGAGGCCGGCCTGGTTCAAGTAGTTCACGACGGACTGGGCCACGGTGATCTGGCTGGCGCCGAACATCACGTGTCCGAACGAGTCGCGCACTTCGCCAATCTCGCCGACGTTGAAGCCCTCGCTCACCACCACCATGCAGCGGCCGCTACGGCGCAGCAGGTCGTTCACCTGGTCGGCCAGTTGCTCGAGCGAGCAGGGGCTCTCGGCCAGATAGATCTGCAGGGGCATTTCGTGCCCCGGATCGGCCAGCCGCGCTGCGGCCGGAATGTAGCCTATCTTGCGCCCCATCGCCTGCATCACCAGCACGGGGTCGGCGGGCGACGAGCCGGCGTTCTCCTCGTTGGCCGCCTGCACCATGTGCATCCAGTATTTGGCCACCGAGCCGTAGCCCGGCGTGTGATCGATCAGCTTGAACTGGCTGTCGCCGACGTCGTTGTCGATCGTCTTGGGCACGCCGACGCCGATCAGCTCCAGCCCCCGCTCGCGCGCCAGCGCCGCCACCTTGTGGGCCGTGTCCATCGAGTCGTTCCCGCCGATGTACAGGAAGTACCCGACATCGTGGGCTTTGAACACTTCCAGCACGCGGTCGAAGTCTTCGGTCTGTTGCGGCCGCAGCTTATAGCGGCAGGTGCCGATCGAGCCGGCCGCCGGAGTGTAGCGCAGCAGCGACACCTCTTCGTCCGGCTGGGCGGTCAGATCGAGCAGTTCCTCCTTGAGCACTCCCTCGATGCCGTGGCGGGCGCCGTACACGGTGCCGATTTCCGACAGCTCGCGCGCTTGCTCGATGATGCCGCGCAGCGAGTTGTTGATGACCGGGCTGGGGCCGCCGCTCTGGGCGACGACCATATTCTTGGCTTTTGCCATGGCACGTGGTAGCTGGAGTCAAGCGGACGACGCCCCCGGCCGCAAATGCCGCCAGGCGCGAAACCCAAATAGTACCAACCACCACCCCAGCCGGCAAAGCCCCCGGTTTTGGTCCGCGATATGTGCGCACATCGCCCTACGGGAGCCGCGGAAACGTCGCCGCTAGGCATATTCCGACTACGATGGCCCAGACCACGAATCCTCCGCCATCGAGTACTCGCCAGGTCGACAAGCAAAGCCCGACCCAAAGCATCACAAACAACAGGGCACGTGTGGTCAGGCGATAACGACGTTGCGGCATACCCGCATTTTACACAGGCTCGCGGAGTCGTCGCACAACCGAAAAAAAACCGCACGGCGGAGCCGGGGGCTGAACATCGTGCGGCCGGCTTTGCCGGAAGCGTTGATGCTGCCCCGTAAATGCCAAGTGCCCCACGCGCCGTGCAAGCACGTGGGGCACTCAGCGGACAAATGGGCTTCCGACCTGGTTCCTACTTCTGCGCCACTGTGGTGCCATCGACCATCAGGTGCGCAACTTGTTCCAACAGCCGCACGGCCTGCGGCGGGAAAGCCTCGGCCTCGGCGCTCCAGAAATTGACCGTCGCGCGCTTGCCGTCGATCTCGACCGGCACGTGAACGCTCGAGCGAATGTCCTTCTTGGCCATGCCGGCCATCACGGTGCCTTCGGCGCCGCTCATGTCCTGGTTCACGATCGTCTCGTTTCCCAATGCATAGGCGGCCAGCGATTGCCCGTCGGCCTTGATCAAGGTCGAGCGGCTGCGCAGCGACGTCCGCAGGCCCAGCCGCTCCTGGATCACCTTCAATCGCAGCCGGCCGCCGTCGACCTGGGTCACGCATACGCGATCCAATTGCGGCACCAGCTCGAACAACTGCCAGCCGAACCGCTCGAAGGCCTTGTCCGAGGCCAGAGCGCCGCGTGCTTGCGCCTTCAGCCGCTCGTCGAGTTGGATCGTATCGGCAGCGGCCAGAAACTCGTGCAAACGCAGCGACTCGGCCGTGGCCGGCTGGGTGAGATCCTGGTCGGCCAGCGCCATCTCGAACCAGCCGAACATCATCTCTTCCCAGGTCTGCTCGCCCCAGCCGACTTCGCGCGTCGGATCGGGGTTGGCCAGGTTGTCTGCCGAGTTGTCGAAGTGGGCCGTGCAGTGCAGCGTGGCGCCGCGTGGCACGTACTTGGGCGTGGCAAGCTCGTAGGTGGTCTGCCAGCCGAAGTCGTAGCCGGGAATCCACAGCAGCGTTTCGCGGTTGCCGTTGGGATACACCAGCTCGTACTTGAAGTCCTTGCCGCGCACGTGCATGTGGGGCGACATGGTCAGCAGCAGGGCGTTCTTGCGGAAGACAAAATCCGCCTCGACCTTGTAATTGGGATCTCCCGGCGGAATCTTGAAGGCGAAATCGGCCGCGTTCTGCACCGCCACTTCCTTTTTCACTGTTTTTGGGTCGGCAAACACAAAACCCGCATAGCTGCGATCCTGTTGCGGCGTGCCGTTGGCCGTGTAGTGCATCTCGAACAACAGCTTCGAGCCTTTCTGCACAAAGCGGGCGTAACCCGTCTCGAGCGGGCGTGGGCGCAAGCCCGGGGCGAACGCGCCCAGCCAGTTCGAACGCAGCCGGCCAGCCTGGCCGCTGGGCGTGACGTCGGGCGGAATCAGATAAACGATGATGTGGTGTACCACGGACGGGTTGCCCGGCACGCACTCCAGGGCTTCCACCCACTTGTCCTCCGTCCAGCCCGGGTCGACCACGAAGCGCTGATACTCGATCGTGCCCGAGGCCGCCACGTCGTATGGCTTGTCGGCCATATAGACGACTTCGTCCGGCTGGGGGATTTGCCAGCCGGTGGGAAACACGGGCGCCGGCGGCAGGTCGTCGGGATCGCCTTCGGGTGCGCCGTTTTCGCACCACTGGTCAATCATGGCGATCTCTGCTTTGCTCAAGCGGGCGTCGTTGGCAAAGTGGCCGATGGCCGGATCGGCGTGCCAGGGGGGCATGCGGCGCTCGCTGGTCACCTCGCGGCACATTTCGGCCCAGCCGGCGGCATCGTCGTAACTGGTCAGCGAGAACGGGCCGATCTGCCCCTCGCGATGGCAGGCGACGCAATTGTCGTTGTAGATCTTGGCGATGTGTTTGGTGTAAGTAATTTCGCTGTCCGCCAGCGGCTCTTTGACGCGGCCGATGTGGCAGCCCTGGTTCATGCACACGGCCTCGCTCACCGGCTTGCCCGCCAGCAACTCGTCGATGGCAATTGCCAGGTCGCGCCGCCGCGGTTCGTTGCGTTGATAAGCGATGCCGTTGCCCTGAAAGCCGAACTGATCGTCGACACGGCCGAAGTAGCGCACCACGCGGTCGGCGTCGAGCACGAAAATCTCGGGCGTGCGCACCGCGCCAAACTGATCGGCGATCACGTTGCCCACGTCCTTGAGCAGGGGAAACTCGATGCCGTATTCCTTGGCATAGTGGGCCAATTCGGTGATCGAGTCCTGCTGGTTCGAGTTAATGCCGATCACGGCCACGCCGCGATCTTGATACTCCTTGGCCAGTTCGGCCAGCCGCGGAGCATAGAGCTTGGCCAGGGGACACTCGGGCCCCAGAAACGCGACGACTACCAGCCGGCTGTCGGCAAAGTCGGTCAGCGAAGCGGCCTTGCCGCGGAAATCGCGGGCCGCAAACGAATCGATCTTGTTGCCGATCGGCGAAGCATTCTCGGCGGCGAAGCTGACGCCCCCGACGAGCGTGGCGATGGCCAGCGCCCAGCATACGGACTTGCCCATTTGTCGATCCTCCGTCACCATCCTGGGGCGATAGACATTGGTGCGAGCGCGGCGTTTAAGGGGGAGGGCTGCACGTCGCCGCGCCCGCGTGGAAATTCGGCATCCCCATGGGGCAAATCGCATACCAGCGCCCTAAGTCGGGAAACGAAGGCCGCAAGCGCGCACGAGAAGCCCACAAGCGCGCGGCGCGCCCCGTCGCATGCGCCGTTCAGCACAGCAGCAGCGCGGACAGAAGCGGCGGAGATCACGGATCAGGCTCGCGCTGCGGGAGCCTTGCGGAGATCAGGCGGGAGGCGGGAGGCTGGAGGAAAGGCATGGGGGGGTGGTTAGTCGGAACGCGCTGCGCGACGTACGCAATGTGCATGCGAGGCAGCGCCGCTACTGGACGCCTCTTGTGCCTCCGGCACCCAGACGACAAGTCGTCTGGGCCACTCCGCCGTTCCGAAGTCGTCGATGCCGACTTGGAGGTTCATCTGTCACAGCGTAAATCAAGTTGATGACATGCCAGGACGGATCGGTACCGGTGGGCGGACTCGCTCTCGTATCTCTTCGTAAATTGGCATTTCAACGCCTTCAGCAACTTCGAGCGTTGCGGCAAAAGCATACGGAATATCCTCGCTAAGTCCTCCCGCTTGCTCACGACAGCTCACTCGAAGTAGTAGGTTCTCTTCAAAAGCTCGTGCCTTATCTCCTTCAAACACTTGGTGCATGACCGTTCCTCGTTCCGCAGCATCTTGGTCTAGATTCGCGTTGTCTACTCCCAGGTTCTTCTTCCTAAACGTGAACCACAAATGTGCTTTGCGGTAGTCTCGGTGCTGGCAGTTTATGGGCGTAATCCAGCCGAGCGTCAAAGCAAGACGTCGATTGACTTTCTTGGCAGAGAGCGATGGTGGAAGTGGTAAGTGGTATTCGTGGCCCGCGTCTTTTCGTAGGAGTCCCCAGCCCAGCACGGTCGCGCGCTGATCCGTGCAGAAAAAGCAGCGATCCGGATCGACTTCGCCAAAACCGAGAAAGCGAGCCTTAAGACGATTGCGTTCATGCCACTGACGTCGACTATCGATGGCTGCGATTTCGGCCGCAAAAATCTGCTCAATTGCTTTACCCGCCTCTCCCCAGGCAGCACCATGAACAAGGATGGTCTTCAAGACCGCGGCTATTTCTCCGTTGCTAAGCGCGATGCCTTGGTAGTCGCGCAGTAGCTCCTGAATTCGTGAGAGAGTTAAAGCAGCGGTTCTGCTTGCGAGTGCGGTAGCGTTGCTGGTGCCGCAAGAGTACGCGGCGCGGCCAAGCTCCATCGGTCCAACTCCTGGACTTGCGACAAGTTGGCCTGGTGGGGACTGGCTTGGAATCGATGGCTCGAAGTGTCCGAAGCCATTTTGCATAAGTAGCGCTGCTCGGTACATCATTCGCCCGCCAGGCATGAGTATTTCCGGTTTGACCGCCCGCTTAAACCCGGATCCCACCGTGCCAAAGGGGGACGGCAACCGGCTGTTGCGAAGCAGGTCAACGCGTCTATCTTGAGGCAGCCGTTGGGAGTGGTCGAAATGCACCGCACCGACCGTAACGACATTTACTGCCTCTGCCGGCGACCAATGCCGTCGACTGGGCTGGTCATCTCGAATGGCGTGGAAAGTGTGGCTCAACGCATCATCGTCTGACAATTGCTGAAACGCCTCGCCATCGATCGCAAGCTCAACTGTTTGCATCTGGTTTCCAGCACTGACAAGAAACAGGAGCTTATATTCCCAAGCTAGCCAATCGAGCAGTCGTGCAAGCTGGCTTAGCTCGCGAATGAAGGGCTTTTGGCTGTCGCCGATTGAGAGGTTGACTATGCGGACCGTGCTCTTGGTATCGTCAAGGTCAACAGCGAAGCGACGGACTGCACGATGAACCAGGTCAACAATCAGCGTATCATTTGGGACGTTCTCGTAAACATTTTTGTTGAAATCTTCGGATGGCGTCAGAATCGGACGGGCATACACTGGCATCGTCAGGGCTGCTTCTGAATCGTTCAAGTCTCCATGAATTATGAGCGAGGCAATCGATGTCCCATGAATCTGTTGTCGTGATTCATAGTGTGTGGCGTAGTTCTCTGGATCATCGATTATCAGACGTCCATCGAGAGCGGCATGTCGCTCCAGTGGAGCTCCATCCAATATTGCAACGGTGGGTTTGCCTTGGGGTACCGGTTGCGCGGCGGCGCGATCGCCGACAGTCGGCAACGCGTCATCAAGTGGCGTTGCTACGAAGCCAGATTGGCCAAGTGGGCGAAAGAACATCACTCCCTCGCAACGCAAGAGATCCGTGTAACGCCCTTGTGTGATTTGATCGTTGGTTCGTCTCACTGCCACGGCGGGCATTTCCACTAGGACTCCATGATACGAGATCGATGGAATTGCCGCCTGTGCCAGGCAGCGTCCGCCCTCATTGGTTACGATCGATTCCAGTTCAACAAATGCCAAAGTTCTAGTGGCTGTTTTTCCTCGAAACCACAGTTCAGCCTCAAAGCGGACAGGCTGATCACCCAGCTGAAGCAGAGAGGCGTTCCAATCCTCAATGATTTGCGTTTCCTGAATCCGGTCTTGTGGTCCCCATCGGCGGACGTCCGAGAGATGTTGAAAGAGGCTTTTGAATGGACCGAAACCTTTTTTTGCGCGGTCGTTTGGAGTCGCGATCCAGTTGTTCCAAAGGGAGAGGATTTGATCCATCGCCCGTTGGTTTGCCATGACCGCGTACAGCCGAGACGGAAGTAGGTTCGTCGGGTCTTCCTCGTCAAAGAATTCCGCGTCACCGGCGACATCATCGAGGTCCATCTCGGCTAGCCATTCGAGACCGGGAATGCGTGCTGCTGCTTTCACCAGATCGTTGATTGCGCTTCCACGAGTTTCAAAAACAATTACCTGTTCGGGCTCCACTCCTTGGGTTGTAGCCTGTAACGAATTTATGCCGTTGGCGATTGACTGGAATTTCTGTTCGAGTCTTTGTCTTTGTGATGCTGCCGACGGACGATGAAGTCGAATCCCTCCACCACCGAGCCCAGAGCGAGAAGCGAGGGTTGGCTCTGGGAAAATCAGGAATGGACGTTGTGCCATCGCTTCTTTCTACCCGCTTACTTTGTTGACGAGCCTTGAGCGCGATACCGGCGCCGCCACTGCTCCAATCGGTCAGCAACTATCTTCTTCATGTTGACATTTGGTAGGGAAAGGACGTATCGACGTGCAACATCGCCAAGAAAGTCTTCGACCTCTGAAAAACTCGCACCGTTGAGCTTCTCCGCGATTATTCTGTACGATATCTCAAGCGATAGATTGGATCGGACGGACATTCTTTCAAGAAAACGCTCAATCTGAATCTTGTCGGGCATTGGAAGTTCGAGGCGCAATTGGAATCGACGCCATACAGCCCTGTCTAGGAGCTCCGGATGATTGGTAGCAGTAATGACGATTACGTGGTGAGGGAGGCTGTCTATTTGCATCAGTAATGAGCTGACAACTCGCTTGATTTCCCCGGTCTCGTGAACATCGCCGCGCTCTTTGCCAAGGGTGTCGAACTCGTCGAAGAACAGAACGCAAGCCCGCGATCTCACGTGGTCGAACAACTTTCGCAAACGCGACGCCGTTTCGCCGAGGTAGCTTCCGATCAAGCCGTCGTAGCGCGCAACCACGAGAGGAATCATCAATCCACTTGCAATCGCTTCGGCGAGGGTCGTCTTTCCGTTTCCCGGTGCGCCGGCAAGGAGCACTCGATGCCGTGGAGAGAGATTATGAGAACGCAGAATCTCGCGGCGTGCATGCTCCTCAATCAATTCATGACACGCGGCAGTTACGGACTCTGGGAGAACTAGTTCTGAAAGATTGCGGTGTGGAGCGATCTCGAAAAAGAGGTCATGAATCGCCGACGCTGTCGCCGGTCGGACTTCCTGGCGGACGGCTGTGCCGTTGCCATTGACCTTGAGTAACTGATCCAATTGGTTGGCTAGAAGTTCGTGCTTTTTCGCACGCTCCTCCGCAACGATTGCCTCAAGCGTTTTGCGAAACTGCACTTGGTCGCCCGATGTGCCTGCTTTCGCGAGCGAAATCAGTAGGTCGGAACGGGCCATAGGATGTCCCCACAAGAAAACAATGCAACGCTCGCGCGTATCTCATTTGATGCCAAAGCCTTAGGAGCCTTTCGGCAAGGCATGCAGTATAGCGGATCGAACTTCAATACGTCCAGCGAGGGTTGGATCGCTGCCGTGTGCTCGCGCAAAACGAATTCCACCGACTACAGTCAATGAAGAGAAGCTTGTCAGCGGGCGCTGAGAATCGGCCAGTTGGGGGCGCTTGATAATCGGCCATGTTAAGAGGTCTGGAGATCGCCTTACACAAGGGCTTTCATACGGATGTTCCGCGGCAAGAGATCTGTGATGTCGAACCGGTTCGAGATGGCGAGGATTCAAACGATTCTATCCTTACGAGCGCAACGCTGGTCACTACGACGAATTGCCCGAGAGTTGGGTGCCGAGCGGAAAACCGCGCGTCTTGCGGGCGGGGTGCTTGGGGGGGATAATTGCCGGCTTTCCACGTCACTGGTTGTTGGGTAATTCGAGGGTTTCTGATGCCGCTGTTGGTTGTTGGCTCCGTGGCTTTTGATAGTGTTGAAACTCCCACCGAACGGCGCGACCACGTGCTGGGCGGGTCGGCCGTGTTCTTCTCGTATGCCGCCAGCTACTTTTCCAAGGTGCGGCTGGTGGGGGCGGTGGGCGACGACTGGCCGGACGAGCACACCGAGTTGCTCAAGCGGCAAGGCATCGACACCTCGGGGCTGACCGTCGTGCCGGGCAGCAAGACGTTCTTCTGGCGGGGCAAGTACATGCCCAACATGAACGACCGCGAGACGCTCGAGATCCAACTCAACGTCTTTGCCGATTTCGAGCCGCGCCTGCCGGACGACTATCGCCAGTGCCAGTACGTGTTTCTGGCCAATGGCTCGCCGGTCACTCAGATGAAGGTGCTCGAGCAGGTGAACGCGCCCAAGCTGGTGGTGGCCGACACCATGGACCTGTGGATCCAAACCGAGCACGCCGCCTTGTGCGAGCTGCTCAAGCGGCTGGACGGCCTGGTGCTCAACGACAGCGAGGCGAAGCTGCTGACCGACGATGAGAACCTGGTGCGGGCCGGCCACAAGGTGCTGGACATGGGGCTCAAGTTTGTCGTCATCAAGAAGGGGGAGCACGGTGCCATGTTCTTCAGCCGCGATGAGACCTATGTCCTGCCCGCCTATCCGACGCCCAACGTGGTCGATCCGACCGGCGCGGGCGACAGCTTCGCCGGCGGCATGATGGGCTACCTGGCCGAGAAGCAGGACACGAGCCCGCAAACGCTCAAGGAAGCGCTGGCGCACGGCATCGTGGTGGCCAGCTTCAACGTCGAGGATTTCAGTCTCGACCGCATGCGGCAGATCGAGCGCTCGCATCTCGATCAGCGCATGCAAGAATATCGGCAGATGCTGTCGTTTTGATGCGCCGGTTGAGTTTGCGACCGGGGTCTCACTTGCCAAAGCGGGTCACCTCATGGCCGAAGTCGTGCGGACGTTTATCGCTGTGGAGGTGCCTTACGAGGTGAAGGAGCGCGCCGGGCGGCTGATCGGCCAGTTGCGCCAGGCCGACGCCAAGGTGAAGTGGGTCGAACCCGGGGCGATGCACTGGACGCTGAAATTCCTGGGGGACGTCGATATTCGCGAGACGCCGAAAATCTGCGCGGCCGTGGCCAAGGCGGTCGAGCCGTTGGCGCCGTTCGACATCGACGCCTGCGGCGCGGGCGCGTTTCCCGACTCTCAGCGGCCGCGTACGGTGTGGATCGGCACGGGGCAGGGGACGGAGCAGATGATCGAGCTGCACGACCGCATCGAGGCCGAGCTGGCGGAGCTGGGCTATCGACCCGAGGGGCGGCGCTTCCGCCCGCATCTGACCATCGGGCGCGTGCGGGCCAGCCGCCAAGGTCTCGAGGAGTTGGCCCGTCTGATCGACGAGCACGCCGACTTCGAAGGCGGCCTGTCGACGGTCTTCGAGGTGGTGGTCTTTTCCAGCGAGTTGGGCCGCGAGGGGCCGACGCATGAGCCGTTGGGGCACGCCGAGCTGAGGGGCCGCTAACCCTGTTGAATTCTTCAGCAGGCTGCTAGCGACCGGCGAAACGGCTCTGGTAAGATGATCGAGCCAGGGGACCAGACTTTTTTTGCCTTGGGCGGCTCTTGCAGGATTCCGCGAATGCCGATAGTATGTACAGGCGTTCACTAATGCGGGTTCTTCTAAGATAAGGATGGTTCGCCCATGGTCACCGCCACGAAATCGAACAATCGCACGCTCAAAGAGAAAGACATGCCTCCCCAGAAAACGGCCAAGAAGGGCAAAGAAGCCGGCTCGATGCTCGAGGCGAACCCGGACTTGAAGAACACGCTGGCGCAGATCGAAAAGCAGTTTGGCGAAGGCGCCATCATGCCGCTGGGCATCGGCACGGCCGTGCAGGTGGAGGGGATTCCGACGGGCAGCCTGTCGCTCGACCTGGCGTTGGGCGGGCAGGGGATACCGCGGGGCCGCATCGTCGAGATCTTTGGGCCGGAGTCGAGCGGCAAGACCACGCTGGCTTTGCACGTGGTGGCCAACGCTCAAAAGCTGGGAGGCATCGCCGCCTTTATCGACGCCGAGCATGCCCTGGACCCCAGTTGGGCCAAGAAGCTGGGCGTGGATCTCGACACCCTGCTGGTCAGCCAGCCGGGCAGCGGCGAAGAGGCGATGCATATCACCGAGATGCTCATCAAGTCGAACGCCGTGGACGTGATCGTGGTCGACTCGGTGGCCGCTCTGGTGCCCAAAAAGGAGCTGGAAGGCGAGATTGGCGATTCGCACGTGGGCCTGCAGGCCCGGCTGATGAGCCAGGCCATGCGCAAGCTGACCGGCGTGATCTCCAAGAGCAAGACCTCGGTCATCTTCATCAACCAGATTCGCGAAAAGATCGGCGTGATGTTCGGCAGTCCCGAGACCACGCCGGGCGGACGCGCCTTGAAGTTCTACTGCTCTTGCCGCATTGACGTCCGCCGCATCGGCCAGCTCAAGGAGGGCGAGGACGTGATCGGCCAGCGGGTGCGGACCAAGGTGGTCAAGAACAAGGTTGCGCCCCCCTTCCGCGTGGCCGAATTTGATATGATGCATGCCGACGGGATCAGCTATACGGGGGACGTGCTGGACCTGGCCATGGCCCAGAAGCTCATCGTCCGGTCCGGAGCCTGGTTCCGTTACGGTGAGGTACAATTAGGGCAGGGTCGGGAAAAGACCCGCGTGTATCTGCAGGAGAACCCCCAACTGCTCGACGAGCTTTTGCAGAAGATTTCCCAGGCGGTCAAGTCGACTGGGAAGGACGCTGTGGAAGTGCCGGCCGAAGACTAGTGCTCTGTGAACGCTAGAAATTCGGGTCAGCGCGTCGTGCAGAGCACCAGGTATTTGTTTGCCGCCGAACCACTTGCGTGTTCGACGGTCGCGCGTGGCACCCGATCGCGGTGGGTGCGTCGTGCTTCGACTGCTGGTTTCGGCCGCCGGTCCGGCAGGTTTGCCGGCGGATGGCGATTGAGCCGGCGAGCGATTGAAATCGACGACCCGAAGGGTGCAGCGTATGAGCCGAGTGGAAGCATCGAGGGCGCCTTATTCCGGCGTGTGCTTTGTCGCGTATTTTGTCGCGATCGTGCTGGCGCAAGCCACCAGTATGGCGCAGCAAAGCGCGCCTGCGACGCCGTCCGGCGGATTGGCGCCGTCCAGCGGCTTGCAGGCCGCGGCGGCCTTGGAGCAGGTTTTGGTGGACGCGATTGCTGCGGCCGAGCGTTCGGTGGTGGCGATTGCGCGCGTGCGCCGCGAGGACAACCTGCCGATCGATACGGTGGGCGATGCGTTTCAGCGGCTGCGCCCCGCGCCGCAACCCCGGCCCGGCGATCCGGAGTTCATTCCCAACGAGTACGCCACCGGCGTGGTCGTCGGCGCGGGACTCATCCTCACGGCCCATCACGTGCTGCAAGAGGATAGCGAGTATTGGATCACCACGGCCGGTCGCCAGACGTACAAGGTGAGCCGCGTGCGCGGCGCCGATCCGCGCAGCGATCTGGCGGTGCTGCAAGTCGACGCGCCGAACCTGGTGCCCATCAAATTCGGTGACGCTTCGAAATTGAAGAAGGGGCAGATCGTGATCGCGCTGGGCAATCCGTATGCGATTGCCCGCGACGGCGAACCGAGCGCCAGTTGGGGGATCATTGCAAACCTGTCGCGCAAGGACGGCCCGTCGATGCCCGAGCGGGACGAGCGGCCGGGGCCGACCCGCCACACGTTGCACCAGTTTGGCACGCTCATTCAGACCGACGCGAAGTTGAATCTGGGGACCAGCGGCGGCGCACTATTGAACCTGCAAGGGGAGATGATCGGCCTGACGGTATCGCTGGCCGCCGCGCTGGGCTACGAGCAGGCAGCCGGCTTTGCCATTCCCGTCGACGAGACGTTTCTGCGCGCGCTGGAAGCCCTCAAGCAAGGCAGCGAGGTCGAGTATGGATTTCTGGGCGTCGAGTTGCCGTTTTCCAGCGATCCGCGCGTGCGCGCCATGCAGGGCGCGGTCGTGCAGAGCACCGTCGAGAGCACGCCCGCCGGACGATCGCTGTTGCGGCCGGGCGACCTGATCACCCAGGTGAACGACGTGCCGGTGCGCGAACCCGATGACCTGTTGTTGCAGGTGGGCAAGCTGCCGCCGGGGGCCAGCGTGCGGCTGACGGTCGAGCGCGACGGCCGGGTCGAGACGGTGATCATTCCCGAGTTGGCCAAGTATTACGTGTCGCGCAAGAAGATCGTCACCAACCCGCCGCCGGCCTGGCGCGGCATCCGCGTCGACTACGTCACCGCCAGCCCCAGGCTGAAGGAACTGTCGGACCAGCGCCGTCTCGATCCGCAAGGTTCGGTGATGATCACCGAGGTGGAGCACGACAGCCCGGCCTGGAACGAAGGCTTGCGCCCCGAGATGATGGTCAGCCACGTGGGCAACCAGCGCGTGACCACGCCGCACGAGTTTCGCCAGGCCGTGGCGAACCAGAGCGGCCCGGTGCAACTGCGACTCAGCCCGCCGGGCGCCGAGCGCCCCGAGCGCACCATCCCACCGGATGCAAGTTGATTTGGCAACTGTGCGTTTCGGTCTGCGGCAGCATCTACCGTCGACGGCAACGCTGCTACCCGTTTTGTTGACGCTGCTACCCCAGCGGCGGTAGGATGTGCCTGTGCGATGGACTCGCTCCTGCAGTCGAAGGGCGAAGCCAATTTGCTTCGTACTCCACGCGGCAACTTCAACGGGAGGGGCACTCATGGGACGTGTTTGCTTTGCCGTTTGCTGCGCTGGCTGGTTGCTGGCGCCGTTGGCAGGGGCGGTGGATCTGGCGGGCATCGAACGTTCGATCGGCAAGCTGCCCGAGTTGACCAGTTCCTCGCCGGAGTATTGCCTGCTGGTGATCGGGCTCGAGGCGAACAAGCGGGTTTGGCTAGTGCGCGACGGGGCGGTGCTCTACGTAGATCGCAATGGCAACGGTGATCTGACTGAGCCGGACGAACGCGTGGCGGCTGATCCAGAAAATTCGAACAGCGACGAGCAAGTATTTTACTTTCAAGCGGGTGAGATCTCGGACGGTCCGACCAGTCATAAGGATCTACGAGTCAGTTGGTCCAAGGTGGATCACCTTCTTAAGCATGACTACTACCGGGCGATATTGGATAAGATCGAATCCCCGCGCGCGTGTCGCGTTTCACTCGACGTGGCGATGCCGGGGCAGCGCGGCAGTGGTGTCGATGGCCGCGTGCAGCAATCGGCCTCGCTGACGGATGATCGAGGGTGGCTACAGTTTGGCAGCCAACCGGACAGTGCGCCGATCGTCCACTTTGGCGGCCCGTGGGAAGTACGATTTTCCGGCAACGATCGCTGGCGGATCGGCCGCACGAAGGAAGTCTACCTGGTGTTTGGCACCCCGGGGCTTGGTCCGGGAACAATGACTTGTACGGAGTACGAGGGAATCATTCCTCCTTCAGTCAAGCCGCGGCTGCGTGTGCTGTATCCCAACGCCGATGCTGCAGGGGAACCCATTGCCGCGGAGTATGAATTCACACGGCGCTGCTGCACCGTCAATCTCTATGGCGACGTGCATGTACCCGATGGCGTCGGTACGGGCACGGCCAAAGTGGAAGTGTCGCTCGAAAGCTGGCCGGGCGGCTACGTCGCGCCGTCGGTGACGGAAGTTGAGATTCTGCCGGCCCAACCCGGGCCCAAGTATGAGCCGGTCTCGCCGCGGCTGGTCAGCAAATTGGAGCATTCGCGGCCGAATGGCGCGATCGTCAACATTCGATATTCGCCGGATGGCGCACGTCTCATCGCCGGCACGTATCCGGGCGGAATCATACACGTGTGGGACGTCGCCAGCGGCGAACGGTTGGTGACCATCGACGCGGGCGAGGGATATCATGCCTCGCTCGAGTATTTCTGCATTTCACCAGACTGGCAGACGGCGCTCGTGCCTCGACGGAAGAAAGGAGCATTCACGCGCGTCGAGCGCAACGGGAAGACGCTGAACCACGTCGAGTACAGCGACCTGGTGTACGTGTACGACTTAAATTCGGGCAAGCGGTTGCGCGAGTTTCAGGCGTCACCTCCGCGCGGGATCGTCACTCTTAGGATGACGCCAGACGGATCGCGTTTCTTTACGCTGGATGAAGTTTCTGGAGACTTTGATGGCGTGCGTCCGCGTGCGCTCAGCTTGTGGACTATGGCCACCGGCGAGCATCGGCAGGTCGAAACGGGGAGTGCCAACGTCTATGCGTATTCGCCGGATGGGCAGCACGTGGCGATGTCCATGCCGTATCCGATCGATGAGCAATACTTTCACAAATCGATCGATATTGTCACCGTGCCCGATCTGAAGAAGGTATGCTCGATCCCGATTGACCACGAGCGCGCGTACGGCTCCGCGACGTGTTTTGCGTTGGACGGCGCCGTCGTCGCCGGGACCATTTCTTGGCTGCAGCCGGACGTGACGCCTCCAAAGTTTGATTCGGTGCTGAAACTTTGGGACACCACGACGGGCGAAGAGGTGTATTCGCTGCCTCGGGTGTCCATGCACGAGGCGTTCCGCGGGCTCGTCGCATCGCCCGACGGTCGGAGTCTGGTCGTCACGACACTGGATATGGAGAATCTGCAGGGGCGGTTGTATGTGGTCGACGCGGAGCGACGAAGCGTGCGTGCCACGTATGAGTCCGACGCTGCCTTGCGCGGGGCTGTTTTTCATCCATCGGGAAGCTGGATTGCGGTCGCCAAGCAGACTGTCGTCAAGACAGCAAATCCCAGGGACGATTCCGTCGACCTGCTTCCACAACCGAGTGTGTTGGCGATTGACGTCAACACTTGTGAAATCCTGGAGGAAGCGCTTGCGACGCAAACGCACATGACCTCAATGGTCTTCAGTCCCGACGGCCAAACGCTGGCCACCAGCGGGGATGGCGAAGTGCTGTTGTGGGATTATCGCGCTCCTCCTGGCAAGCTGTCGAACGTGGCCACGAAGTGACGCCCGGCCAGTGAATATGGCTTCGAACGTGCGGTTTCTGTTTCGGCTCTTTGGTTGCGCTACGTTGTTCGTCGCGTGCGCGGCCGTTGCCGACGAGGAGCCGCCGGCCGTCGACTCGGTCTCTGCTCCTCCGTCCGCGTTCCAGGTGCCGGACGGTTCGACGGAGGACCTGTTGGCATTTATACGCCAGACCAAGGCCCGCTTCGTCGAAGGTAAGTCACGCGACGAGCGAGTGGAGTTCGTGCGGTGGCAGCAGCAAGCCATTTGCGCGGCCAGCGAGGCAATCCTCGCGCGCCAAGCCGATGCCAAGGCGAAATTGACAGCGCACGATGAGAGGCTGGCCGCGCTGTGGCAGCTCGTGCAAATCGGTGAGCCAAGCGCTCTGAACGCGGCGGTCAATGCGGCCGCGGATCTGCCCGACGACGCCCCTCCAAAGCTGGTGCATCGCGCCACCTTCTTTCCCCTGTGGGCGCGATGGGCCGACTTGAACAATCTTACATGCGACACCGCTGCCGTGCGGCTCGCGGCCTTGTCAGTCGACGTGCGGCGTGAACTGACGAAGGGCAACCATGACGCGCTGGTGGTTGGCTTGGCTACGGAATTGCCGATTCGCATGTCGCAAGTCGATACTCGGCATGCTCGCACGGTCGCAGAGCAATACGCGGGGGCGTTGAGCAAGGGTGACGCACACGCTCAAGCTGCCGCGCGTCACTTGCAGGCGCTTTCAAAACGATGGACGTTGATCGGTCAGCCGCTCGCCATCGAAGGTCGTCTGGCCAATGGTCGCCCGTTGGACAACCGTTCGCTTGAGGGACGCGTCGTGCTGGTCGAGTTTTGGGCCACGTGGTGCCAGCCGTGCATTGCCGAGTTTCCCAACCTCCGTGCGATGCGCGACAAGTACCGCGAGGCTGGTTTCGAGATCGTGGCAGTCAGCCTGGACGACGACCGTTCGCAAGTTCAACAGTTCCTCCGCGACAACGAGTTGCCTTGGCCAGTCGTATGCGGCCATTCGGCCGAAGAAACGGGGATGTCTCATCCGCTGGCAAAGAAATGTGCCGTGGACACTGTCCCGCGCAGCGTACTTGTCGACCGTGGGGGCAAAGTCGCGGCCGTCGACCTGCGCGGCGAGCAATTGTCGTGCGCCGTGGAGCGATTGCTCGACGAGCCCGCCGTCGCAGGCAGCGATCGTTGAGCCTCGAACCGTAACCCATTCTCTCTGGCCGCTTTGGCGGGCAATGGATATCATGGGGGGCTTGATTCTTGCGCCGGGGCCGAACGGGCGACGGCCCGCGACGGTCTTGCTTGAAAGCACAATCTACCTTCCTTGAAGCCGCATTTCCCGTGAGTCGCCCGAGACATCGTTCGCTATGAAAACCGACGAACTGCGCGAAAAGTATCTGACCTTCTTCGAGTCCAAGGGCTGCGTCCGCCGGCCCAGCGACGTGCTGGTGCCGCGCTGGGATCCTTCGGTGCTGTTCACGCCCGCGGGCATGAACCAGTTCAAGGATCATTTCCTGGGCAAGGTGAAGCTGGACTTCACGCGCGCCACCACCTGCCAGAAGTGCCTCCGCACCGGCGACATCGAAAACGTGGGTCGCACGGCCTATCACCACACGTTTTTCGAGATGCTGGGCAACTTCAGCTTCGGCGACTATTTCAAGCGCGAGGCGATCAACTGGGCCTGGGAGTTTCTCACCGACAAGCAATGGCTGGCGCTCGATCCCGAGCGGCTGTTCGTATCGGTGTATGTGGACGATGAGGAGGCGGCGGAAATCTGGGCGCGCGACGTCAAGCTGCCGCCGGAGAAGATCAAGCGGATGGGCGAGGACGATAACTTCTGGCCGGCCGGCGCACCCAGCCAGGGGCCCGACGGCGTGTGCGGCCCTTGCAGCGAGATCTTCTTCAAGCCCGACGCCAAGAGCGAGGTGGAGATCTGGAACCTGGTGTTCACGCAGTTCAATCGCGTGGGCGCGCCGCCCGACAATCTCCGCCCGCTGCCCAGCAAGAACATCGACACCGGCATGGGGCTGGAGCGCACGGCATCGGTGCTGCAAAACGCGCCGACGAATTTTCACATCGACATCCTGCTGCCGATCGTGACGGCGGCCGCCGACGTGTGCGGCGTGAAGTACGAACTGGCCAGCGAAAACGGTCGCCGGCTGCGGCGCATTGCCGATCACGTGCGCGCCTGTACCTTCGCCATCCACGAGAACGTGTACCCCGGCCCCAACAAGGAGAAGTACGTCGTCAAGCGCTTGTTGCGCCGCGCCGTGCTCGACGGGCGGCAGCTCGGCATCAAGGATCCGTTTCTGCACAAGCTGGTGCCGGTGGTCGTCGAGATGATGAAGTCGCCTTATCCTGAGTTGGCGGAGACGACGACTCGCGTGGCGCAGGTCATCGAAACCGAAGAAAGCAATTTCTTCTCCACCATCGACACCGGGCTGGAACGCATCGCGCGGCTGTTCGAAGCAATGCAGCGCCAAGAGCGCGAAATGGTGACCGGCGCCGAAGCCGCCGAGATGTACACCACGCACGGCTTCCCGCCCGAGCTGTTCGAAACCATGGCGGCCGAGCACAACCTGGGTTTCGACTGGACCGGCTTCAGCCGCGAGATGGAGCAGCACGGCATCGAGTCGGGCGCCGGCCAGCGCATGGAGCTGTTTGCTTCCAGCCCGTTGGACGCGCTAAAGAAAACGCTTCCGGGCACCGAGTTCCTGGGCTACGAAACGACGCAGGCCGAGGGGCAAGTGGTGGGCATCATTGCGCGCGACGAGCTGGTCGAGCAGATGGACGAGGTGGGGCACGACCGGCCGATCTGCCTGGTGCTCGATCGCACGCCGTTCTATGGCGAGTCCGGCGGCCAGGTGGGCGACACGGGCGAGATCGTCGGCCCGAGCTTCCGTTTCGAAGTGACCGACACGCAAAAGGAGGGCGGCTTCACGCTGCACCTGGGGCATCTGCGCGACGGCAAGATCGAGCAGGGCGAGAAGGTCACCGTCCGCGTCGACGCCACGCGCCGTCAAGGCATCCGCCGTGCCCATTCGGCCACGCACGTTTTGCACTACGCGCTGCAAAAGCATCTGGGCAAGCACGCGCAGCAGCAAGGTTCGAAAGTGGACTGCGATTGGCTGCGCTTCGACTTCACCAACCCCGCGGCCGTTTTGCCCGAGCAACTGGCGGCCATCGAGAATGAGGTCAACGAGCTGGTGGCCACGGCCGCCAAGATTGGTTGGCGCAGCCTGCCGCTGGCCCAGGCGCGCGACAGCGGCGCCATGATGCTGTTTGGTGAAAAGTATCCGGACATCGTGCGCATGGTGTCGATCGGCGAGTTCAGCAAGGAGCTGTGCGGCGGAACGCACCTGGACAACAGCGGGCAGATCGGGCTGTTCAAGATTGTCGGCGAGGAGAGCGTGGCCGCCGGCACGCGTCGGATCGTGGCCATGACGGGCCAGGCGGCG
>JBGSYQ010000157.1:0-48730 GCA_041750795.1 Pirellulales bacterium | reverse complement strand
TGGCTGGGGTTTTTGGTGGGTTGGCGGGATTTTGGTGCTGGTGGGTACAAAAAAAGGGCACCGCTGCGCTTGCGCGCAGCGGTGCCTGGGCGAAACAACTGGAAAAAAGTTTTGTGCGCCGTGGTCCCGTTCCTAGGGGCCGTGGCCGGTTCTTGTAACGCAAAAAAATGGCCACGGCGTCTTTCGAAGCCTGCGGCGCACGGGCGAGCAGGCGCCGGCCGAACGCGGCGGGTTCTGGTTGATGCTCGCCGATCAACCAGGCCGCGTTCAGGATACGCCCCGACCGGTAACACCGAACTGTGCACTCCATTCACGACGAGGCTGCAGATCCCCTGTCGTGAACGAGCGTTCGGCGCGGTGACTCGAGGAGCCGTCGTGGCAGGCGCATCTGAAGGAAGACTCTGGCCTTGCCCCTTGCTCCGACCGATTCTGCTCGACTTGATAGGCTTTCCGAAACAAGTGGTCCGAAAAGCTTCTCTCTTCACCTCGTAAGCCGACTGCGTCAGTGGCCACCCATGTCCGGTAGGACTGAGTGCAGTATACAGATTTGCAGACGTCTCACAAGCAAAAGTCAGCCACCCCGAGAGAGAGGGGGCAGGGCCAATTTTGGATTTTGGATTTTCGATTTTGGAGGAGAGGTTTGGCCACCGAGGTCAGCGAGGACGCGGAGTGAGATTTTGGACCAGGAAACAAGCGCTCGCACCGCCATCTTCCTCCAGCCTCCAGCCTCCAGTCTGTCGCCTCTGCGACGAAGAGGAAATCGAACCGCAGGGGACGCGGAGGGACGCGTGGGGGATTGATTGCGCGACAGAATTTGCCATGGTTACTTTGGCGCAGTATTCGCAGGAGTACCACGGTGCTCCACTACGCCGATTCCTTTACGACGGTGCCGATCATGTGATTCGTTGTCTTGATATTTCGCCAATTCTGTTTGATCGTGTTGCAGATAGGTTTGGGCAACGCGCACACAGAAAGCGAGATGCACCGTATTTCGTATTCACTGCTTGGGCATGGAAGGACGATGAACGGGGGCGTCGGGGTTGGCATCAAAGGTTTGCGGCTCATGAGCGATTGCCTCGATCAATTGAGATACGAGAGATTCTGCGTCAAATGTTTGAGCTCGTAATGTCGATCCGCGAAGTGGATTTGGATTGAGTGAGTGTAACGGTGCAGCGAATGGACATTACTGCGGCCGGCAGAATCTTGAATACGACCGACGCGCTCAACCCGTCCTGAAGCTATGAAGAACAAGTGAGCGGCGATTGGCTGGACCGAGGCTGAGCGTAGCGGTAAACCGGATGGTGGAAGTGCCAGCCGTTTTATCGAAAGGAGCCGGATCATGTTCTTCATGGGCGTGGATCTGCACAAGCGAACCTTGAGCGTGTGCGTGATGGTGCAGGAGGAGGCCGGGGCGGCGTCCGGTAGCGAGGCAGACCTCGGCCACGGCCGTTGGCCTGGCATTCCGAATTCCTGCGCCGACTCGACTTGTTGCCGCAGCGCCGCGCCACCTCTTACAATCGCGGTCATGTTTGACGATCGACGTTACCATGTGCCGGGGGCGAATAAGGAAAGACCCACACCGTCAGGCCGCGGCTTGACCTTCTTGGCTGAGTAACAACATGAACCGGGAAACGGCAAAAGCCATCGCGCGACGGGAATGCGAAGCACGAGGGTGGAAATGGGTTGAGCCGATTCTGATCCGCTGGGGGCCATTCGCGTACTCAGTGACGACGCGAGCAAACGCGAAAGGCGGCAACGTCAGGATTTCTGTTCGGAAACGCGATAGTACTATCAAGTCAGCCGGATTTGCACCCTATTGACGTCGACGGCACCATCAGCGCCGCGCACGCGTTTGTTTCCGATGACTCGGCCACGCTGCCGCGCGTTACGCGCTTGCCGGGGCGATTGTGGGGGTGGCGGTGATGCTGCGCGGGGCGAAGTGCAGGGCGAGGGCGTAGGCGCTAAAGATTGCGGCGGTGAATAGCAGGTCGCCGGCCAGGGCGTTGTAGAGGAACGGGATGGCTGCCGCGTAGCAGGCCGCCAGGCCCGGCAGGCCCGGACCGTACCAGGGCACCGCGTACCACACCGCGGCATTGGTGACCAGGTAGAAGAAGAGGCTCGACGCTACGCTCACCAGCGCCAGGCGCGGGGCCGAGAGCCGATTTCGCAGCAAGCCGCGCCAGGCAATCGGCACCAGCATGCAGAGATAGACCGTGAGCATCACTTCGCGCGCATAGCCGCCGATCACCAAATCGCTGGCCGTCATGGCCGCCAGCGGCACCAGTGCGGCGACCAGTCGGCTGCGGAAATAAAAGCCGGCGAACAGCGTGGCCGCGGTCACGGCGTGGAAATTGGGCTGGAACATCACCAACCGCGTGGCGACGGCCAGTCCCACCAGACCCACGAACACGGCGACGTCGAACAGCAAGTGGCGCTTCACGATACGGCTCTCCGAACGGGATAGTCAGCGACGTCGGCCAGCGACATTGGGCAGCAGTATTGCGGAAATCCGGGGACCGCTCGCTGCGAACGTCATGGATTGTAGTCGTACACCTGGAATCTCCACAAGGCAGTGTCGCCTGGGCTGAGGGTCTGCTTGCCGGCGCTGACTTTTCCCTGCTGCCGGTTGACGTAGAACAGCCAGTTTCGGCTGTCGAGGCCGCCCCCCTCGTTTTTGGCGTCGCCGATCTGGGTGATCATCGCGGCGCCGCCGGAGCCGCGCTGGCCGAAGGTGACGCCGCGGGCGTGCTTGCTCGCCGCGGACAGCGCATCGAGCACGGTCATTCCCTCGCGCCAGGGCAAGGCGGTGAAATGCGTCTGGACGCCGTCGCCGTAGTCGACGATCAAGCGGACCGTGGCGGGCTTGGGATCGGCGTCTTGGGCCGAGATCGCGGTTGGCGACAGCAGCAAAAGTCCCACAAGGGACAGCGCAAGCGTGGCACGACGCGCGCCGACGGGCACACCGGTGAGGAGCTTCATGATAACCCTTTGGGGTTTGAGCCACGTGGGTTCGACCGAAAAACAACTTCCTGATTTTCCAACCCCTCACCCTACCCTCTCCAACAAGGGGCGAGGAGATTTGCGGAAAGGTTATTTTTTGGGTCGACCCTTGGTCATGGACGGATGCAGGACGCCGCTGTTGCCGGTCAGGATAGCGCGCCGGGCCGGCTTGTCAATTCGGCCTTGCAGCGGGTGGGGTGGCGCCATTTCTTGCCGGCACTTGTGGCGCGCCGCCGGGGGCGGTATCAATAGACGACACGGGTTCTCGTGCTCTGCGCACGGATTGTCCACAGTCATTCGCCCGGCGGATGCACCCTGGCATTCGCCCGGTGAACGCACGCGCGGCACTCGCCCGGGGGGCGCATACTCGGTGCGCCGCACGCTGCCATCCTTTGCGACTACGAAAGGTGAGCTATCCATGGCCGAAACTGGCTTCTTTCAATTGAGCATCGAGGACAAAGACGTCGCCGTGCTCACGCTCGACGATCCGCGTGGCAGCGCCAACGTCTTTTCCAAAGCCGTGCTCGACGATCTGGACAAACAACTGACGGCGCTTGAGGGGCGCAAGGATCTGGCCGGGCTGGTGATTCGCTCGGGCAAGCCCGGGGTGTTTGTCGTGGGCGCCGACATTCGCGAGTTCGTCGAAAACATCGACATGCCGCACGCCAAGGTCGTGGAGATGTGTGCTGGCGGTCGAACGCTTTTCCAGCGGCTGTCGAAGATGCCATTCGTGACCGTCACGGCCATCGAGGGGCAATGCGTGGGTGGCGGGGCCGAGCTGGCGCTGTGGTGCGATCGGCGGGTGATGGCCAGCGACGCCAAGAGCATGTACGGCTTTCCGGAAGTGAAGCTGGGCTTGCTGCCCGGCTGGGGCGGCACGGTGCGGGCGCCGCGCGTGCTGGGTCTGTACAACGCCATCGAGCTGATCACGGCCGGCGAGTCGATCGACGCCAAGACGGCGGCCCTGCTGGGGCTGGTGTGCGACCTGGTGCCGTCGGCCAGGCTGCTCGAATCGGCCGTCAAGGTGATTCGCGCCGAACAGACGTCGGGCCAGTGGAAGAAGGACCGCGAGGCGTGGAGCAAGCCGATCACCATCAGCGACACCGAGCTGGGCTTTTTGGGCGCGACGGCCTCGGCCGTCATTCAGCAGCAGACGGGCGGCAAGTATCCCGCACCGGCCACGGCGCTGGAGCTGATGCTGGAAGCGTCGGCGCTGGATGCGGACGCGGCGGGCGCGGCCGAAAGCGAGGCGATGGCCAACCTGTTCGGCTCGCCGGTGAATCGTGCGCTGATCAACATCTTCTTTCTCACCGATCGGAACAAGAAAGACCCGGGCGTCGAAAACGCCAGCATCAAGCCGGCCAGGATCAACTCGCTGGGCGTGATCGGGGCGGGCATCATGGGGCAAGGCATCGCCGCGGCCACCATGCGCCGCGGCACGCCGGTGGTGCTCTCCGACGCGGCGCCCCAGGCGCTGGCGGGCGGCATCCAGAAGATCCTGGAAGAGGTCTCGTACGACAAGGAGAAAAAGGGACCCGACGCCGGCAAGGCCATGCAGATGGCGGCGCTGGTGAATCCCGCCACGGTCGACGCCGAGCTGGCCGGCTGCGACCTGGTGATCGAGGCCATCGTCGAAAACCCCGAAGCGAAAAAGAAGCTGTACGCCAAGATCGAGCCGCTGCTGGCTGACAGTGCCATCCTGGCGTCGAACACTTCGACCATTCCAATCAGCAAACTGGCCGAGGGATTGAAGCGCCCCGAGCGTTTCTGCGGCATCCACTTTTTCAACCCCGTGCGGCGGATGCCGCTGGTGGAAGTGATTCGCGGCGCCAAGACCAGCGACGAAACCGTGGCCACGGCCGTGGCCTATGCCAAGCGCATTGGCAAGTCGCCGATCGTCTGCAACGACGGGCCGGGCTTCCTGGTCAATCGGCTGCTGCTGCCTTATATGAACGAAGCGCTCGAATTGATTGCCGACGGCGCGGAGATCAAGGCGGTGGAGCGCGCGGCCAAGGAGTTTGGCATGCCGATGGGGCCGATCACGCTGTACGACGTGGTGGGGCTGGACACGGCCTACTACGCGGGGCAGGTGATGCACGAGGCGTTTCCCGATCGCACGGCCGCCTCACCGATATTGCCCGCGCTGGTCGAAAAGGGCCGCCTGGGACAGAAGTCCGGCGCGGGTTTCTATCAGTACAAGGACAAGAAGGGCAAGGGCACGCCCGACCCGGCGCTGGCCGACATCATCGGCCCGCACGTTCGCCAGCAGCAGAAATTCAGCGACGAGCAGATCACCGCGCGACTGTTCCTGCCCATGGTGCTGGAAGCCACGCGCATCCTGGAGGCCAAGGTGGTGCGCGACGTGCGCGACGTGGACCTGGGGCTGATCTTCGGCGTCGGGTTTCCGCCGTACAAGGGCGGGCTGCTGTTCTGGGCCGATACGGTCGGCGCGGCCAAGATCGTGGAAATGCTCAAGCCGCTGGAGAGCCTGGGCACCCGCGCGCAGCCGACGCCCATGCTGTTGGAACTGGCCAAGAGCGGCAAGAAGTTTTACGACCTGTGAGCCGCGCGGGCAGCGGCCGGTATAATTCAAGACATAAGGTTCGCACTAACTGAGGGTTTTCTCGATGAAACGCGCCGTGATTGTCGATTGCGTCCGCACGCCCGTGGGTCGGGCTCATAAGGACAAGGGAGTGTATCGCGACGTCCGCTCCGACGACCTGGCCGTGCAAGTCGTGGAAGCCATCGTCGAGCGCACCGGCATCGACACCAACGAGATCGAAGACGTCGTGCTGGGCAACACGCAGCAGACGGGCGAGCAAGGCATGAACGCGGCGCGCGCCGTGGGATTGATGGCCGGCCTGGCCACGCACACCGGCGGCACCACGGTCAATCGCCTTTGCGGATCGAGCCTGCAAGCCATCAACCAGGCCTCGCACGCCATCATGGCGGGCTTCGAAGACGTGCAGATCGTCGGCGGGCTGGAGCACATGCAGCACATTCCCATGGACGCCGGCATCGACTTGAATCCCAAGCTGTTCCATCGCACGTCGAAAGGCGCGCTGGCGATGGGCGTCACGGCCGAGTTCCTGGCGCAAACGCAAGGCATCTCGCGCGAGGAGCAAGACAAGTTCGCGCTGCGCAGCCACCAGTTGGCGGCCGCCGCGCAGCAGAAGGGCGAGTTCAATCGCGAAATGATTCCCGTCTGGGGCCGCGATGAAGAAGGCAACCGGATCCTGGTCGATTTCGATCAGTGCGTGCGTGCCGACTCGAGCATGGAATCGCTGGCGGGATTGAAGCCGGCGTTCATGCCCGGCATGGGCACCGTCACGGCGGGCAACAGTTCGCCGTTGAACGACGGCGCCGCGGCGCTGTTGATCATGTCGGAGGAAAAGGCCCAGGCGCTGGGCTTGAAGCCGCTGGTGCGGGTGGTGGCCACGGCGGTGGTGGGCGTGGACCCCTCGGTGATGGGCACCGGCCCCGTGCCGGCCACGAAGAAGGCCCTGCAGCGGGCCGGCATGAAGCTGGCCGACATCGACGTGATCGAGCTGAACGAGGCTTTCGCCTCGCAGGCCATCGCCTGTATGCGGATGCTCAAGATGGACCCCGAAAAGGTCAACCTGCGCGGTGGCTCGATCGCCATCGGCCACGCACTGGGCGCCAGCGGTGCTCGCATCACCACCACGCTGGTCAACAACATGATCGATCGCGGCGCGCAGTTCGGGCTGGCGACGATGTGCATCGGCGTCGGGCAGGGGATCGCGACGATCTTTGAGCGGGTGTAGTCGCCATTCAGCCGCTTGCCGCGCGTGCGAGGAAATGGGCCTGGCCGCAATGTCGTGGCAACGGGCGGCGTTGCCCGCGCCGACCCGGAAAAAAACCGCATAGCGCGTTGCTTCGGCGCTACCATCGCGCTGGCGCGGATGGTATTCTGTGGGTTCGGCCAGCCACCCCCCATCTCCGCCGAATTCGATTGGTTCCGAACGTTGGCACGGTTCAGGTATTCCCGTTAGCACGGCGCAGGCGAATCTCATGGTCGACGACAAATTGCACGACAACCTGGTGGCGATGTTTCATCGCCGGGTGGAACAAGACGGCGACAAGACGGCGATTCATTTTCGCCAGGGGGAGACGTTCACTTCCGTCACTTGGAACCATTTGGCCCGCGACGCGCGGCGCACGGCCGCGGTGTTGGTCGGCTTGGGCGTCAAACCGGGCGACCGGGTGATACAGGTCTCGGAGAATCGCTACGAGTGGGTGGTGTTCGACATTGCCGTCCACATGGCGCACGCGATTCACGTGGCCGTCCACTCCACGCTGACCGGGCCGCAAATCGCGTTTCAGATTCGTGACAGCGGCGCCAAGCTGGTCGTCGTCTCGGGCCCCGAGCAGGCGCAGAAGCTGGCCGCCGCCTCGGCGCAGATTGCCGCGGACGTGAAGTACTTCTCGTACGACGCGTGCAGCGAAACGATCAACGGGCAGCCGATCCAGCGGCTGTCGGAGTTGGTCGAGAATGCCAGCGAGGAAGAAGGCAAGGCGATCCAGCAGCGCGCGCTGGCCGAAACCAAGCCCGGCGACCTAGCCACGATTCTCTATACCTCGGGCACGACGGGCGATCCCAAGGGCGTGATGCTCAGCCATCGCAACTTGACCTCCAATGCCAACGCGGTGCTGGAGATTTTCGCAGTCGAGCCCGACGAGTTGCGGCTCACCTGGCTGCCGCTGTCGCACATTTACGCGCGCACGTCGGATCTTTACTTGTGGATCGCCGCGGGCGGCGAGATCGCGCTGTCGCCCAGTCGCGAGACGATCATTGCCGATTGCCAGGCGCTGAAGCCGCACTACATCAACGGCGTGCCGTATTTCTACGACAAGGTGATGCGCACGCTGCAGGAGAAAGGCATCGCCGAAGAGCCGGGCGTGCTGGCCGCCACGTTTGGCGGGCGCATCAAGATGGCCTGCGCGGGGGGCGCCGCCCTGCCGGACTACGTCAATGAATTTTACGACAAGCACGGCGTGCTGCTGGTGCAAGGTTACGGCCTGACCGAAAGCTCGCCGGTCATCAGCACCGGCACGCCCGAGCACCATCGCATCGGCACCGTGGGCCGGCCGATCCCGGGCATCGAGGTGAAGATTGCCGAGGACGGCGAAATCCTCACGCGCGGCCCGCACGTCATGGAGGGCTATTGGAACCTGCCGGAGGATACGGCGCGGACAATCGAAGATGGCTGGCTGCACACCGGCGATTTGGGTTCGCTGGAAGACGGCTATTTGAAGATCACCGGACGTAAGAAGGAGCTGATCGTCACGGCCGGCGGCAAGAACATCGCCCCCACCTATCTCGAAGGGCTGCTGAGCGAGGACCACCTGATCGCGCAAGTGGTGGTGATCGGCGACGCCAGAAACTATCTGACCGCGCTGATCGTGCCCAACCCGGACGCGCTGCGTGCGGAAATCATCAAGCGGCAGATTCCCGTGTTTTCGCCGGCCGAGGCCTTGGCCCATCCGGACGTCCACGCCATCTACCACGAATGCATCAAGGTGCGATTGTCCGACGTGTCGCACTCCGAGCAGATCCAGAAATTCACGCTCCTCTCGCGGGGAATGACCCCGGAGACCGGCGAAATGACGTTCAAGCTCAGCTTGCGGCGGGATGTGATTCTGCAGAATTTCGCGGCCGAAATCGAAGCCATGTACTCCAATTAGGGGGATGGTAAAGCGTGAAAAAAAGTCGCCCTGAACGCTGCCAAAATACCTACCGACCGTTCGGCAGGTAGTGTATAACTCTTGGATGGAACGTTTCCGTTAACCCTGACAGATGAGTGACCCATGAACCCGCAGACCCAAGCCGATCCGCGTCATCCGGTTGCCGACGACCAGGACCAGGACAACAAGGCATCGTTCGCAGAAACCGCGTTGAAGTTGGGCGGCAAGAGCGCCGACGAAGCGGGCCGCATGGGCGCCTTGGACAAGGCCGACGACCAGGTCGACCAGTTGTTCGCCAAGAAATATCAAACCACCAACAGCCCCGTCCACCGCGCCATCTGGGAGCGCGAGTTGCCGGTTGAATTGTTCGAGAGCAAATCGCCCACCACGCCGCCTGAGGTGGATCGCGTCATGCAGGATTCGTTGGCCGTGATGCGCAAGCACGTGCAAGCCGGCACGAACCTGGACGAGAAGCGCAAAGTGCCGCAACACGTGCTGGATGAGCTGGGCGAAACCGGCTATTGGGGTTTGCTGGTCGACAAGCAATACGGCGGCGCAGGATCGCCGTTTGCCGCGTTTGCCAGCTTTCTGACGAAGATGGCCATTATCGATCCGACGGTCGCCGGCCTGGCGTCGGTTCACGGCTGCATCGGCGCGGTCGACCCGGTCCGCACGTTCGGCAACGCGGAGCAGAAGGAGCGCTTTCTGCCGCAACTTGCCAGCGGCAAGCGTCTGTCGGCCTTCGCGCTCACCGAGCCGGGCGCCGGTTCGGACCTGACGGCGCTGAAGACCGTGGCCGTCAAGGATGGCGACGAGTACGTCGTCAACGGCGAGAAGCTGTTCATCACCAACGTGGTGCCCGGTCGCACGATCGGCCTGGTGTGCCTGATCGAGAAGCGTCCGGCGGTGTTGATCGTCGATCTGCCGACCGAAGAGAACGACCAGTTCCAACTGCGGAAGTACGGCCTGTACGCTTTGAAGCACACCTACAATCAGGGCATCATCTTCAAGGACTTGCGCGTGCCGGCGGCGAATCTGCTGACGCCGCAGCGCGGCGATGGCCTGACCATCGCCTATCACGGGCTGAACCTGGGCCGCATCTCGCTGTGCGCCAACGCGGCCGGCACGATGCGGCTGATGATGGCCAGCATCATCCCCTGGGCCAAGTATCGCAAAACCTACGGCGCCGCGATCTCCACGCGAGAGCTGGTGCAGCGCCGCCTGGCGCGTATGGCCGGTTTGACCGTGGCCTGCGACGCGCTGGTGCAGTGGGGCGGCGGCCTGATCGACGAGGGCTATCGCGGCGAAATGGAATGCGTCATCGGCAAGATCTTCGGCAGCGAGGCCCAGAAAGAGGCCGCGATCGAGCTGCTGATGAAGACGCACGGCGGACGCTCGTTCCTGCATGGCCACATGTTCGGCGACAACGTACACGAGTACCTGGCTCCTTGCATCTACGAAGGCGAAGGCGAAATGCTGGGCATGGCGTTCTTCAAATCGCTGGTCAAGCAGCACGGCACGCAGTACTTCGAGCCGGTGGGCAAGGCATTGCAAGCCGCGGGCATCAAGAAGCCGAACCTGGCCAACCCGCTGCACCTGTGGGCGCTGCGCAAGGCGTTTGCCCCGTATGCCAAGTGGCTGGCCGGCGAGGCCCTGCGTCCGAAGCCGCGGCCGAATCTGCCCAGCATGCCCGAGGCGCTGCGCCGGCACGCCGAGTATGCCTGTTCGCAGTTGCAAGGCGCCCCGTACGAAATTTCGTACAAGACGATGAGCAAGCACCAGCTTGGACTGGCCGATCGCCAGTGCCGCATGTCGGAGCTGTCGTCGCGGCTGCAAGACATGGTCACCATCCTCTGCACGTCGCTGTACGCCGCGCGGCAGAACGACGAGTTGGTGCGCCATGCCGCCGACGTCATCTGCCAGGATCTGACCCACAAGCTGACCGGGCAGCGTCCCAGCGACCGTTACTTCCGCACGGCAACCAAGCTGGGCGAAGCGATCGTCGAAGGCGGCTTCAAGTCGATCGCCGGGCTGGAAGTGGGCGAAATCATGATGCCCTACGACAACAACTAGTCTCCGCAAGGAAACGATTTGTCCACACCGACGGGAGCGGCGCCAATGCGTCGCTCCCGTCTCGCTTTTCACCAGAGCGATCTCACGCTTGACGCTGCTGGTTGAAACCTGACAATAAGGCCGAAAGTGGAATGCACCACAAAGACACGAAGTGCATGTAGAAGAGAGATATAGCCACTGAGTTCACAGAGGGCACCGAGATAGGATGTGGGGCTTTCGATCTCGGACCTTGGATTCGGAATAAAGAATTCAGAGTTCAAACACAGTATCATTCTCCGTGTACTCTGTGATCTCCGTGGCCATTTATCTCGTGTTTCGTTCGTACCTTGGTGTCTGCGTCGTTCTCCTTCCTCTTTGATGCGAGCATTTCCTGCAGGGTGGGCACGTGGCGACATTTGCGGTCATATTGCCGGCGGCCGGCGCGAGCAGCCGCTTTCGCGACAAGAATTATAAGAAGCCGTTTGCGCCGCTGGCCGGCAAGGCCGTCTGGCTGCACTCGGCGGAACGGTTCGTCAATCGCCCGGACGTCAAGCAGGTGATCGTCGTCATCTCGCCGGAGGATCGCGAGTACTTCCAGTTCAAGTTCGCAGCCAACACGACCATCCACGGCATCGACGTCGTCGAGGGGGGCGCCGAGCGTGCCGAGTCGGTCGCCAAGGCGCTGGCCCGCGTCAAGGCCGACGTCGACTATGTATGCGTCCACGACGCGGCGCGCCCCTGCCTGGCCGAGGAGTGGATCGACACGATCTTCGCCGCTGCCGAAAAGCACGGCGCCGTCATCTTTGCCACGCCGGTCGCCAACACGCTGAAGCGCGTGGGCCAGGACCACAAGATCCAGGAGACCGTTTCTCGCGAAAACTTGTGGGAGGCGCAGACGCCGCAAGTGTTCGGCCGCAAGCTGCTGTTGGAGGCGCACGCCAAGCGCGGCGGCTTCAGCGCCACCGACGACGCCCAACTGGTCGAGCGCATCGGCGAGACGGTTCACGTGGTGCAGGGTTCGCCCTTGAATCTGAAGATTGCCACGCGCGAAGATCTGCGCCTGGCCGAGCAGGCGCTCAAGGTTCTGCCCAAACCGAAGCTCGCCGGGCCAGGTCATCCCTTTGCCGACGACGACATGTGGCGTTAGAAAGGCACGACGTGACGGACATTCTTGCCGACCTGCGTTGGCGCGGGCTCGTTCACCAAATCACCGACGAGGCGGGCCTGCAGCAGTGGCTCGCCAGCGGCAGCCGCACGCTGTACTGCGGGTTCGACCCCTCGGCCGACAGCCTGCACGTGGGCAGCCTGATCCCGCTGGTGATGCTGCGCCGCTTTCAACGGGCGGGGCATAAACCCATTGCCTTGGTCGGCGGCGCCACCGGCATGATTGGCGACCCCAGCGGCAAGAGCGAGGAACGCAACCTGCTGAGCGAAGAGGTGCTGCGCGCCAACGTCGCCGGCTTGGAGCAGCAGATGCGGCTGGTACTCGACTTCGAAGACGCCAGCAATCCGGCAACGCTGGTCAACAACTACGACTGGATGCGGACGTTCAGCTACCTCGAGTTCCTCCGCGACGTGGGCAAGCACTTTCCCGTCAGCGTGATGATGGCCAAGGACTCGGTCAAGAGCCGGCTGGAGCGCGACGACGTCGGCATCAGCTACACCGAGTTCAGCTACATGCTGTTGCAGGCCTACGATTTCGTGCATCTGCACAACACGCGCGGTTGCCAGATGCAAATCGGCGCCAGCGATCAGTGGGGCAATATCACGGCCGGCATCGACCTGGCCCGGCGGATGCAGAGCGTGCAGCTTTACGGCCTGACCTGCCCGTTGCTGACCAAGAGCGACGGCAGCAAGATGGGCAAGACCGAGGGTGGCACGGTCTGGCTGTCGCCCCAGCGCACGAGCCCTTACGCCTTTTACCAGTATTGGATCAACGTCGACGACGCCGACGCCGGCAAATGTCTGCGAATGCTGACGGAGCTTTCGCACGAGGAGATCCAGGCGCTCGATTCGTCGCGCGCCGCAGATCCGGCGCAGCGCCAAAGTCAGCGCCGACTGGCTGAGGACCTGACGTTGCTGATACACGGTGAGGCGGGCTTGCAGAACGCAAAACGCGCCACGGAAATCTTCTTCGGCGCCGAAATCAGCGAGTTGTCGGACGACCAATTGGGCGAGATTTTCGCGGACGTGCCGAGCCGTGAACTCCCCCGCACGCGGCTCGACGGCGAGGGTCTGAACATCGTCGACGCCCTGGTCGAATCGGGCCTGGCCAAGACCAAGAGCGATGCGCGCCGCACAGTCGAGCAGGGGGGAGCGTACGCAAACAACCGCCGCGTGGACGGTTTGGGCGCTCAGCTTACCGCACGACACCTGGCCAGCGAGTCGGTGCTGGTGCTGCGCAGCGGCAAAAAGAAATACGCCCTGCTGCGTTTCCGGTGAAACAGCCGGACCGACGAATTGTTAACCGCTGAGGTCGCGGAGGGACGCAGAGGACGAAACGTTTACGGTTTATAGACGGTTCACGAAACGCCTGATTCCATCCTTGAGGTGTACCACGTGGAAATTGATGAGCAATCCGAGACGTTTGTCGCTCAGTTTCAAATACGAAATGATTTGCGCCTCGTGGACCGGCAACAGCGACGCACATGCCTTAACTTCAACGATTACCAAATCCTCCACTAGTAAGTCGATACGATAGCCCGCGTCGATCCTCACCGATTCGTACAACACGGGTAGTTCGATTTGAGCAACAGCTCTCAGACCTCGACGATGAAGTTCGTAGAGCATGCAACACTCGTACGCAGAATCAAGCAGACCGGACCCGAGGGCGGAGTGCACCTTCATGGCAGCATTGATGATCTGCCCGCTGATTTCGTTGGGGGCACTTTCGTCCAGCTTCATTGTCGAAATCCTCTGCGTACCTCTGCGACCTCGGCGGTTGTCTCCAAAGTTCAAACATCGCCCTGCTGTTGAACTTTCGTCGTCGACATTGCTCCGCGCGTGGCGATCATTACCGCACCGAAAAGCAGCGAGCTGAAGAAAACCGCGCCGAAGAGCATGACGGCGAAATGATCTCGCAGTAGCACCAGTGCCGGCGGTTCGCTGGACGAAGGAGGGCGCCGTTTGACGCCGCCGGTTTCCGTCTGGTTCGGTTCGGCCTGGCGCCAGGCTTGCCACTCGGCCTGTGCTTCGGGCGTGGTCAGTTGGGATAGCGCCGTCTGGCGCCCGAGAAACATGCCCGCCACGACGGCCAACATGAACAGTGTATAGGCCGCCGCCCATATCCAATTGGCGGCGCGGCGCGATCGAGCTGTGTCGATTCGGGAAATGGTCATTGCAGAGCCATGACGAAGCGAGACGCTCTACTTCTTGGGCGGCAACAAGTCGAGCACGGCGTTGCACATGGTGGTCACGCCGGTTTCCAGCGCCAAATCGGCGTCGGGAAAGTATGCGGCCGAGTGCAGCGACGGCGGCTCGGCGCCGCCGCGGGTCAGGCCGGCCAGCCGCTTCGGCTCGATCGTGCCCAGGCGATACATGAACACCGGCACGCCGGCCAGGCCATAGCGGCTGAAATCTTCGCCCCCCATGGCCGGATCGGAGGTCACCACGTTCTCGTTGCCCAGCAACTTGCGAAACACCGGCACCACGCGCTCCACCAGCTTCTCGTCGTTGAACAATGCCGGCGTATGCTCGTTGAGCGTGGTTACGGTCGGCGGCGGCGCATTGGCGCCGGCGGCCACGGCCTCAGCCTTGCGCCGGATGCCCGCCAGCAGCTTTTCGCGCACCGCGGGAGAGTAGCTGCGCACCGTGAGCTGCATGGCACAACTGTCGCCAACGATGTTGTGCTTCGTGCCGCCGTGAATCGAACCGACCGTGACGACCGCGGGCTCGATCGGATTCATCTCGCGGCTGACCAGCGTTTGCAGCGAGACGATGAACTCGGCCGCTTGCACGATCGGATCGATCACCGTGTGCGGCGCGGCGCCGTGTCCTCCGCGACCGTGCATCGTCACGTCGACGCTGTCGACGTTGGCCAGCGTGTAGCCCGGTCGAAAGCCCACCTTGCCGGTGGCCAGCGCTCCATCGCAGTGCAGCGCCAGCGCCATGTCGGGCTTGGGAAATCGCGTGAACAGCCCGTCTTCGAGCATCCGCCGCGCACCTTCGCCCCGTTCCTCGGACGGTTGCCCCACCAGCACCAGCGTGCCGGACCAGTCCGACTTGTGGCTGCCCAGAAACTGCGCTACGCCGGTCAGGTTGGTCATGTGAATATCATGGCCGCAGGCGTGCATGACGCCGGTGTGGCTGCCGTCGCCGTTTTCGAAGGTTGCCTGGGAGGCGTAAACCAGTCCGGTGTTTTCGGTCACGGGCAGCGCGTCCATGTCGGTGCGCAGCATGAGCGTCGGGCCGGGTCCGTTCTTGAGCACGCCCACGATGCCGAACCCGCCCACGCCGGTGTGAACTTCGAAGCCCGCTTGCTTCCAAAGCTCGGCCAGCCTGGCGGACGTTTGCTCTTCGTGGTTCGACAACTCCGGATGCTGGTGAAACCAGCGATAGAGATCGACAAGGTTGCCGGCCTGCGAGCTGACCCAATCCTGCGGCGATTCGGCCCGCGCGTTTCCTACGAGACAAGCGGCGACGACCAACGTCAGTGCGGTGCGACAATGCATGGCGAACCTCGAAAATGGCGATCGGATTTACAAGGCGGATGGTGCGTCGCGGCGGACGCACGGTCAAACGGCGCTATTCTAACTGGATTCTGCGGCCGACGCGCCCGTCTGGCGGTCGAATCTGAGGGCATCGCGGATTGTCCCTATCGCCATTGCCCCGTGTCGACCAGTTCCATCAACCGGGGGATCATCTGCTCGGCCGCTCGGGCACGATGGCTGAGCACGCTTTTGACGAGATCGCCCAATTCGGCACACGTGCGATGGGCTTCGACGATTTCGAACAGCGGGTCGTAGCCAAAGCCCGCGGCGCCGGCCGGTTGGAAGCGAATGCGGCCGTGGCACTGCCCGCTGCTCTGAGCCCGCACATTGCCGGACGGATCGGCCAGCACCATGTGGCAGACGTAGTGGGCGGAGCGCTTCTCCAGCGGCGTATCGCCCAATTCGGCCAGCAGCCGATCGTTGTTTTGTTGATCGGTGGCGCTGGGGCCGGCATAGCGGGCCGAAAAGATGCCCGGCCGTCCGCCCAGCGCGTCGACCACGATGCCGCTATCCTCGGCCAGCACCCATTGTCCCAAATGCTGTGCTTGCTGCGTGGCCTTGAGCGTGGCGTTGGCGGCGAACGAATCGCCGGTTTCGTCCACTTCCAGCGCATGGGGAAAATCGGCCAGCGTCTTGATCTCGAGGCCGACGCCGGCGAGCAGATCGAGCAGCTCGCGTGCCTTCTTGCGATTGCCGGTACCCAATACCAGAAGGCCAGCCCCTGCCATACCAACATCCACTGCGAGAAACGACGGAAGGCGTCGCGCGCACGACGAAGCGTCCGTTGTAACCCCTCGCTGGACATCAGGCTAGCGCAAGGGGCATCAGGCTAGCGCAACGTCGGGGAAGTCGATCGCGCGTAGTCGACCGAGATGGCGCGGCGTGGAACCTCCACGGGCATGGGCTGCACGTCGAAGGGAATGGGGCCGAGCTTTTTGGCCTTGCTCACCTGGGGCGGCTTGCCCGGCTCGATCTTCGTTTTCGCGCCGAAGGTGAGCATGACCTTGTGTACGGCCGGATTGATTTCGATCTTGCCGTCCGCGCGGCGCGTGCCGACCGAGTCGAAGCTGCCGATGGTCACGATGCTCGAGCTGCGATCGTGAAATTCGTAGGCCTCATAGCCGCGTTTGCGCAAAGCCTCGGTCAGCAGGTGCGCGTTCTTGGCGGCTTCCTCCAGGAAGCTCTTGGGTTCCTCGCCGCGATCGATCGCCTGTTGAACCTTGTTGTCGACGATGATCGCATGGCCGGTGAACGTCGCCACCTGCACGGTGAACTTGCCGGGACAATCCAGCAGGCTGTGCGGCACTTGCGCGTTCATTTTCTCCACGAATCGGTCGATGCCCTTGGGCACGAAATACTCGTTGGGCATCAGCGGATTGGTGACGATGAACGCGCCGCCCATGGGTCCGCGCTTCAGCTCGTCGCTGCCGGCGGGCAACGTGGCTTGCTTGACCTGCTTCTGAAACGCGCGCAACATGGCCAGCGCCTGGGTCGACTCTTCGCCCGCCTTGACCTGGAGCGACTGCGGCTGGGCGTACTTCAACTTCTTGAGCACCTTCTGCCCTTCCGGATCGTCGACGGTGGGATAGTCGCCGACCATCACGGCGATCTCGACGACGTCTTCGTGGCGGCGATAGCGCATCTTGGGCGCTTCGCCATAAGGATTGAGACCCTTGCCTTCGATCGGCTCGGTATAGTCGAACTGCTTCTGATAGGTGTAGGCCGGCAACTTGTACTCGCTGCGCAGCTCAAAGACCAATTCACGCGCCTGGTCGGTGGCGCCATCGCCGGTGAAGGTGGCCGCCATGATCATCCAGGGGCCGTTGTTCTCGTTGATCGGGTAGAGCTCCTGCGGATCGGCCTCCAGATGCTTGAACAGCGCCAGCCGCGCCCAGGGAGGCGCCGCCGCCAGCGGCCTTGCCACGCACAACGTCGCCACCAGGGCCAGCGCGAACCACGAAATCCGTGTGATCATTGCCACTCCTCGGATGCCGACAGCACGGCCCTGCTCCGGGCGCGCGCGTCCAACGAGAAACCAGGGTGATGAGATCCATCGTTCGGGCCGACGTGAAACCGCGGCCCATCGCAGACGTGTTTAGGGGCGGGAGTCTAGCAAACGATCCTTTGGCGAGCCAGACGGAATTGCGACGGCATGACAGCAGGCGATTGCCAGCAACCCGGGCGACCGTGGCACGGGACTATCTCGCGTGCTCGTGTCGGTTGCGGTCAACGTGCGGATGCCGGGCTCGCTACCAGGTGGTCGTCGACGACACGCTCGGCCCTGACGCGGACGAAGTTGCGCAATTCGCCGGCGCCGCCCGGAAATTCGACCGGCGCGTAGCGGCACGACGTTCCGATGACGCTGCGGGGCGTTTCGGCGGGCCCTTCCACCAACACTTGCAATTCGCGCCCCACCAGGCGCTCGAAATACCGGTTGCGCAGTTGCCGTTCGACCTCAGCCAATCGCCCGCAGCGCTCGGACTTGAGCTGCGGCGCGATCTGATCGGCCATCTCGGCGGCCGGAGTTGTACGGCGAGGACTGAACGGAAAGATGTGGATCTTGGAAAAGCCGACTTCCTCGGCCACGCGACAGGTCGCCGCAAAGTCGTCGTCCGTCTCGCCGGGAAAACCGACAATGATGTCGGTGGTTAGCGCAGGTTGATCCAGCACCTCGCCGGCCAGTCGGCAGCGATCGACGAATCGTTGGGCGCCCCAGCGGCGACGCATGCGCCGCAACACGCTGTCGGAACCGCTCTGCATCGAAACGTGCAAGTGCGGACAAAACCGTGCCGGATGTGCGGCCATCACCGCCAGCAGTTCGCGCGTCACTTCCGTCGCTTCGATGCTGCTCAGCCGAATGCGAAAGTCGCCGGGCAAGCGGGCCAGGCGCTCCAGCAAGTGCGACAAGCGCATCCACTCGCTCTTGGGGCGCGTGCGGCTCCACTCCACGCCGTAGTGTCCCAGGTGAATGCCGGTGAGCACCATCTCGCGATAGCCGTTGTCCACCAGCCGCGCGATTTCCTCGACGATCGGTTCCGGGGGCCGGCTGGCCAGGTAGGGGCGCACAGTGGGAATGATGCAAAAGCTGCAGTTGAGCATGCAGCCGTCCTGCACCTTGACGTACGCGCGGCTGCGATGGCCGAAGCCGGAGATTCCCGTGGGAACGTCGATCACGCCGAAGCGGCCCAGCAGGTCCGGCAGCTCGCGTTTGTCGGTGACCACCTCGGCCACCGCCGGCAGCGCCGCCACTTCCTCGGGCGCACGAGTGGCATAACAGCCCATGACCACGATGCGCGTGCCGGGATTTCGCCGTGCAAGCTGGCGGATCACCTGCCGGCTTTTGGAATCTCCCTCGGCCGTGACCGTGCAGGTGTTAACGACGCAGAGCTCGGCCGCTTCGCCCTCGGCAGCATCGCGATAGCCGGCCGAGGCCAGCGACTGGCGCACGAACTCGGTCTCGTACTGGTTGACTTTGCATCCCAGGGTGACGGTGCGGAGCGTGGCCATAGGCAAGCGTTGGTTCAGCGTTAGTTCAAAGTGCGATTCGCGTCGCGGCAATGGCCGGGGAATGCGCATTGAGGTCGAACAAACCAAGCTACGCATTGCTCGGCGACAATGCAACCCGGCTGGTAGTGTCCTAAGAGTGTGTTGCTAGCCGGTTTCTTCGGCGGAGGTTTGTTCGGCTCTGGACGCAAGACCGCATAGGGTGAAGCTTTCCCACCAGCTTAGCCCACATCGGTGGGTTGGGCTGAATTCCACCGCCACGAAACGAAGTTGCTCGGCAAGCGAAAGAGTTCGCCAATGGGCAGGTCGCTCCCTCCAGCATTTCCCCGCCACGTGTTCTGCAAGTTGATGAATTGGCATGCGAGTCCTCCGTGAGTTTGTTGGGATGCTGACGGCGAGAGTAAGCAAAATGCGAGCGGCAATGCAAGGCTCCAATCTGTCCCCACGATGGTAGTGTCTTAAATCTGTGGTGCTGGGCGGTGGATGATCAGAGTTGGAAAATCTCTCTGATCCACGGGTCGTCGGCTGAATACGGCCGACTGATTGCCGAAAAGCAGCCGTGGCTGTCCACGATCTTGTCGATGCCCACAACGTGCCATTTAACAGACACACGCTTGTCCTTGCCGTGGGTGCCTTGCATGACCGTGCCCGATGCGAGAATGCGGATTCCCTTCAGTCCCGGCCCCCTCATTCGCTTGATGGCAATGCCGTCGCCGGGCTGAATCTGGTCTCGGAGCGCCGCCATCCCTGGCTGCCGCTTGTCAGTCCACCAGAGCTTCCAATACTGCCCCTTGATGAATGCGGGGAGCGTCTCGATTTCGCCGCGCTCTTTCGCACCCACAAGCCAGAATTGGGGATCGCGATGGACGTTAGCTCGCTTACTCATTCCGGCATTCTAGCAGGGGACGGGCCGGTTTTTCAGTCCGCTGATTTCCTCTAGAATAACCGCACTCGCCTGGCAATGCGGCTGATCCCCGCACATCGGCCTTGGGCGCGGCGCGTGGCCTTCACCTGACCTTTGCCACGGACCCGCCCCGGGCCGGCCAGCGTCAAAGGTCGGGCATGGATACTCATTCCATAGAAATTCGCGCGCTAGTCAAGCGACTTGCGGAAAATCCGTTTCAACGCCTCTCAAACGACGAATTGGCCGCGCTCACGGTCTGGCTTAGTTCGATTGGACGCTCGTCAGGCGGACCGCCAGTTTCGCGCGATACGAGCAAGAACAATCCGAACGCCTTCATCGTCCACGATCGCGATACTGTACAAAATGCTCGGGTTGCAGCACGGTACAACGAAACGCGCCGGCAATTCGCTGCTTTTGATATATCACAAGGGCGTAATAACTTGTCGCCCCTGGATTGCGCACTGAATTGGCTCCAGGCAAAGCTGCGTGAAACTGGAACCGATTGTGCATCAATCCCGCGCCACCAATTCCACGACTACCTGTTGGCCAATGGTCTTACCGTGTGGCCAATCGTTGAAGCATGTATGAAGCTGGAATGGATAAGTCTCGGAGAACCAACCAGCCCGAATTACAGCATTCTGCCGCCTGTTTTGCTTACGCGGTTTGGAAGCGTGGAGGAAGGCGACAATGCGGCACCGCCAGCGTCGGTCGATGACAGAGCCGCTGAGGAGAAGATCAAGCGACTGGTTGGTGAACTTGGCGTCCGTGAACCACTGCGGTCTACCCCGCAGAATGTCGAGCCCACAGTGCGCGAGCGAAACATTTTGGAAGCGCTCGGCGACGGAGAGATGACGGGAGCCGAATTGGCAAAAAAGGCCGGCTATCCATTCAACGGTCGGTTTCGTGAAGTGCTGTCGACAATGAAAAAACGCGGCATGTTGCTCCCGGGTACGAGTGGTCGCAAATATCGTCGCGGAACAGCCGGCTAGCAGTGTCCGCCAGTTGGTTACGCCCAGAATTTCGAGTTTGTCCGGGACATCTGTCCGGGATTGAGTGCTAGTCATCCCACTCTAGGATGCACTCATCGAAAGGAGGTGCCCCATGATAAGGAGAGCAGCAGCCCCGCGCGATACGGTCGCCGTAGCGCGGGGCCTCAAAGCGCAGTCCTAGCCGGCTTGTGACTCTTCACGGGGGCACGGCCGGCTAGGGCAAGGCGAGACGTTTTGAAGGAACTCGACACCCACAACCCAATGAGAAAGGAGGCGAGTGATGCGGTGGTTCCGGTCCGTCCCAATATGAGCAGCTAGGCCACGGATGGCCGCTGACCTGGATCATTTTAAGCGCCGCTTGGCAGAGCGGACAAGTGTACTTCTAGTCCAAGAAACTTCGCAGCCTGGAATGCGCGTTTGCCATGTTCTCGGCCTACTACAATTACTGCTAGCAAACTCGCAAGCCGGGCAAGTCTGGCGCGAAGAGGGGCACCGCTGCTATGATGTCGGGATTGACCGGCAACGTTTGGGGTTTCGACGAGCTTTTCGAGGCGATTCTTTCCAAAACACCACACAGTTAGTCACTATCGGAGCGGCTAGGGCCTCCCCAAGAGTCGGGGCAGTCTGGTAAAATGCGAAAGCCGCGAGATGGTGCTCGCGGCTTTCAGGAATCTTGCGCGGCCGGTGGCCATGCGGGTGACGAACGCATGGTACTCCATGTTGGCTGGCGCCGTCAAGCTGGAGGACCATATGTGCCGCATTGCATTGATACTTGGGTTGCTTGCCAGCACTGCCGCGCAAGCGTCTTCGCAACAGCGTGGGCCTGAATACCTGGAGGTCGCGAACCACACGAAAGAGCCGATCGCAGTATTCATTCGGTCGGTAAAGAACCCGCAGTGGGCTGCGCCGGCCACCGTCAAGGCGGGAACCGTTGGAAGAATTCGTCTGCGAGAGTATCAACCATTTGAGATCGCGATTCGTCGCGCGGACAACTCCTTTGTGCTCATGCACGGCGTCACACTCTGCACCATGATGGACAAGTGCAAGACTGATGGCCCGAAGATTTGGAACATCCCTGCGCAGATTGGCCGTTGGGTGACGGACGACAGCGGTGGTCAGCGCTTTGTCGTTCAAACCGCTAACGCGCTTGAACTGAAAGCAAAGACAGCAGCCAACAGCGTCAGGATCGATTTCGGCACGATAGCCGGCGGTATCGGGAGCGGCGAGAATGAATATGATCCCCCTCGAAAGCCAAAAATCCCCAAACGACGTAAGGATGAGGACAACGCGAAATGAACTCCTCTACCGATAAGGTGTGGCACAAACTGATGGAGCTTAGCGTCATCAGCGGAATGAATCAGCGGTACGCCCAATACATGGCAACCGACTCGGAGCGATGGGGGATGTTAATTGATGCGGCCGTCGTCGTGTCGACGGTCTTGTGCCTCGTATTCGCCGTGGCAGCGTATTTTGCTTCCAAGAAAAGTGCGCCGTTTTGGGCATGGCCTCATTCGTGGAAAGTGTGCAAGCGCGAGAACTGGACCGTTTACCGCGTGCGGTTTGATGTCGCCAGCCTGTTGTTGGCAGTTCTATCGGCGATGTCGGCAATAGTTCTTGTAGTGGCGCCATCCAATGAAAATGCGAATCACTACAACCGGATGCTGCAAAGCTGGACGGATCTTCGCCAGGATGTTGACTCGGTTATTGCCGATGCGGACGCAGATGCCGTAGAACCGATCAATGGCAATAGTGAGTTGGCCTATCTAGAGCGTCGATATCGCGAGCTACTTGCGAAGAAAAACAGCCTCAACGCCCGCGAACCAGCGCCCGACATTGATCTGCTGGAGCATTTCCTGACGCTGGAAGAAAACTCGCGCGCGGAACCAATCGACCGGAAAGTTGATCCCAGCGGGCATGCTTCGTCAGTGTCGTTCAGCCAGTTTTGATCGGCGGGCAGCGTACATGGTCGGCCAGCACCACAGATTTAGGACTCGACCCGCTTGCCCCCTGCCCTGCTCGCACGCTGGCGTGGGCTACTCGGGGACGGGTTCGATGGTGGCGGACATTGAGCCGGAGCATTCGGTGTTGAAGGGATCTTTGCCGAAGGCGTGAATCTGGTCGCGTTTCAGCTCGGCGTGTTCCTTGGTGGTGGTGAGCAGGATCGCACGGCCGCCGTGGTGTACTTGTTGGGCGATTTGAAATCCCTTTTCGATCGGATGGCCAAACAGGCTTTGTGCCAACACCACCACGTATTCGTAGGTATGATCCTGGTCGTCCCACAAGATCACGTTGTAGCGTGGTTGGCGACGGGGTTTCTTGGACTTCTTCGCGCGCTGTTTGCGGCTGACTTGTTGGGCCGGCTCCATCACGCCCGCACGAGACTCGTCGTTCACGGTACACCTCGCTGGAAATCCTGCTCCGCAATAGCCGAACGGCTCCGCAGCCATTATATTGCACATCCACGGCAAAATCGACCAATCCCCGTCGCTGGCACGCGACGCAACCACCACGGATTCGAGCAGCCCACGGAGGCGTATTCCCGATGCATGCACCCGCGGACCTCGATGCGTACCTGGAAAAGCACAAGCAGCGGTTCGAGAAGGAACTGTGCGAGTTGTTGCGCATTCCCAGCATCAGTGCCGACAGCCGCCATCGGAGCGACGTGCGAGGGGCCGCCGAATGGGTGGCCAGCCAGTTTCGCAAGCTGAAGCTCGCCACGGAAATCGTGGAAACGCCCGGGCACCCGATCGTCTATGCCGAGAGCCCGCCGGTGGCCGGCGCGCCGACCGTGCTGGTTTACGGCCACTACGACGTGCAGCCTCCCGATCCGTTGGACGAGTGGATTTCGCCCCCTTTCGAGCCGACCGAGCGCGAGGGCAACCTCTATGCCCGCGGCGCCACCGACGACAAGGGCCAGATGCTCACGCACGTCAAGAGCGCCGAGGCCTGGATGGCCACTGCAGGCCACTTGCCGGTGCAACTCAAATTCCTGATCGAAGGGGAAGAAGAAACCGGCAGCACCAGCCTGGAGCCGTTCATCAAAGAGCACGCGCAACGGCTGGCCTGCGATTGCGTGGTGATCAGCGATTGTTGCCAGTTTGGCCCCGGCCAGCCGGCCATCACCTACGGACTGCGGGGCATTGCGTACTACGAATTGCGGCTGAGCGGCCCTAAGCAGGATCTGCACTCCGGCACGTTCGGCGGCGGCGTGGCCAATCCGGCCACCGCGCTGTGTACGATGCTGGCCGCGTTGGTGAATGAGCGTGGGCAAATCCAAGTGCCCGGCTTTTACGACGACGTGGCCCCGCTGACGCAGCGCGAGCGCAGCGAGATCGAGAAGTTGCCGTTCGACGAGGCCGAGTTCATGCGTCAGATCGGCGTCGACGTGCTGGCGGGCGAAGAGGGTTTTGGCACGCTCGAGCGGCGCTGGACGCGGCCCACATTCGACGTCAACGGCCTGTCGAGCGGCTATCAAGGCGAAGGCGCCAAGACCGTATTACCGGCCCGTGCCGTCGCCAAGTTCAGCTTTCGCCTGGTGCCCAACCAGGATCCGAAGAAAATCTCCGCCGCGCTTGACAAGCGATTGCAGGAGCTTTGCCCGGCGGGCATCCGCATGGAGTTGATCGATTTCCACGGTGCGCCGGGCGTGGTGGTGCCCTTGGACAGCCCGTACATGGCGGCGGCCGAGCGGGCCATTGCCACGGGATTCGGGCGGGCGCCGGTTTACATTCGCGAGGGCGGCTCGATCCCGGTCGTGGCCACGTTCCACGAGTTGCTGGGAGTCGATACGCTGTTGCTCGGCTGGGGGCTCAACGACGACAACACGCACAGTCCCAACGAGAAGTTTTGCCTGGCCGATTTTCATCGCGGCATCAAGGCCAGTGCGCACTTGTGGCACGAGCTGGGACAATTGACCAAGGCCTGACACCGCCGCGCATCGGCAACCATCGTTTCCGCCGGTCGCACGATCGGCCGCATTCGCCCTCTATCCTTTTGCAACCGCGGATTGGACATGCTCGACCGACGATTTGTCGTGGAAAACCCGGACCTTGTCGAACAAAACTGCCAGCGGCGCGGCGCCCGCGCCGACGTGCGCCGCTTCGTGCAATTGGAGGCCGATCGCAAGAGCAAGCAGTTCGAAGTTGACGAGCTCAATCGCCGGGCCAACGAAGTCAGCAAATCGATCGGCAAGGCCAAGGACCCGGCCGAGCGCGAGGCTCGCAAGAACGAGGGGCGTGCGCTGCGCGAGCAAACCGCAGCCGCGCAAGCGGAGTTGGACGCCGTCGTTGCCGAAGCCGATGCCATCCTGCGAACGATGCCGAATCTGTCGCATCCCGACGCGCCGGTCGGCGCCGACGACCAGTCGAACCTGGAGCTGCGCCGCGGCAGCGCCGAGCCGCCGAAGTTCGACTTCAAGCCGCTCGATCACGTGGAACTGGCCGAGCGCCTGCAACTCATCGATTTCGAAGCCGGCGCCAAAGTGACCGGCCACGGTTTTTACTTCTTGAAGAACGAAGCTGTTTTGCTCGAGCTGGCGCTGCAGCGCTACGCGCTCGACCTGCTGGTGCGCGAGGGCTTCACGCCCACGATCACACCCGACCTGGCCCGCAACGAGATTCTGCAAGGCACGGGGTACATTCCGCGCGGGCCCGAGACGCAGATCTACAGCATTGCCGAAACCGACCTGAGCCTGGTGGCGACCGCCGAGATCACGCTGGGCGGCTTGTACGCGGGTGAGATCCTCGACGCGGCCGCGCTGCCCATCAAGCTGTGCGGCATCAGCCACTGCTATCGGACCGAGGCCGGGGCCGGCGGCCGCGCGTCGCGCGGCTTGTACCGCGTCCATCAATTCACCAAGGTCGAGATGTTCGCCTACACGCTGCCCGAGGCGAGCGAAGACATGCTCAACTATTTCTGCGACCTGGAGTGCCAGCTTTTCGACGGGCTGGGCATTGCCTATCGCGTGGTCGACACGGCCACCGGCGACCTGGGCGGACCGGCCTATCGCAAGTTCGACCTCGAAGCCTGGATGCCCGGTCGCGGCGAGGCGGGCGAATACGGCGAAGTGACCAGCACGTCGAATTGCACCGATTATCAGGCGCGGCGGCTCGGCATTCGCTTTCGTACAGGGGAAAAGGGCACCGCCTTCGTCCACACGCTCAACGGCACGGCCATTGCCATCAGCCGCGCACTCATCACCTTGTTGGAAAACTATCAGCAGCCCGACGGTTCGGTGGCCGTGCCCGAAGCGTTGCGTGCCTGGGTCGGGAAGGAGCGCATTGCAGCGCCCGGGCAATAAAAAAATCCGCGCTTGAAGGTTGCCCGCAACTGCGGGGCCATCAAACGCGGATCAAGGCAGGATTCACCAGATTCAGGCGATGGGATTGTCCACGCATCGCGCCGGCCGCGCCGGGTGAGCGGAGCGCGGCCGACGCACGACGATTACGATCCCATCGAATTGCCGATGTTCTCGAAAGACGTGTTGGCAGACGTGCCGATGCTTTGAATCGCCACGATACACACGAGAATGATCGACGCCAACATCACGGCATATTCCACTGCGGTCGGGCCCTCCTCCGAGGCGAGGAACCGCCGCATTTTCTCGAGCAGAATCATTGCATTGCTCCTTTCACGCAAGAGCAATTGTTTCGAATTGAGAAAGATCGATCTACCAGCCGCGCGCTTGTGTCCCAAGAATCGGAATCAACGCCCCAGCGACCATCCGGCACTTCGCCAGACCGGCGCTGGATCGGGTTGCGACCCCCTCGACCGAATTGCACGCGTCGAGCCCACTGCTCGCAGCGCCGAAGCGCTACTCGCCGCCAGGCTCGCCAACCGGAGACATGTCGAACATCAGGAAGTGACCTCGCCGGAAACTTCATCGCGGGCCTGAACTGGCGCCCAAGCGCGGACGCTTCCCGGCTATTCACAACCCTATGTCGATTCCGGCCGTTGTCAAAGAATCGTCGCGAGAAATTTCCGTGCGCCGGACGTCTGCTCCCGCGTTAGGGCGAAAAGCATCGACTAAACACTTGCCATCGCCTCCGCGGCTGCGCGACACAAGGCGGCCGCCTCCGCTTCGCTGCCGGCTTCTGCCACGGCCCTGACGATCGGCTCGGTGTTGCTCGCACGCACCAGCAGCCACTTGCCGGGCCAGTCGAGCCGCACGCCGTCGAGCCGATCGACCTGGGCATCGGCAAAACGTTCGGCAACGGCCAGTAGCGCCCTGGAGATTCGCTCGCGCGGCACGTCGATCTTCGTTTTCACGATTTCGTAGCGAGGCAACTCTGCGGCCAATTGCGCCACGCTGCGCTCGCGTGCGGCCATGGCATCGAGTATCAAGGCCATGCCGACGAAGCTGTCGCGCACCAGCCCGACGCGCGGATCGATGGCGCCGCCGTTGCCTTCGCCGCCGAGCACGGCCGATTGGGCCAGCATCAAGTCCACCACGTTGGCCTCGCCCACGGCCGAGCGAAAAAACGGCACGCCATGGTGTTCCGCCAGATCCTGGCTCATGCGGCTGGTCGAGCAGTTCGTGACGATTGGGCCGGGCGTCGCGCGCAGCACGTGGTCGACGCACATGGCCAGCGTGTACTCTTCGCCGAGATATTGTCCCTTCGCGTCGATCACCGCCAGTCGATCGGCATCCGGATCCTGGCAAAAGCCGACGTCGGCGTTCGCGCGAGGCACCGCCGCCAACACCCCGGCCAGGTTCTCGGCCGTAGGCTCGGGCGTGTGCTCGAAAGCGCCGTCGGGCGTTTCGCCCAGGACCGTCAACGCGCAGCCCAGCTCGGACAGCAGTTTGCGGCCCAGCAAGCCGCCGGCGCCGTGATTGGAATCGAGCAGCACGTGGAACTTTCGTCGTCGGATAAGCTCCACGTCGACGGTTGCCAGGACCAGACTTGCATGCTGGCTCAGCGTGTCGAGACACGGCTGGACATGGCCCGATCGCTCGTGCGGCGCCACGGGCTGATTCTGTCGATAGCGATCGAGCACCTTGCTTCCGGCCGCTTCGGGAATGACGCGCCCCTGGGCCGAAAACAGCTTAAGCCCGTTGTACTGCCGCGGATTGTGACTGGCGGAGATCTGAATGCCGCCGGCGGCGCGACATTGGCGCACCAGCACGCCGGTGGTGGGCGTGGAGGCGACGCCGGCGTCGATGACGTCGCGCCCTTGCGCGGTCAGGCCGCGGCAGAGCACTTCGGCGAACATTGGTCCGCTGTCGCGCCCGTCGCGCGTGATGACTATCGCACTGTCCGGCAACTCGGCGGCGAATGCGGAGGCGTAGCGCACCGCCACTTCCGGCGTCAGGCTGTCGCCCACGATGCCCCGCAGCCCCGAGACGCTGATGATTGGCTCGCTCACGTTCGCATCCTTGATGACGGTGGATTGAGGAAATGCCTCGCGGAAAAGTCAGGAAATTCTAGCACGATTCGGCGGGCCTTGCCCTCGTCGACAAATCGGGCACAATTGGGACCGCATGGCCTAACCTTCGATCGAATGCTCACCGTGAATCCATTGCGTACGGAGTTTGATGCTTGATGTCCGGATCCGCTGTCCCTTTCGACGCCTCGAGTGCCCTGGCCCAACTGGAAGCCGCCGGCCGCGAACGGCTGCTGTCGCCCGGCGCCCTTGAGAATATTCGCGCCTGGCTGAGCGAACCGCGCTACGCCGAGTATGCGCCCCAGGTGGCCGAGCACCTGGCCCAGCGCCGCTTCCAGCAATTGGACGACGTGTTCTGGACCGTTATCCCTTTCGGCACCGGCGGCCGCCGCGGCAAGATGTACCCGATCGGCTCCAACGCTATCAACGCGCGAACCATCGGCGAAAGCGCGCAGGGACTGGCCGACTATGTGAACAGGACCGTCGGTGGCGACAATCTCTCGTGCGCCATCGCCTACGACACGCGCCATCGCTCGCGCGAGTTCGCCGAGCTGTGTGCCGAGGTGATGGTCGCCAACGGTCTGACGGTTTACTTTCTCGACGGCTATCGCAGCACGCCCGAACTGTCATTCCTGGTGCGGTACAAGCAATGCTCGTGCGGCATCATGGTCACGGCCAGCCACAATCCGCCCAGCGACAACGCCGTAAAGGTCTATTGGTCGACCGGCGGACAATTGCTGCCGCCGCACGACCGCGGAGTGATCGATTGTGTCATGTCGGCCACCACGATTCAGCGCGCGCCGTTCGCGGCTGCCGTGGCCGAGGGCAAGGTGTTGCTCTGCCAGGAGGAAGTCGACCGGGCGTTTATCGCGGCCGTGCAGGGCCAGGGATTTTCGGGCCCGCGCGGCGTCAAGATCCTGTATTCGCCGCTGCACGGCGTGGGCGCAACAGCCGTGCCGCCGGCGCTGGAGGCGGACGGCTTTCGCGACGTCGAGATCTTTGCGCTGCACGCCACGCCCGACGGGGATTTTCCCAACGTGCCCAACCACGTGGCCAATCCCGAGAACAAGGCGGTCTTCGATTCGATCATCGTGCGCGGACGCGAGTCGCAGGCCGACGCGATCCTGGTCAGCGATCCCGATTGCGATCGCCTGGGGCTGGCCGCGCCGGTCACGACCGCGGCGGACGCACCTTGGGCCACTATGACCGGCAACCAGATCGGCGCGCTGTTGACCGAATACCTGCTCGATCGCTGGCAACGGGCCGGGCGGATCACGCCCGAGCACTATATCGTCAAGACGTTGGTCACCAGCGAGCTGGCGCGGCGGATTGCCGATGCCTATGGCGTGCGCACCTACGGCAACTTGCAGGTGGGCTTCAAGTACATCGGCGGCATCATCGACGAAATGGGCCCGGACAAGTTCATCTTCGGCACTGAGGAATCGCACGGCTATCTGGCCGGCACGTATGTGCGCGACAAGGACGCGGCAGTGGCCGCCATGCTCATGGCCGAGTTGGCTGCGCAAACCAAGGCCGTGGGCCAGAGCCTGCACGAAAAGCTCGACGCGTTGTTCTGGCAATATGGCTATCACGCCGAGTCGCAGATTTCGGTGGTCATGCCGGGCTCTCAGGGCATGCAGCAAATGGCGGCGCTGATGAGCAAGTTCCGCGACAAGCCGCCGCGTACGCTGGCCGGGTTGAAGGTCACGCGCGTGCGCGACTATTCGAACCTGACCGAGCGCGCCCTCGGCAGCGCCCAGACGCCGCTGGACGGCCCGCAGGGAGACATGGTGATGCTCGACCTTGCCGCCGAAGGGACGTACGTGGCCGTGCGCCCCTCGGGCACCGAGCCCAAGGTCAAATACTATATGTTCACCTACGAACCGGCCGAACAGCTAGCAAACCTCGACGATGCCAAGGCCCATCATGCTGCCCGGCTGGAGCAGCTGGGGCAGGATCTGACCGCCTTTTCGCAGGCGACGGATTAGCAGCGCCGGTAGTCTCGATTCGGCCGCCCAGGCCGGCGGCGGGTACAATGGTTGTGGATCCGTCGATTGACGGGACCCGCTTCACGAATCCACTCCATCGGCAATGCATCGGCATGACTCAGCAGCCCGAACCTCCACCCGATGAAGTGCCCGCCGAGGCCGTTGCGCCCGCAGGAAGCGAGCCGGCGGGCAGCGAGTCGGCGGGCGTTCGTCGCGCGGCGGCCAAGGTGCGCGGGTTTCCGCAATCGCCCGGCGTCTATTTGATGAAGGACGCCGCGGGTCGCGTCATCTACGTGGGCAAGGCCAAGAACCTGCGCGCTCGGGCAGGCAGCTACTTTCTCAAGGCCGCGGCCGAGGATCGCCGCACGGCCGACATGGTGCGCGAAATTGCCGACATCGACTTTCTGGCGGCCGACAGCGAGGTGGACGCACTGCTGGCCGAGGCCCGGCTGATCAAGGACGTGCAGCCCAAGTTCAACCAAGACTTGAAGGACGACAAGACGTTTCCTTACTTGGAGATCACCACGCGGGAGGATTTTCCGCGCGTGGAGTTCACCCGCGAGCCGCGTTCGCGCGGATCGAAGCTGTATGGACCGTTTGCCAGCGCCGGCAGTTTGCGCGGCGCGATGCAGGTGTTGCAGAAGATCTTCAAGTTTCGCACCTGCACGTTGGACATCGACGTGAACGAAGAAAAGTGGCGCTGGTATCGGCCTTGCTTGTTGGCATCGATCGACCAGTGCTCGGCTCCGTGCAATCTGCGCATCTCGAAGGAAGACTATCGCCGCGACATACAGCGGTTGCGGATGTTTTTGGAAGGCAAGAAGCAGAAGCTGTTGGCCGAGATGAAGGAGGAAATGAAGACGGCCGCCGCGGAGCTGCGCTTCGAGAAGGCGGCACGGCTGCGCGACGAGATTCACATGCTCGAAACGCTCGACGATCGCGGCGAGCTGGAGACGCACGTCCAGCCCGAGGTGTTCTTCGTCGACCCGAAAAAAGGGTTGGCCGGCCTGCAGAAAGTGCTCAAGCTCGAGCGGGCGCCGCGCACGATCGAGGGCGTGGACATCGCGCACCTGGGCGGCGGCGAAACGGTGGCCAGCCTGGTGCAATTCATCGATGGGCTGCCGTTCAAGCCCAACTATCGGCGATTCAAGATTCGCGACGTGCAAGGCGTCGACGACTTCGCCAGCATTCGCGAAGTGATCGCGCGAAGGTTCCAGAAGTTGCAGGACGATGCCCAGGTATTTCCCGACCTGCTGCTGATCGACGGGGGCAAGGGCCAACTCTCTAGCGCCATGACGGCTTTTCGCGAACTGCAGATCGAGCCGCCGACGATCCTCTCGCTGGCCAAGCGCGAAGAGGAAGTGTTTCTGCCCGGCCAGGAGGAACCGCTGCGGCTGTCGCGGCATTCCTTTGCGTTGCGGCTGCTGCAATACGTCCGCGACGAGGCGCATCGCTTTGCCCAGCACTATCACCACATCCTGCGGCGCAAGTCGATGCTGGGAGAGTAACGCTACCGGGCTCGTTTGGCCTTGAAGTTGCTCTGTGGGCAGGAAGGCCCATGGCGGCTCTCTCAGCGGCGATCGACGCCCTAATACCGCCGGGCGCTGAGCGCGTGGGAACCTTCGAGGCCGAGTTGCGACCAGGCCGAGCGAACTTCATCGCTTCGCCCTAACTCAGGAGCATCGCCATGAACGTCCGGGAAATCATGTCCGAAGATCTGAAATGTTGCACGCCGGAGATGAATCTCAAGCAGGCCGCGGAAATGATGATCGCCAGCGATTGCGGCGCGGTGCCCGTGGTCGATCGCGACGATCATCGGCGACCGCTGGGAATGCTCACCGATCGCGACATCGTGTGCCGGGCGGTGGCAATGGGCAATGACCCGCTGAAGACGAACGTCGGCCAGTGCATGACCAGCCGCGTGACCACCATTGCTCACGATGCCACGGTCGAGGAGTGCTGCCAACTGATGGAGCAGTCGCAAATCCGCCGCGTGCTGGTGGAGGACGAACAAGGGCTGCTGTGTGGCATCATTTCGCAGGCCGATATCGCCCGCCACTTGCCCGACGACCGGGCTGGCGAAGTCGTCCACATGATCTCCGAGCCGAGCGAGCACTCGTCGGCGGTGGTGTGAAAGTTGCGGGTGAAGCTGAGTCAATTCGCGCTTGCAGCCTGCTGAAGAATGGCGTCGAGGTATTATTCAACAAGTGCCAAGTGCGAAGCAAAGCTTGGCACGGAACCGCAGTACAACGACTTACGTCGCTATTCTGACATCGCATGCATGCGATGTCGCGGCCTGTTGAATTCTTCAACAGGCCGCTATGCCGGCTTCGCGCACTCGATGTACGTGATCACCGGATGATCCAGCAAGGTCGCCGCAGGCCAGGTCGATGGCGGATTTGCCCGCCACGCCGCCCAGCAATTCCAACAACGTGCACCGCTCGATCCACTCGCGCCACATCGCGTGCTTCGGTTACCGGTACTGCTCGGCAATTTAATCGTAGTTGGTGGTCATGCGGCGTGTTCGGGAGCCACTCGTATTGAACTTTGCCGTGCCGATCAAATCTAGCAGACAACCCCTCACCAATTGCACTCGACGCCAACCAGAGCGCCATGAAACAAGATTTCGCTACTAGAGTATGTGCCGAACGTTTGAGCAGAAAGCGTCTGCAACTGTTCCGTTCCGCTTGCCACTCCGGAGAGCCATAGCAACTGATACCCGGTGCGCAAAGCGACGTGCCGCGTGAATTGAAAAGTAGCTGTCAGATTGACGTCTCCGACAAATGCAGCGTTGCCGCGAAAAGCGTTCCAATAGTTGCCAGAGGTGAAGCTGCTGCCTTGATACTCGAAAAACAAACTGCTGGACGCCGCATTTCCATAGACGCCTGCTTTCGCTGCCGCTTCAATGCGTAGCCTGTCGGCGTAGCTCAATAGGAGTCCTTCGGCGCCCACTTGCAGCCCAAAGAGTTCATTCTGTGCCCGCCAGTCAAGGCCCATCGTGGTGACTGATCCCTGCGACCCATAGATCACTTCTTGACTCGAAATCAGCGATTCGCGGAATTGCACGTAGCGAAAACCAGCCAGCAGTGCGACATTCGGCACGACTTCGCGTCGTAAATTCAACTCCGCGCTCTGTAGCGACGATTCGAGCGACGCAGTGAAGTGGGCAACGGACGATGACATACCGAAGTTGCCGGCATAGATGGCCGAGAATGGACCCACCGCGGAGGTCGCCTGAAGTACGCCGAAGTATCGAAAGTCGATATCCGACCATACGGCCGTATATCTTACCGACGTATCGACGGACACTGCACTGGGAAAATTGAAATCCGCCGCGTTGTAGATCAAGCTGGGTGTTGAATAGATCGAAAACGGGAATAGATTCGAAAAGCCGTACCGTCGCACGCTCGATCGATTGAGAAACAGCGCGCCCACACGAGTTTGCCAGCGAGACCGTGCTTCGAGTATTGAAGTAACCATCGATTCGGCATCGTCAACTACAGGCTCTTGCAGGAACGAAACGATCTGCGGCGATAGCTCGGTGATCTCGTCGCTGGCAGTCGCGACCGCCGGCTCGCGCAGGAACTCGTTGGCAGCCTCGGACGTTGCTTCCGACCCGTGCAATTGCCCAAAGCACGATACGACGCTGAGCGCAGCGCATGCCGCGAGTACTCCAGGAATCGATTGCGGCCTGACAATCAACGCTCGGAACTCCCCGGCAACGGCGATTCGCCAAACACGCGCCCGAATGCGCGCTCAACGGCAGAGAAGCCAGATCAGCTACGCCAGCATCCCGCTAAAGCGGGGGGGGGGATAGTAGCCGCATCGCAACGACAGGTCAATCGAGATTCGATAGCTTTCATTCCAAATCACGAACGCATTCCAAGGTACGAACGTTCGCAGAGCCGGCAGCGACGGATTTGGCGTGACGTCGGAATGCGCCATTGCCGTGGCATGCCTCATGAGCAAGCCTGCAAGCACGCCGTCGCGTCCCAGCGAACGCCATTCGCGCATCCGGTCGGTCGGAGACGCACTTTGTGTTCGTTTGAACGCCACACAAAACGCACCCGAGTCCGTACCATTGAGCGACATACGTCGTCAGTTCGGCCATCGCCAAGAGCGAGGCGAACAGTAGGCCCGGCAGGACTCGAAGCAGGGCCGAAATCCCCGGACAAAACCGCCAGTCCGCAGCAAGGCGGCGCAGAATCCGGCGCACACGACTCTGATTTGGCCCTTCTCGTCGCTCGCTGGCCAGTGCTGCCAGAGTCAATTCGGCGAGCGATCCTGATGCTTGTCCGCCCGTCCTAGTCAATTGTGTAAAGTCGTTTCTGCCTGACGACCAGTCGTCTTTTGCAGCCATGACAGGTGACGCCAGCACTTGTTGTCTGCGTAGAAACGAGCGTACCGCAATGTGGGCATTTGCCTTTGATCATCTTGGGCATAACAAGAATGCCGACTATCGGAGCGAAGAGGACAAGTATCAAGAGCGGCCAAAACAGGAACACACCCGCACAAAGCAGGCAACATGTCATGATTCCCGTTGCCAAAAACCCAATGACACACCCTTCCGCTCTGGCCGGCTTTGTGGGGCTAGACCGTCGACCGTCAAGACGTGACTCGCTTTGCCCTTCCACATCCACGACCAGTCGCTGTGCGACCGGCAGAATTGGCGGCGGAGTGGGCGGCGGAATCGTAAACTGCCCATTGCAGTTGTGGCAGGCAACTGTGCGGCCGCTCAGACTTCCATCATTTGCGAGTTGATGCCCGCAATACGGGCAGGCGACCCATTGCATCGCTGCTCTCTAGAATCATGCGGAGCGGGGCTGGGATGGTGGGAAACCCTGAACCCGCCCCCATTGTCGGACCGGAGACTATCCGAGGAATGTACTCCGGTCAATGATTCAGCGCGTTTCCACAAACCCGACGCACCGCCTCCAAGACGGCCTCAGTTGCGCAGGGAGGCTTGCGCCGAAATGGCTTGTCCCCTAGAATAGCGGCTTTCCGGCCACGAGCGGGGGCAGGGACGTTGCCAGTTGAAGCCAAACCACTATTCCGGCCCGACGTGCTCCGGTCGCACTTGTCGGGCTTCCAAATGCCAGCCGTCGATGCGGCCAAGCTCAGCCATTGGGCTAGCCTGATATCAACGGGCCGGCTGGACGGCTTCGGCGAGCAAGAAATCCTGCCAGATTTCCTAGCCGATTTCTTCGTGAGCTTGTTGGGCTACACTCGCCCAGCCGGCCATGAGCGCTATACGCTCGGGTATGAACGGCACGTTGAAGTAGACGGCAAGTATGCCGACGCCGTGCTAGGCGATTTCAACGGCCAGCAACGCTATACCGTGGCCGTGGAAGGGAAGGGGCCGCGCGACCCGCTAGACCGGCCCTACGCTGGCCGTCGCATGTCGGCCGTCGATCAAGGCTATCGGTATGCAATCAATTTGCCTTGCGATTGGATTCTGGTCACGTCGATCCGACAGACGCGGCTGTATCACAAGGGATCGAATCAGCAAACCTACGAACGGTTCGATACCGAACAGCTTGCCGACGATGAAGCCGCCTTGCGCCGCTTTCTCTTTTTACTTGGTGCGGAACGGGTGGTTCCCGAATCTGGCCAGTGCCACTTCTACAGCTTGTTTGCCGAGTCCGAGAAAGTCGGCCGCGAGTTGACCAAGGATTTCTACGTCAACTATGCCAATATGCGGCAAGATGCCTTTGAGAAGTTGAGCCGCGACAATGCCGAGATTCCACGGCGCGACGTGCTGGCCAGCACGCAAAAGCTCCTGGACCGGGTGCTATTCGTCGCGTTCAGCGAAGATCGTGGCTTGCTTCCGCCTGAAACGATCAAGAAAGCCTATGAGCATCGCGACCCGTACCACCCGCGCCCCATATGGGAAAACTTTCGCGGGCTGTTTGGCTCCATCAATGCGGGCAACGCCGCGCTAGGCATTCACGCCTATAACGGCGGCTTGTTTGCTAACGATTCGGTTTTGGATTCGTTCAACGTTTCCGATGAAGTCTGCGGCTACTTTCGCGAGCTTGGCGAGTTTGACTACAAGCCGCCTTACGAAGCCACGGGCGAAACCAAGGTCATCGACGTTGACATTCTGGGCCATATCTTTGAGCAGTCGATATCCGACCTGGAGCGCATCCTTGAAGGGCTGAATGAGCCGCAAGACCTTGAGAGCCACAAATCTCGCCGCAAAAAGGAAGGGGCGTTCTACACGCCTTCGTTTATCACGCGCTATATCGTGGAACAGGCGCTGGGCGGGGTGCTTCGCGACCGATTCGAGCAACTTCGCGCGAAGCAAGAGAAAGCCGCGAAGGGCGCAGCCAAAAAGGCGCTGGCCGATCCGCGCGTTTATCAACTCGAAAAGCTGACCAAGCCAGCCCGCTCGGGGTTAGTCAGCTTTTGGGAAACCTGGCAGGACGAACTAACCACTGTCCGGCTACTGGACCCCGCGTGCGGCAGCGGTGCTTTCCTGATTGAAGCCTTCGACCAGTTGCACACTTCCTATCAGCAGTCGAATGATCGGCTGGCGGAGCTTCGCGGCCATCGCACGCTGTTCGACCTGGACAAGCGCATTCTCGAAAACAACTTGTACGGCGTAGACCTGAATGAGGAAGCGATTGAGATTGCCCGGCTCAGCCTTTGGATCAAGACGGCGGAACGCGGCAAGGTGCTAACGAGTCTGGATCATTCGATTCGGGTGGGCAACAGCGTGATTGCGGATATGTCCGTTCATCCGAAAGCCTTTGACTGGCAAGCGGCGTTCCCGGAAGTCTTCGCGCAAGGCGGCTTTGACGTAGTGGTGGGAAACCCGCCCTACGTGCGGCAAGAATGGCTGAGCGAATTCAAGCCGTACCTGCAAGCGAACTACAAAGCCTATCACGGCATGGCCGACTTGTACGTTTACTTCTATGAGCTTGGCTTGCGCGTCCTCAAGTCCGGCGGGCTGCTGTCTTTCATCGTCACTAACAAATGGATGAAGTCGGGATACGGCGAGCCGTTGCGGCGATTCTTCGGCGAAGATGCTTGGATTGAATCCGTCGTGGATTTCGGCCACGCGAAGCAGATTTTTGAAGACGCCGACGTTTTCCCGTCGATCATCGTGGCCCGCAAACCGACCAAAACGCCGAAACCCAAAACGGCGCGGCTTTGCACCATTCCGCGCGAACAGCTTCGCATCGACGATCTAAGTCGTCAGATTGAGGCGGAAGGCGTTGAACTGCCGCTGGAGCAGCTTGGGGCGGAATCCTGGCAGCTTGAGCCAAGCGGCGTCAATCGGCTGCTAGCCAAGATTCGTGCGGCTGGCGTACCGCTATCCGAATACGTAGGCTCCAAGCCACTTACTGGAATCAAGACGGCCTTCAATGATGCCTACTTGATTGACGGGGCTACTCGCGAAGCGCTTGTGTCCGCCGATCCGAACTGTGCCCAGATAGTCAAACCGTATGTGCGGGGTGCGGACATCGGGCGATGGAGTCTCGATAGCGCGGGCTATTGGATGATTGCCATCCCTTCAAGCGGCGATTATCCGTGGCCTTGGGCTGATAGTGGCGACAATGCGGAGGAGGTATTCTCCAACGAATTTCCATCGCTTCATGCGCACATGAAACAGTACGAGGGCCAATTGCGAAAGCGCACCGATCAAGGCCGATATTGGTGGGAGTTGCGATCCTGCGCCTATTGGGACCGCTTCAAGGAAATCAAGCTGTACTATCAGTTGATTCAATTTCATCCGTGCTATGCGCTCGATGCGACTGGAATGTTTGGCAACAACAAGACGGCGTTTATCTTGTCCGGTGACCTATTTCTGTTGGCGGTTCTAAACTCGCCACTTCTCTGGTGGCATAATTGGCGGTACTTGCCGCACATGAAAGACGAAGCACTTGCGCCGAATCCAACCGTGTTGGAAGGTGTGCCGATAGCTCACCCATCTGAACAGGTTCGCAGTCACGTCGTCGCCCGCTGTGGAAGGCTGATTGAGATTACTGACTCTCAACAAGCCATGCGCCGAACGATTCTTGACTGGCTTCGCGTAGAGCACGGCATCGAAAAGGCAAGCATGAAGCTACAATCGCCTACCGGCCTTGACTCAGACGGCTTCATTGCCGAAGTGAAGCGGATTCGCGGCAAGAAAAACCCGCTGTCGGTCGCTGCCCTCAAGAGCCTGCGCGACGAACACCAGCGGACGATTGAACCAGCCAGCGTGCAAGCGGCCGAAGCTTTGCAGCTTGAGCGGCAGCTAAGCGACCTAGTGAACGAAGCCTACGGGCTGACGCCCGATGAAGTCGCGCTAATGTGGGAAACCGCCCCGCCCCGAATGCCATTTGTCTCTACTGGACCGTAAACCATGGCAGCCAACAATTCAACTTGTCGCGGCCTCTTGACAAGCAAGGGTATCCCAGAAGTTGTCATAGCTGCCTGGGAAGCCGATGGCGTCTCTGAACTATTGCCGATTCAGGTGCAAGCAATCACTGCGGACATATTTGACGGTAAGAGTTGCCTGATATCTGGGCCTACTTCCTGCGGTAAGACCTTTATTGGGGAACTCGCTTGCGTCAAGCACGCACGCGATTTGCGGCCTTGCGTTTACCTTGTCCCGTTTAGGGCGCTTGCTGAGGAAAAATTCTTAGACTTTACGCGAAAATATGGGCGAGATAGCATCGGCGCTAAGGTCGTGATTTCTACTTCAGATCGGCGGCAGTTTGATCGCGATATTGCCAAGGCCGACTTCGATGTTGCCATTCTCACGTATGAAAAGCTTTCCGCGCTGATCGTTCAACATCCCGGAATTCTTAGGTCAGCGGGTGTGCTGGTTGTTGATGAGATTCAGATGCTCAGCGATACAGGGCGCGGGGCAGGAATCGAACTTCTCTTGACTCGGGCACGACAGATAGCTCCGTCGCTCCAAATTATTGGCTTGTCGGCCGTGGTGTCGAACTTGAATGGCTTCGATGAATGGCTCGACGCGAAAGTCATTGCGAATGACCATCGCCCGGTGACGCTTAGGGAGGGTGTGATTATTTCCAACGGGACTTTTCGCCACGTTGAGTGGATCGGCTCAGAGCGCAAGGAAGGCACGGAACATCTTCATGAGATTCAGGGGAGTGAGCAAGAAGAGTTAGCTGTTGATCTTGCCACAAAGCTGTTGCTTGATCCGGCTGAGCAAGTGCTGATGTTCGCCGATACTGTACGGGGCACTAAGATTCTAGCGCAGAACATAGGCGCGAAGGTCAAAGAACTTGGCGCAGCGGCAAAAGCGCTCGAAGCGCTCGGGCAATTGGAAGATAGTGAAAGCGTCGTAGCATTGAAGAGAACGCTCGGCAAATCAACTGCCTTTCACAATGCTGACTTGACCTTCGAGGAGCGTAGGGCCATCGAGCACGGCTTTCGCAGCGGCGAGATTCGATGCGTTGTTTCGACTTCAACGCTTTCGATGGGCGTCAATATGCCAGCGTCTACGGTGCTCATCTCTAGCCACACAAAGTGGGCGATGGGTCCGCATGGAAAGCTGGAAAAGACTCCGCTGAGCGTTGCGGAGTATCGCAATATGAGTGGCCGTGCCGGACGCTTTGGGTTGCGAAAGGACAATTTCGGTAGGGCCCTTTTAACTGCCGTGTCTCCAATGCAGCAAGAGGGCCTATTTAATGCATATGTAAACGGTGCGACGGAGCCAATGGAGTCAGCGTTCTTGAAGCGTCCGCTTGACGTTTCACTTCTGCAAACGTTTGCTTCAGGGCTCTGCAATTCGGCAGACGGCTGTTTTCGGTTCCTGCTTCGCACATTCGCGGCGCGGACCGCTTGGGCCGATGAAAATTCGCGGAAGGCACTTGAGGCAGAAATTGTCGCGATCATCAACGAGCTGATTAAACACGAACTGCTGTCGAGAGACGCAAAAGGCATTATCGCTATCACAGAACTCGGGAGTATCTGTGCGTCGAGCGGTCTAGGTGTCGCAACGTTCAATGAGTTGACGGCATTCGTCCGAAGCTCCAATGTATCGGCTGCGGACTTGGCCTTTATCGCCTCAAGAGGGGCAGAGACCGGCGTAGACTCGGTCAATCTGAGCCGGCTTTCGACCGCTGAGTACAACGCGCGGACGCCTGTCTTCGTGAGGGCCTTGCGAGAGGCAATCGCTACCGAGGATTCACCTATTACTCAATCGACCTTGGACGGGTATTTTCGGATGCCACCCTATGAGGAAGCAAGGCCGCTCAAGTTTCAGTGCATTGCGCTGGCTTTTGTTCGGGGCATTGCAACTCACACGATTGAGAACACTTTCGGCGTCTCGGCCGGCAAGATGCGCAATATTGGGTCCATGTGCATGTGGCTCTGCGATACCGCCGCAAAAATCGCTTGGACGATCGGTCACACCGACCAGGCAAAGGCGTATGAAGTGTTAGCGGATCGGTCCGAGTTTGGATGCAGTGAGGCAGCACTTTTGCTTGCGCACGTTCCCCATCGCCTTCATCGGGCAGAGCGGGAGCGGCTAGTCGCAAGCGGATACACGTCCCTTCAATCTATAGTCGATTCGACAGCCCTTGATATCGCAAAAAAGGCCAAAGTCGATCCGCATCGCATTGGCGATCTTCAAAAGGGCATTATTGCTGTCATTGGCGATAGCCTGGAAATTGAGCGATTGCAGCTTGCTCGCTTGAATGTCCGTAGCGTTCCCGTCAAGCTGATCGAAGAAGTGTACACAATGAAGGGACTGCTGCTTGAGCAAGCACTTGAGAATCTTTTGCGGCCGCCATTCTGCACACTCGCAGTTTCTCGAATCACCTCACAAAAGGAGGGCGAAGCGGATTTAAAGATTATGCTTTCAAATGGACAAACTGCCATTGCGCAAGTGAACGCGAAAGACAGCCCGGCTGACGTTGTAGGAATAACTAAGGCAGGCGCGGTATTGCAGCAGTCGCCAGAGTTGAAACCGGCCGCGTTCATTTGTATTGGACGGCCCGATTTCAAGGCGGATGCTGTAAGCAAAGCGGCCAGTCATGTGGCAAATGGATTGAACTACAAGCTGATTCCCGTCTCAGTACTGGCGGAAATGTATGTTCGATTCCACGAACAAACAATCTCGGCACGGAGAGTCGTAGAGATAATCGAGAAAGAAACAGGATATATCACGACTGACCGTCTGTGAGTCAAATAACGTCCAGCGTGATTCCAGTCTGCGCATTAAAGAAGCCCGCGCGGGAGTTGTAGGCGGGATAGTGCTATTTCGCGTCGGCCAGTCGCCCATAAGCCGCGCGGGCATGTCGAGCCCGCGCATCTTCGCGCTGAACTGCTTAGCTGCTTGAATTTGCGACAGCGAAACGGTTCGCCCGGGTTGCTTCTCAGCGGCTTGTGATAATGGCTCAACGTGATGTTCAGAAACTATAGTAAACCAGATGCCGCCAGTCCCACCCTACATCGAAATACGAATTCGGCGCACCGTGCCGATCAACTCATTCATTGTGCCAGGCTCTACGCCCGTGGTCGCGTTCGGCAACGCGCAAACGGCAACTGTGGCAACTCTCGGGTTGAATCCGAGCCGGATTGAGTTTCTTGACCGCGATGGCCGTGAATTGACTGGTACGGCGCGCCGCTTGGCGACGCATCGGTCGCTGGGCTCTTCTGACTTAAGCGACTTGGTGAACGAAGCCTACGGGCTGACGGCCGAGGAAGTCGCGTTAATGTGGGAAACCGCCCCGCCCCGAATGCCGTTCGCTGGGCCTTAGAAACTGTTGGGCTCACGGCGTTGTGGCGGACTCCACTGGCCGCCTAGAATGGCGTCCATCCGCTGGAAGAAAATTACAGCCCCTTGCAAGGTGGGACTAAGCACATGGCCAAGATCGGCAGGCGCATCATCGACGCCGCGTTCAACATCCTCGACGCCAATCCGGAAGGCGTGCGCTATTCCGACCTCGTGCGGAAGGTAATGGCGTCCGATGGTACGTTCAATCAAAACACAATCCATGGCAATGTCTGGAACCTTGACGAGCAATTTCCAGAGAAGGTCTACAAGCCGTCGCGGGGTTTGTTCCGGCTGACGAAATTCCGTGATCCCGGAAGCGGTGAACTCGGTGAACTTAAAGAAGAACTTGTCCCGCCAGAGTTGGAGAGGGTGAGGGAAACCGACTTCTATGAATCATTCGCTGAGTGGCTTGTTAGTGATGTAGAAGAATGCACGAAGGCGATTGCACTCGGTGGCGCTCGCTTCCGCGACAAATGGGGCACGCCGGATGTCATCGGCAAGCGTGAATCTATGCGAAGCGACATTATCCAGGCCCCGATAGAGATCATCTCTGCCGAGATCAAACCAGACGTGTCACAGCTAGTTACTGCCTTCGGACAAGCGTGTGCCTACTGCTTGTTCAGCCACAAGAGCTATCTCGTTGTCTCGCAGAAATCACCGGGTGACGAAATCGCCCGTTTGGATGGTCTCTGCCAGGTGTTTGGTATCGGCCTTGTCTTGTTCGATTCAGACAAACCGAAAGACCCGCAATATACGATTCGCGTGAGACCGAGGTATCAGCAGCCCGACCTGTTTTACGCCAACAGGTACATGAAGCTGATCGAGAAAGAGCTATTCAGTTAGGGTAGTCAGTTGCCGGCTGGGGTTGGAGCAACTGCTGAAGTGTGGCGGCACGGGCTTCGGCCATGGCGGTTGATTTCTCCAAGAACTCTGCAAAGTTCCAGCGCGAACGGGCCATGCGTCCGAGCAATAGGCGGCTCCCAATCCCGACAGCACCAGAAAGCATTGCGGCATGACAAAGCGATTCGGTGACAAGCCCCGTGAAAATACCTGTCGTGCTGATAGCCGCACTGGCAGCGGTGCCGGCGAACGCGGCTGAGAATTCCTTTGATCCCTTATACCAAAGGAATCCGTTTACAACGGCGTGAAGTGAGCCGGCGGCAACCGCACCGCCAAGCAACTCGTGAAAGAAGTGACTCAATTGATCGGGGCCGACGTTGCATATTCCTTCTGAGACAATAGCCGCCGCACCGTGTGCGTCAATTGGAATGCTCTTATCGTAGATCATCGACAATAGTTCAGGATGACGGTCGGCAACAATGCGCTGAACATCTCCCTTTATGTCTTCAGGTACCGCAAAAAAGATATGCTCGACCGGCGTTACATGGTCAACTCCCTTGATTGTTCCGTTCAAAACGTCTTGGTGAACTTTCACCATGTGCCGCACAACCCCGTGTGGGTCGCTGTACAGCTTGACTTGAATGTATTGCAGACCGTCTTCATGTGGGACCGATGCGTCCCACCCTTTTTGAACGACCGAATCGGCGAGTGCAGCACCGTGGCCGACGTGCTCCCGGAATAGGTTTTCACCGATTCGCCCTTTTATATAGCTCGTAAAGCTGGCAAGTCGCTGCTGATCCAGAGCAACGTACTTGTCGTGCAATATTTGGCGAATCTGGTTGTATGTATTGGCCTTCTCACCCATCAATCCAGAAAAGGCATCCTTCAATTCCGACGGAATCTGATCGAGCATTCCATCGCCATAGAGCACGTCACCCGCGATAACCGCGCTGCCCACAATCGGATCGTGTTGGCTCCGAAGTGTTTGCAGCAAACCGTCAAGTTCAATGAGCTGCCAGCGGCGCACGACATCGTCGATTGTGCGAGTGTTCGCGCCGTACTCAGCACAGAAGTCTTCAATCTTCATCGATTTTGGCTTCCAGCTTCGCTATTCGTTCCAGCGCTTCGGCAAGGCGCGTGGCCAACACGTCGTTGTATGCATCCTGAATTCTCAACTTCTCCTCCAGAAGTTCGATTAGGCGTTTGCCTGTGACTTGATCCAGTTTGCCAACCACTGCCCCGGTCGTATCCTTGAGCGCTTTCTTGGTTCCCCGCTGGTCAAGTTCGCTGTCAACGAACTTGACAGCCGATTCCAATTTGGAGCCCGCGTACACTTGCTTACTTGCTTCAAGTGTCTGTTTGCCAATCTCAGCCGTCTTCGCCGCCCCGGCCGTTCCAATCGCGGCCACCTTAGACGCATGGGTTGAGACTTCGCCTAATTTTTCCTTCGTCTTGCGCCAAACCGATTTTTTGTCGACGGACGGCACAGGCAACTGGGGAGCATCGTCGGACTGCATAGAACGTCTCCGGTATCATGCGCGAATCGGACTATTGCATAGCATACTCCGTCGCGTGACATACTTGAAGCTTGGACGAGGGCTCGCATGCAAATGGTAAATTACCGAAACCACGCTTTCCAGAAGCCGAATTGTTCGAGCAACAGTCGCCGAACAAGCCACTGGACGTTGGCCACATCGTAAGCCGAAACGAGCCGCGCATTGTCGGGTCGAAGCTTGTGGGCGGCGACATTGCTGCGCAACCAACTCGCGTGGGCGATTGCGTCGACTATGTCGACAGTCAAATCTCTCACATCCCACCGCGCCCACGGAGCAGGTAACGCATCTCTGAACAGTCGCGCGGGTCGGCGTGCCTCCAAGTTGGTTTTACCTCCCCGGACACACCAAAGAAATGCCTCTGATGTGTCTACTCCGGCTGCCCTAAGCATATTCTCAAGGTCACTCCTGACTAGCGGATTCCAACTCCCGTCCGCAAGACTGCTTGGTCGATCGCGGCTTGCAGGCACGCCAAGGCCCAGTTCTTCGATCACTGAGTACGCAATGACGATGGCATAGCACGCTCTAACTTGGTCTTCTGGGTTGCCCGATCGTTCTAGGGTCGGCGAAACAGTTGGATCAAGGGCTCGGCTAAATGTCGAGTACAGGTCGACGCTCACCTTGTATTTGGTCAGCGCGTAGATGGTGTGCCAGCGATGCGAAACCTTCGCCGCCAATTCGCATGCCCGCCACAATCCGGAGGTGGCCACTAAGCCGTGATCGACACCCTGGAATTTCCGTAGATCAGCCAGTCGAGGGAGTTGAGTCAGTTTGGTTTCATCGTAAACCGGCGGCCCAAAATAATTGTCCCCCGTAATTGCGCAATGTGCAGCCTTGATGAGCATGAACGCCGATTCTGCGACCTCTTCGCGCTGGGCGCCGATCATGATTTCGCGTCCATTTCCGACGGTAAGGGTTCCTAGATAGTCGGGAAATCTGGCCCGCGTGGCGATGCTAACCACCGGTGCCAGCCTGGTCTCCCAATTCCGTCCTCGAAAACTTCGCGGAGGGGGACGCCGGTCAATCGAAACAAGGCCGGTCAGAAACCAAGGCATCGAGATTCAACTGGGTGCGGTGTTCCAACTACTCCAATTGCAGGGGTTATAGCGGATGCCGCGAGAAAATCCCTAAATCCCCCCTAATGGCGGAGGTAAGTTTCGCTGTTTTGGGCCACTAGATATATGGAGGGACATTTTTTCCCCGTATTTGCCGTTCGACCGTTCCCCCGCCTCTCCCGCCCGATTGTTCCCCAAAAAATTCTAGAAAAACACGATTTGCGTCGTGTTTGGGCGGGGGAGATGTGTATTGCGCAGAGGCCATTTCTTTGTTTGGAAGGAGAAGGATTCAGGATGGTTGCCGCTGTGATCGAAAAATCTGCTTTAGCCGGGTCGATGGCGAGTTGTGCATGCCCGAAGGTAAGTCTGTGCTTGAATTGTGCCGACGCGCTGGCGCAGTTGAGGTGGCGCTTAGACCCAGAACTGATTCGCTGGATTGAGTACAAGCGCTTCGTCCAGCGCGGCCGCCTGGCTTGTGGGCCGATCTGCGATGCCATTTGGAATTGGTTTTGCGAGAACAGCCATCGCTGGACCGCCAGCCGGACGACGCGGTTTACATCTTGGCTAAAAAGTAACGCGCAGCGCCACGTGCTCAGTGCATTCGACGTAGCACGTCGAACCTCAGCACCAGCGAGGTCCAATGCTTCCTCGATGACACTAGAAACGCGTCTACGCAGGGACCGAAAACACAATGGGCGTCATTGGAAGTACGGCGACGATGCTTGCAAACGGTCGAGAAAGTGGGCTTCTGACGAGGCGCTAAATCTCATAGTGGCAACAGCGGACGGATTCGGTGGTCGTATGGCCGAAGCCGCCATCTATCGACTGACAGGCGCATGTAGCAAGAAAGCGGCTGCGGACGTGATTGGAGTCAGGTACACGACCTATCTGAGTCGCGAAAAGCGTTTGTTCAGTGCGCTTATCGACGAGCTAGCTCTCTGCGCGTAGCGAAGCCTGCCGCGCGTGCTGACCCCGCCCGTTACCTCGCCAGCAGTTACCACTCGCAAAGTGGTCGCTGGTTTCTGATTTTCGGCCGTCGCAACAATTCCTTGCGGTGGCCAGTTCACCACGCGCGCCCTAGTGGGCGGAGCTTGGCCCTTTCACATGCAAGAGGAGAAGAAATGTTAGAAGCTGCCCTGCGATATGCTGAACTCGGATACGCTGTTTTTCCTTGCATCTCAGGCGAAAAACGACCACTGACAAGCAACGGCTTCAAAGCTGCCACCCGCGAGGAAGATCAAATTCGACGATGGTGGACCGACTCCCCCGACGCCAATATTGGGCTCCGCACAGACGGCCTCTTGGTTGTCGATGTCGATTGCGAGGACGGTAAGGCGAACGATTGGTTAGCCGATGCACCGCATCGCCAAAACGATCTGGATGTTGCTCCATGTTCGACAACACCACGGGGTGGGAGGCATTACCTGTTTCGCCAGCCTGCCGACCAGCCATTTCGCAATACGACAGGCCGCTTGGCGCCCAAAGTCGATACTCGCGCCGATGGGGGTTACATCGTTGTGGCACCGTCCGTCGTCGGCTCAAAGTCGTATCGGTGGGACGGAGAGGAATTGTTAATCCCTGCCAATGAACTTCCTGAGCCGCCAGAGTGGCTTATCGAATTGCTCGTGGACAAAAAGCAGGTTCAGGCAGAGGTCGTTGCAGGCTCAGACAAGATCGGGGGCGGGAAGCGAAACAGTACGTTGACGAGCCTCGCTGGCACGATGCGTCGTGTTGGGATGAGCGAGCAAGAGATAGGAGCGGCGCTCGTCAAGGTCAATTGCGATCGATGCACACCTCCATTAAAGGAAAGTGAGGTGAGCGCCATCGCGCGCAGCGTGGCTCGATACCAACCTGAAGACGATTGTTCAGCGCCTGAACCAATTCCCGCGAGCCCCTTTCCCATCGCATTCCTTCCGGACCCGGTGTGCCAGTTTGTGTCGGAAGCGAGCACGGCAATCGGATGCGACAGCAGCTACCTGGCATTACCCACGCTTGCCTGCCTGGCGTGCTGTATTGGCAACAAACGACGGATTCAACTGAAGGAATCTTGGGCTGAACCCGCAATCATTTGGGGAGCCAACATCGGAAAAAGCGGAACGCATAAAAGTCCCGCATTGAAAGAGGCGAAATCGATTCTGGAACGACAAGAAGCAAAGGCATTTGCTGCTCACGAACTGGCGATGGAGGAATACGAGCGTGCTATGGCTCGCTACGAACGCGACTACGCAGAATTCAAGAAATGCAAGATCGTCGATCCACCATCCCGCCCACGAGAACCAGTTTGCCAGCGGTTTACCTGCTCCGACACGACCATCGAAGCGCTTGTGCAAATACTGGCCAATCAAGAGGATGGCGTACTGCTGGAACGTGATGAACTTGCCGGCTGGCTCGATGGAATGGCGGAATACAAGGGCGGGAAGGGGAGTGACACCGGTCATTGGCTGACATGTTGGTCTGGACTATCTCTCACGGTGGATCGCAAGAGCGGAGTGAAGCCGACCCTACACGTCCCTAGTGCCTCGGTGTCGATAGTCGGTGGCATCCAGCCAGGAATATTGCGACGCGCCATTGGTCGCGAGCACATGCAGGACGGCCTGTGTGCGCGACTCCTGGTCACAATGCCGGAACCGCGTGACGTGCGTTGGACCGATGCAACTGTCAGTCTCAAAACAAAAAAGGAAATGGAGGCCCTGGTGGAGCGGCTAGTGGGGCTGAAACCCAAGACTTACTCCGGAGTGAGTGTTCCCCTACTTATGCCACTCGCGACCGAGGCGAAACAGCTTTGGGTTTCGTACTACGACCGGCATCGTGCCGAGATGTCCGGATTGGATGACGATCTAGCTGCGGCCTGGTCCAAGCTGGAAGCGTATACGGCGCGATTCGCGTTGATAACCCAACTGTGCTCCGACCCTAATGCCGAGGAAGTGGGGCTAGCGGCGCTTGAGTGTGGAATCGCACTGTCGGACTGGTTCGGGAACGAAGCAAAGCGCGTCTACGAAGTTCTCGGCGATGATCGGGCGTCCGCAGAAGTGCGAACGCTGGTCGACTTGATTCGTCGACAAGGTGGCAGGATCACGGCACGTGAATTGGGACGTGCTTCCCGCGCCTATCGGCAACCCAATCAGGCCAGCACCGTCCTGGAAAAGCTCGTCCAGCAGGGTCTTGGCCACCCCTTTCAACATGCATTAGCCGTACTTGTCGAGGACACGTTTGGTGGAGAGGTGTCGGATGTTGGTGCAGTTGGGGGTTCGGCGTTTCTTCTTCGGCCCCCGTCGGGATTTGCTGAGCAGAGTCAGGTTGGCGT
>JBGSYQ010000156.1:0-8694 GCA_041750795.1 Pirellulales bacterium | reverse complement strand
GCCGCGGCGGCCTTGCCGTTGGCGCCGTGCGACGGGTCGTCCTGGTGCGGCTGGGTTGTCTCGTGGGGCTTGTCCCAAGCGGCGGACAGCTCGACGTCGAACACCTTCTCGAAGAGCTTGGCGCGCTTGCGCGCCGCCCAGATGTCAACTTCGGGAAACTGGCGAGAGGTGAGCCACAGTTGCACGTCGCCGCCGCGCTGAAAAGCGACGCGCACGTCGGTGACTTGCTGGGTGTTGCTGCGATCGAGTCCGCCGGCCACGCGCAGCACGGACGCCATCTGGCGGACGCGCGCCTGGTCGCGCGCCGCAAGCTGGCGAAAATTCGCGTGCTTCTGCTTCGGGTCGGCGCCGCGATGATAGCGTGCCACGTTGGCGATCAGCTCCAGCTCACTCGGCTTGAAGCCTTCCAAACGGCTGTGCAGGATCAGGTGGTAGCTGTGCTTGTGATGCTGGTCGTAGTTGATCAGGTAGCCAACGTCCTGCAAGCGGGCGGCCGCCTCGAGCAGCGCACGGTCGTTGGGATTGAGCTCGTACACCTCGGCCAGTTGCGCATAGATCGAACCGGCCAGGCGTGCCACGTGGCGGCTGTGCGCCATCTCGCAGCCGCAGTTGGCCGCCAGCCGCTCGATGGCCGCATTGCGGTCGTGCGGTTTGCCGGTGCTGTCGCCGGTCAACTGGTCGATCATCGACAGTACCAGGCCGTCGCGCACGCCGCGATTGTGAACCTGCAGGGTGTTGACCTCGAAGCGGTCCATGACGCGGTCGACGATCGCCAACCCCGCCACGATGATGTCGGCCCGATCGGGGCTCAGCCCCGGCACGCCGGCGCGCTCTTTGACCGGCATCTTGCGCAGACGATCGAGCAGGTGTCGCACCTCGGCGCGCGTCACTTGATAACCGCGCACCGGCAGCCCCTCTTGTCCCTTCTGGGCCATCACCATGGCGGCCAGGCTGGTGAACGTTCCGCCGGAGCCGAACAGCGTGTGCGGCACGAACACCGGGTTCTTGGTGCTCTTGCGCAAGTGGCGGTCGATGCCCGCGACGAGCGCGTCGAAGCCTTCGTCGCTGGCGGTGTCGCTGAATTGCTCGCTTAAGCGCACGGCGCCCAACTGCGTGGTATAGACGGCCTCGACCAGGTCGCCAAAGGCCAGCACGATCTCGGTGCTGCCTCCGCCAATGTCCGCCACGGCGACGTGCTGGCTGGAAAGATCGAACGCTCGCTGCACGCTGGCAAACGCCAGCAGCGCCTCTCGCTCGGCGCCGATGATCTCGATGTTGATGCCCAGCTCCTCGCGGGCGCGGCGGCAGAACTCGTCGCCATTGGCCGCCTCGCGCACGGCGCAGGTGGCGATGGTCTTCACTTCGGTGATCTGAAAGCCTTCGGCGATCTGTTTCATCCGCCGCAGGGCGCCCAGCGCTTTTTCGATGGCCTGCGGATCGAGCCGGCCGGTCTTGCTGAGATTTTCACCCAGCCGGGCCGACTCCTTTTCCTCGTCCAGGATCCGATACTTCCCGCCGCGCAACGGCTCGGCCACCATCAGCCGGATGCTATTGGTGCCAATGTCGATCGCCGCCAGGCGGCCTGCCAATTCGGGCGACAGAAAAAACTGCTTCTCGTCCATTGAGAATCCCAGGGGCCTTAGGGTGCCGGTCTGCATACGAAAGGATAGCATAACCGGCCTTGAGACCGCGAGCGGTGAGCGAAATCTCCTGTGACGGGCGATTTGGAGAGGGAGTTGGACTCGCAAGAAGTCAGCGCGCGGCGCCAGAAGCCGTGCCAATGTCGGATACTGCGACGAAGAAAACTTGCCGCACCCTTGAAATCCGCGTTGCGGCACGTTCGCGCTTCGCAATGCGGGCAACGTTCAACGCGTCTGCCACGGCTTCGCGTCGCTATACACGCGGACGCGGCTCGACTTGCGAATCGCCTCCGCGCCGGCTTCGGTCACTTGAGTGCCTTCAAGGTATAGACTCCGTAGCGGCAAGACTCTCAGGTGCGCCAAACCTGCGTCGGTGACCGCCGTGCCTTCCAGACGGAGGTGGCGGAGTTTTCCGAGGCCTGACAGCTTGGCCAGCCCCGCGTCGGTAATCGCGGTTCGGCTGAGCCGTAGATTGACGAGTTGCCCGCACGAGCCAAGCTCTTCCAGCCCGGCATCCGTCACCTGGGTTGCTTCGAGATGCAGGTTTGTCAGGTTGGGCATCTGGCCGATGAATTTCATGCCGGCGTCGGACGTCTGAGACCCGTTTGCAGACAGCCCACGCAGCCGTGGCAGCGCACGCAAGTGCGCCAGACCCCGATCCGTTATGCGATTGCCGTCGAGAACCAATCCTTCGAGCGAGGGCATCGTTGCCAAGGTTTCGAGCCCGCGATCGCTAATGGCGGTATTGGCAATAATCAGCTCGCGCAGCTTGGGCAGCGGCGTCAAAGCGGTCAGTCCAGCATCGGTCACGAGCGTGTTATTCAGGGAGAGTACTTCTAATCTGGAAAGCTGCGTGAGATATGCAATTCCTTCATCCGTAATATGGGCGCCATCGAGTGCCAACATCCTCAACTGCGGCAGCGACAGGAGGTGGTGCAAGCCGGCGTCGGTGATGGGAGTCAGGCCGTGGCCGAATTGTTGATTCTTCGGCGTATTGCCGTTGAGCTGCAAAACTTCTAAGCGCGTCAACCGCCGGATCGGTTCAAGTCCGGCATCGGTGATTCGCGAAGCGTCGCACTGGAGCAGGAGCAGATTCTCCAGCCGCGTGAGGTTTGCAAAACGCTCGTCCGTGATGATCGGCAAGCGGCCCATGAACAGCCGTTGCAGCGATGAAACGTCACCCAAAAGCGCGATGTCGCGATCCGTGATTTCACTTGCGGGCACCTGGTCGCCTTGGATGACGATCGCGGTCAAGATGACAAAGTAGTCCTCGCCAACCAGCCGCAGCAGCCACGCCGGCGCGCTTGGTTCCCCTGTCGCTTTGAACCCCTCCTTATTTCGCTGGTGACGGTACTCCACGCGTCCACCCATACGCTGCACTGCTTCCACCGCCCGCCGCTGCTTGATGGCCCGGTCGGTTTGCATGCCCAGCCAGACCGCCAAGACCGTCAGCGCCAGCAGCAAGGTTCGCAAGCTATAGCGAAACCAGCGGCGGCGTGGCGGCTTGGTGTGCGTTTCGGTCATGAACGCCATGCTACCACAACCGTCGCCCAATGCCCGCACGCGTGCGGCAACGCTCGATGACGGGAGTTGTCGATGTCGGAAGGCTTCCGAGGGACTCTGCTGAATTCTTGCGAATCCAGCTACGGGGCATGCTGCTGAATTCTTGCGAGTCCAGCTACGGTCCGCGACGCGGCCCGATTGACCGGCGGCGCGTGCCGGCACCATAATCGGGGCTTTGGATCTCTGCGGGCTGATGGGCGCTGGCGCGTCGATTCTTGTGAAACTACTGCGGCAAGTCGCCGATCTGCCTGACGAACTTCGCGGCGGCGCCGTGGCCATCGGCAACTTCGACGGCGTACACCGCGGCCATGCGCGCATCGTGGCGCGGCTGCTGGAAAAGGCGCAAGACGTCGGCGGACCGGCCCTGGTGTTCACCTTCGATCCGCATCCGGTGCGCATCCTGCGCCCGGCCGAAGCGCCGCCGCCGCTGACGTGGACCGATCGCAAGGCCGAGTTGCTGGCCGCGCTGGGCGTCGACGCCGTGATCGCCTATCCCACCGACGAAGCACTGTTGCAGCTTTCGCCGGACGAATTCTTCCAGCGCATCGTGCGCGCCGCACTGGACGCCAAGGCCATGGTCGAAGGCCCCAACTTCTACTTCGGCCGCGGCCGCTCGGGCACCATCGACGTGCTGCGCGGCCTCACGCGCGAGGCGGGCATTCAACTGGACGTCGTCGAGCCGCTGGTGGAAGACGGTCAGATCGTTTCCAGCTCGCGCGTGCGAAAGCTGATTGCCGAAGGGCACGTCGAAGAAGCGCGCCGCCTGCTGACGGAACCCTATCGCATCCGCGGCATGGTCGTCCACGGCGCCGGCCGGGGAGCGAAAATCGGCTTCGCCACGGCCAACATCAACGCCATCGACACGCTGCTGCCGGCGGTTGGCGTTTACGCCGGACGGGGTTTCGTAAACAATAGCGTGTGGCCGGCGGCCATCAACATCGGGCCGAATCCCACGTTCGGCGGCGCGGAACTGAAGGTCGAAGCGCACCTGCTCGACTGGGACGATTCGCCCTTGTATGGCCAGCCGCTGGAGATTGATTTTTTGACCCGACTGCGCGGCGTCGAGCGTTTTGCCGACGTCGACGCGCTGATGCAACAGTTGAACCGCGACATCGCCAGCGCGCGGCGCGCCTTCGATGGCTTTGCGATGAACGAGTAGCGCCCCCTTCCACGAAACCCCGTCATACTTGCCCACGATGCCGATACCCTGGAATCGCTTTACCGAACTGGTCCGCTCGCACGACCGTTTTCTGCTCACCAGCCACATCCGCCCCGACTGCGACGCCTTGGGGAGCGAGTTGGGCATGGCCGGCGTGCTGGAGGCGCTGGGCAAGCAGGTGCTGATCGTCAACGCCCAGCAGACGCCGCCCAACCTGGCGTTCATTGATCCCGAGCGAAAGCTGCGCACGCTGGACGTCGACGTCGAACCGCGCGAGCTGGAGACCTGCGAAGTGCTGATGGTGCTCGACACCAGCGCCTGGGCCCAATTGGGAACGATGGGCGACGTGATCCGCGCCAGCAAAGCACACAAAGCGATTCTCGATCACCACGTGGGCGAGGACGATCTGAATGCAGAGCTGTTCAAGGATCCGCACGCCGAGGCGACCGGACGGCTGGTGCTCGACGCGGCGCGCCACCTGGGCGTGCGCATCACGCCGCAGATCGCCCGGCCGCTGTTTGCCGCCATCGCCACCGACACCGGCTGGTTTCGTTTCAATTCCACGACCGGCACAACCTATCGGGCCGGCGCCGAACTGGTCGACGCCGGCGCCGTGCCCAGCGAAATCTACGCCTCGCTGTACGAGCAGGACTCGCTGGCGCGGTTGACGTTGCGCGGCCGCATTTTGGCGCGCACCCGAACCGAGTTCGACGGCCGACTGGCGCACACCGCCGCACTCAAGCAAGACTTCGCCGAAACCGGCGCGCATGCGTCCGACACCGAAGACGTGGTGAACATGACGTTGGCCGTGGCGGGAACCGACGCCGCCTTCATCCTGGTGGAGCAACCCACCGGCGGCTTCAAGATCAGCTTTCGCAGCCGCACGCCGTCGCTCGATTGCAGCGAACTGGCCGGGAAGTTTGGCGGCGGCGGACACAAGGCGGCCGCCGGCGGTTACACCAATGCGCCGTGGCCCGAAGCACAGTCGCTGGTGCTTGACGCCGTGCGCAACTGGATGCGATAATCGCGCACGCAGTTGCACGACTGCAGTGCGATTGCACCCCAAGGGGCAAACCACGCCACGATCAACCCGCCTGATGGATTCGCCGGACCCGCTCCCTTGCCCCGAGCAGCCGCGCGACACACAATACCCCCCGGTTCAGAGGATTCGGAGCCTAGCGCCATGGCCAAGCCTTCGCCACCCGCGGCCGGCAGTTCGTCCGCGCAGCCGCCGGTTTCCGATCGCCGCGGTTTCATGTCGAAGGCCATCACGATCATCACCGGCGGCGTGGCCCTGTTGGTGCCGCTGGCCAGCGGGCTGTTCGTGTTCTTCGATCCGCTGCGGCGCAACGGCACCCTGGGCAAGCTAACACCCGTGGCGCCTTTGGGCGCAGTGCCCGACGATGGCGTGCCGCGCGAGTTTCCGATCGTCGCCCAGCGGGTTGACGCCTGGAATCGATCGCTGCAGCCGGTGGGCGCCGTGTACCTGCGCCGCCAGCCGGGCGAATCGAAGATCGAGTGCCTGACGGCCACGTGCCCGCACGCCGGCTGCTTCGTCAACTACGATGCTCAAACCAAGACCTTCATGTGCCCGTGCCACAACAGCCAGTTCGCGCTGGATGGCGCCATCATCGAGCCGAGCCCCAGCCCGCGGCCGATGGACTCGCTGGAGTGCCAGGTGAACGACGACCAGGTGCTGGTGAAGTTCGAGGACTTTTACAGCGGCAAGGCCGACAAAGTGGTCAAGGGATGAAGACCTTTCTCGACTGGCTGGACGATCGCACGGGCTGCCGCCACCTGCTGCACGAAACGCTCTACGAGCGCATTCCCGGCGGCGCCCGCTGGCGCTACGTCTGGGGCAGCACGCTCAGCCTGGCGTTTGCCGCGCAGGTCATCACTGGCGTGTTCCTGTGGATGGCCTACAGCCCCAGCGCGCAGACGGCCTGGGAAAGCGTGTACTACATCCAGTACGTGATGCCCGGCGGCTGGCTGTTGCGCGGGCTGCACCATTTCTTCGCGCAGGCGATGGTTGTGCTGTTGGCGCTGCACCTGATGCAAGTGGTGATCGACGGCGCCTATCGCGCGCCGCGCGAAGTGAATTTCTGGCTCGGCCTGGTGCTGATGCTGCTGGTGTTGTCGCTGTCGCTGACCGGTTATCTGCTGCCCTGGGACCAGAAGGGTTATTGGGCCACGCGCGTGGCCACCAACTTGCTCAGCGTGGTACCGCTGGTCGGTCCGCAGTTGCAGCAACTCGTCGTCGGCGGGCCCGACTATGGGCACCACACACTGACCCGCTTCTTCGCGCTGCACGCCGGCGTATTGCCGGGTTTGCTGATCGGTTTTCTCGTGCTGCACATTGCCATCTTCCGGCGACATGGGCTGTGCGCCAAGCTGCCGCTGAAGGGTCCGGACGCCGCGTTCTGGCCCGATCAGTTGCTCAAGGATGCCGTGGCCTCGCTGGCGGTGCTGGTGGTGGTGTTGATCCTGGTCGTGCACCCGGTGCGCACGTACTTATCGGCCGAGAGCGGCCCGGTGGAATGGAGTGCGTTGGGGGCGGAGCTCGGCGCGCCGGCCGATCCGTCGAACCAGTTCGCCGCCGCCCGGCCGGAATGGTACTTCCTGTTTCTGTTTCAGTTTCTCAAGTTGTTCGAAGGCTGGGGCGCCACCGGAGAATTGATCGGCGCGATCGGCGTGCCGACCTTGGTGCTGGTGGTGATGTGCTTGATGCCCGTACTCGGCAGGTGGAAGCTGGGGCACGGCTTCAATGTCGCCTTCACGCTGGCGATCCTGGGCGGCGCAGCGCTGCTGACTGCCGCGGCGCTCAACGAAGATTACCGCGCCAAGTGGACCGACGGGTCGAAGTTTGCCGAACTGCAAGCCACCATCGACGAGGTCGGCGGGGACGAGGAAAAAATCGCCGCGCACTTTGACAACGACGCGGACAAGATGCAGGCGTATCGCGCCGAGCTCAAGGAATTCGAGAAGTACCGCAAGTCGCAGGAGTATCTGGCGAGCGTGGCCGCGGCCGAGGTCGAAGCACGCCGCGCGGTGGTCTTGGCGTCGTCGCCGGAGGGCATACCGTATGCCGGTGCGGTGGCGCTATTGCGCGGCGATCCGAAGACGCAGGGCCCAAAGCTATTCGCCCGCTACTGCGCAAGCTGCCACGCCTTTCAGGACGGCGAAGAGACAAGCGTGGCTGGTGATATCACCGCGCCAGACTTGAAGGGTTTTGCCTCGCGCGAGTGGATCGCCGGTTTGCTCGATCCCCAGAAGATCGCCGGGCCGGATTATTTCGGCGACACGGCGCACAGCGAGGGCGAGATGGTGTATTTCGTCACCGACACGCTGGCCGAATGGGAAGCCGACGACGTGCGCAACGCCGTGCTCGCGCTGTCGGCCGAGGCCCAATTGCCCGGCCAGGCAGCCGCCGACCAGCGGGATGCTGCGGCGATCGAGGCGGGACGCAAAGTAATCGCCAACGAGGAAAACTGCGCCAGTTGCCACAAGTTTCGAGACGTCGGCGAGCTTGGAAGCGCACCAGACCTGACCGGCTATGGCTCGCGCGAATGGCTGTTGGGAATGATCTCTAACCCAAACCACGAGCGCTTCTACGGCGAAAACAACGACCGCATGCCGGCCTTCGCCGAGCACGACGCCGACTCCCCGCAGAACCTGCTGAGTCAGCAACAGTTGGAGCTGATCGTCGACTGGCTGCGCGGCCAGTGGTATGAATCGCCCAACCACGACGACGCGGCCCAGTCGCCAGCCGCTGTAAAGGCCGAGACGGCAACGGCGGAAGCGACCACCGACAGGTGACGTCCCGGCGGTGTTGCGGTTTCATCTTCGAGCCGCCAACATGGCGCCGTCTCTGCGCAAAGCGCCCAGCCTTCTCGGAACAGACTCCCCAGCCGGCAATCTTTGCGAAATCAGTACAGTCCAACACGACGCCAGGCCGATGCCAAGATTGCGCGCGATTGCCGAGTGGCGATGCGCGCCAGCACGTTCCTGCCAGCGACGAACCGAATGTGGTGTAAATGGTGCCTGCAACACGTGCCCGCGACTCGCTCGGCAGCGAGCAGCGCGTTGAGCTGCGCGCGGTGCGGCTGCGCGATGTCCGATGACGAACGTTCGCCGTCGTCGCGCAGGCTGGCAGCCGCGGCCGAGCAAGGTATCGACCTGCGGGTTGCCCCAGCACGGAGTGATTTCACCGATTGGGACCTCGACCAGCAGGTGCGCCGCGTGCAAGCCCGCGCGGATAGTTGGCGCCGAGTGGATCCAGCGGCCGCAACAGCAACTCTACCGTCGTTTATTCAACGGCCTGCGCCGGCGCCG
>JBGSYQ010000155.1:0-5409 GCA_041750795.1 Pirellulales bacterium | reverse complement strand
GCGATGGCCCGGCCGATGCCTCGGGAGGATCCGGTTATGACGGCCGTGTGGCCGGCCAGCTCAGTGCCGGCAGGGTTATTTTGGGCGTGTTGTGTCATCCAATCGTTTGACCGCTGCGTAGATATTGAGAGAATCGATGGGCAACATTGCTTTTGATGCGGGGCAGGTGGACCCAGGGGCAGATCCCTTTTTCCGCGGGCACCGAGCAACCGGGCAGTTCGCTACGATACTGCTGTTCTAGCAACGCTCGGGGGTGCCGGGCAAGGCGGCGATCGCGGGAGCGCGGGTTCCAAATTCCCGCCGATTTGCGAGAATCCTAGACTATGATGGAGTAACAGGGCGCGCCGTCTCACTTCTCACTTCAGACGTCAAGGTCCGAAACGCGTCTATGCCCCACCACCTCATGGATCGACTGGGCGTCACTGCGTACGCCTTCCGCGGCTACAACGTGACCAACCTGGGTCGCAGTTCCGAGCTGCTTGCGCATCCGGCGTTCGGGCCGATCGTGGAGGGCTATCTGAAGACGGCCAGCGAAATCTGCGCCACGGTGGTGCGCCGCAGGGTCGACCTGGTCGATCGGGTCCGCCGCAACGAGGAGACCGACCTGGACACGTACGACGAGGCGTTGTCGCTGATCGTGGCGATGGAGCTGGCCCAGGTCCGCCTGCTGGAGGAGTTCTTCGACGTGCGGCTGGAGCGGGCGCGCATGATGTTCGGCTATAGCCTGGGCGAGCTGACCGCGGTATGCGCCGGCGGGGTGTTCGACATGGAAAGCGCCCTGCGCGTGCCGTTGGAAGTTGCCAAGGATTGCGTGGCGCTGGCCGAAGGCGTGACGATGGGCGTGCTGTTCTCGCGCGGCCCGCTGTTGGACTTCGAGGAAGTCAAACGCCTTTGTGCGCAGATCAACGCCGAAGGCCGGGGCATGATCGGCATCTCGTCGTTCCTGGCGCCCAACACGGTGTTGCTGCTGGGGCAAAACGGCACGGTCGATACGTTCGCCAGTCGCATGCACGACGTGTTTCCGGCGCGCGTCTATCTGCGCAAAAACGAGCATCAATGGCCGCCGGTCCATACCCCGCTGGTCTGGCAGCGCAACATTCCGAATCGCGTGGGCGTGATGATCCAGACGCTGCCGGGAGGCTTCACCAGGCCCAATCCGCCGGTGTTCTCGCTGGTGACCGGCAAGTTCAGCTACAACGACTACAACGCGCGCGACATCCTGTTGCAATGGATCGATCAGCCGCAGCGCCTGTGGGACGCGGTGTACGAGACGCTGTCGGGGCGCGTGGAGACGGTCATTCACGTGGGGCCCGGGCCGAACCTGGTGCCGGCCACGTTTCATCGATTGAGCGACAACGTACAGGCGCAATTGACGGGCAACTCGCTCAACAAACTGGGGCTGCGCGCCATGGCACGCGCGGCGCGGCGGCCGTGGTTGACGGCGCTGTTACCTTCGCGCTCGGCGATGTTGCGTGCGCCGACGGTGCGGCACATCGTGCTCGAAGACTGGCTGCTGGAGCAGCCGCTCGCGCAGCCGCAAGTTCCCATGGCCGTTCAAGGCGAAGCGGCGGGCAACTCGTAGCAAGCCGCTTCCAGGTTGCTGCGTACCAGCAGCTTGCGCCCGGAGAGGGCCGGCGGATTCCAGCCCGTGCCGCCGATGGCCCTGAAGCGAGCGAGCTCGACAAACCGCACCGGATCGGCCTTGACCAGCGCGACGTCGCCGTTTTCGGCCTGCACCAGCAGCAGGTCGTCGACCAGCAGCACCTGGCCGTGGCCATACTTGCCGCGCTTCCACTGCTTGTCGCCGGTGGCAAGGTCGACACATTCGAGCACGCCCTCGTCGAGGGCATAAGCAAATCCGTCGCGAATGACCGGGCTGGTAAACTTGGTTTTCAGGTTGAGCTTCTTGCGCCACACCGGACTGACGCTCCAGGTGTCGCCATTGCGCGACACTTGCCACAGGGCGCTGCCGTTGCCGTAACCTTTGCTCAGCAGGATGCGGTCGTCGCCGACGGCGATGGGCTGCGCCACGCTGGGCTCGGCTTGCACTTGCTCGAGCGCGCCCTCGGGCCACGATTCGCGCCATAGCACGCGGCCATCGTCGGGATCGTGGGCCACCACGCTCTTGGCGTTGACGATGACGATTTGCGGCACGCCCGCCAGGGTCATGAGCACGGGCGAGCTGTAACTGCTGGCATCGTCGCCGCCGCTCCACACCAGTTCGCCGGTCGTGCAGTCGAGTGCCACCAGCGATTTGCCGTTGGGGCCGCCTGCGCTGACGATGACGTTGCCTTCATGGATCAGCGGCGAGCAGCTTTTGCCCCAGATGGGCCTGGTTTCTTCGGCGCCGAAGTCGGTGACGATGTTGCGTTGCCACAGCTCTTTGCCGCTTGCGCCGTCGAGACACGTCAGATGCCCGAGCGCTCCCAGGGCGTAAACCTTGCCATCGTGGATGGTGGGCGTGGCGCGGGGACCGATGCCGGCCAGCGTTTCCTCGAAGCGCACCGGCGTGACGTGCGCCCAGCGCGGCTTGCCGGTGTCGACCTCATAGCAGGTGATGAGCTCTTCGGTGCCGCGCTGCTCCTGCGTGACGGCGAAATCGCCCACCACGGCAAACGACGACCAGCCGGCGCCGATCGGCTGTCGCCACAGTTCCTTCGGCTTGTCTTCAGACCAGTCGGGGCTCAAGTCGACGCCGGTGAGGGTCGCACGCCGGTCGGCGCCCATGAATTGCGGATAGTCGTGATCGGTGGTGGCAGCCAGGTCGACGGTTTGGCCCTGGGCGACGTCGATCTTGCCCAAGGTCTCGTCGGCGTGGGGCGACCAGCGGAAACGGATCCGCGGGTAGATGTCGCCGCTGACGCCTTCGATTTTCAGCGTGGCCATGCCGAGCACGACCGCTGCGACGCCCAGCGCGCCGGCCAGTGCCCGGGCGCTGCGCGAGAATGGGGCGAAGCACACAAACCAGACGAACAGCAGGATTACGCCCACACCGGCCGTGGAAAACTTGGCCAGAAAGGCGTTGGCCGGCGAGAGCCATTCGGCGTGCTCGGCATAGGCCAGTGCAGCCAGGGCGACCGTCTCGGCCAGCACGATCGCGATGGGCACCAGGGGCGGGCGCTTTTGGCCGCCGGGAGCCGTCGGCCCGGGCGATTCGGTGGACGGTTCGTTCGACATGGCTGGTCGCTCCGGTGGCTGACGAGCATCGATCCGTGGCTAGCAGTCCGTCGAATTCTTCACCGGGTTGCTAGCCGTGCGGCGAAGACTCACTTGGGGCTCAGCGTCCGCAAGTACGCGTACAAATCGCTCAACTCTGCGTCGGTCAGTGGGTCGAGCAAACCGGTCGGCATCAATGACTGTGTTCCGCGGCGCACCGACGAAGCGTCGGTGTTGGTGAGCCGCAGCGTGGTGTCCGGACCGGTTTGCAACAGCGTGGTCTCGGGCGACTCGTACACGATCAGTCCATGATACACTTGTCCGGAGCTGGTGACGATAACGGTTGTCTGATAGGCGGGCGAGACTTCCAGGTTCGGGTCGACGATCGCCCGGAACAGGTCGTTGCGAGACAGACGCGCGGCGGCGCCCTTCAGGTCGGGGCCCAAGTGGCCGCTTTGCTCGTGGCAGCGGTGGCAGGTGCGGCTGCGAAAGACGCCTTGTCCCCGCGCTGCGTCGCCTGCGTTCCAGTCGATCGAATCCAAGCGCTGCTGCCAGGCGGCCCAGTCGGCCGATGCATGTTGCTGCAACAGCGTGGCCGAGCCTGGATAGTAGTCGGAGAACATCCGGTACCAGGCGGCCCACAGCTTTGCCGGATCGGTCTCGGGCTCGACGCCCGAGTTTTCCTCGGTCCAGAAGTTGAGCAACCGCACAAGCGATTCGCGCGGCTCTGGGTTCTTCGCGTCGCCACAGGCTTGCTTGAGCGACCGCAGCGCCGCGGCCAGTTCTTCGCCGCTGCCGTTGAGTCCCAAGCCGATCAGGGCATCGGCGGCACACTGGACGGTGCCGGGATCGGCCGAAGCGAGTGCGGCGACGAATTTAGGGCGATCGGCAGCAAGCGGCCGATGCGACAGGGCGCGCACGATCGGGTCGCGCAGCCCGGCGTGCTCCCACGCCGAGAGCAACCGCGGGTAAGCCTCGTCGTGCGGCAAGCGGCCCACGAGCGCCACCAACGCGCTGGTCGGCTCGTCGCCGTTCGACTGGCAAACGCTCCACAGCTTCTTGGCGGCCTGCTGTTGCAAGGCGACGGGCAGACGCTCGGCAAACAGGGTGTGCTCCACACTGGCGAAGCGGTCGCTGGCCACCAGGGCGCCGGCTAACGCTGGATCGCGGCGGCAAAGCTCGTCGAATGCCTCGCCCACCCGCAGCGGCCAATTGCGGCTGGCAAACTGCTCTTTCGCAGTCAGCTTGGGGTGCAGGGCCAGGAGTGCCTGGGCCGTGGCCGTCGTGACACGGGTATCGCGCTGGCCGGGCAAGAGCGAGGCGACGATCAGATAGTGAATATTGTCCTCGACGGTGGAAGCGGATGTCCACTGCGCGGCGATGGCCGGCAGCAAGCCGGGCACGTCGGCGCCGAGCATGCCCAGCAGGCGAGCCAGCTCGCGATTCAACTCGGCGTCGCGGGTGGGAAACACCGGAGCCAGGTCGGCGGCCAAGCCTTTGAGAGTATCCGTATCGATCTTGTCGATCAGGTTGCCGACATAGCCCGAATACACTTCGGCTTGTCCAGAGCGCGTGCGCAGATCGCCCAAACCCACCGCCAGAAGGCGCACGGCCTCAATCGCGCGCTGCGGATGTGCATGCGCCGTTGCGCGCGCGCATTGCACGCAAGTCTGTAGATCGTCCGCGTTAAACGGCGGTTGCTCACGGTCTGGCTCATCGGGACGGCGGATCCACAGATCGGCCAGCGCGAGCAACCAGTCGTGCGGGGACGCGGCCGTATTCGCTTGCCGCTTGCCGTGGAAAGCGGTGTAGCTGTGATGGCCCGCTCGCTGGGCAACCCGGATCGCGGCGGATCGGACGCGGCGATGTTCGCTGGTCAGGCCGGTGGCCCAATCGAGTGGTTCCGTTAGCCCGGCATCGAGCTCTTCTGCCAAGAGGAGTGCTTCCCAGGCGGCGCGGCTGACGGCCGAATCGGCGTCGGAAGCGAGTCGACAGAGAACTTGCTGTGCGTCGGACCGGTGCGCCGCACGGCCCAGTGCCCAGGCGATGCGGGCTCGCAATGCAGCGTGCGGACTGTGAGCCACACGAGCGGCCCAATCGACGTCGGGGCTGCCGCACAGTTCCACCACAATTTCGATGGCGCGCACGCGTTGATTCAGCGGCCGCGCTTCAGCCTCGGCGGCTTGCTGAAACGGGACGACCCCCAGCCGCTCGGCCAGGGGCTTCCAGCGTGCCCGCGACCAACTCGTCAGC
>JBGSYQ010000154.1:0-13377 GCA_041750795.1 Pirellulales bacterium | reverse complement strand
CGCGACCGGCCCCGTCGAAGGGGGCGGACGCGCCGGCGGCTACTTTACCGGAGCCACCGGCACGACGATCTATCGCGGCGACGCGCTGCCGCCGGAGTACGTCGGCCAGTCATTCACCGGCGACGTGGGCAGCAACATCGTGCATCGCAAGCGACTGGAGCCCGACGGCGTGGGCATGATCGCCCATCGTGCAGACGAGAAGAAAGAGTTTTTGGCTTCGACGGACAATTGGTTTCGCCCAGCGCAGTTCGTGAACGGACCTGACGGCGCGCTGTACGTGATCGACGTCTATCGCGAAGTGATCGAGCACCCGGCGAGCCTGCCGCCGGAAATCAAGCAGCACATCGATTTGACCAGCGGGCGCGACCGGGGGAGGCTCTATCGCGTCGTGCCCGACGGGTTCGAGCAACGGCCGCTGCCGCGGTTGGGCGACGCCTCGACCGCCCAGTTGGTCGCTACGCTGGCGCACTCCAACGGCTGGCACCGCGACACGGCCGCGCGGCTGCTGTTCCAGCGACAGGATCGCGCAGCCATTGCGCCCTTGGAACAACTTGCGGCGCTGTCGATGCTGGCCGAGGGGCGCATGCACGCGCTGTACGCGCTGGCGGGACTGCAAGCCCTGACGCCCGAGACGCTGATCGCGCGGCTGGGTGATGAGAATCCCCGCGTGCGCGAGCACGCGGTGCGCTTGTCCGAGACGATCGCCGGCGAGTCGTCCGCGCTGCGAGCGAAGTTGTGCTCGCTGGCCGACGATCCCGATCTTCGCGTGCGCTATCAGTTGGCGTTTGCGCTGGGCGAGCTTGACGATGCGGCTCGCTACCCGGCGCTGGCGGCCATTGCACGCCACAGCGGCGCCGATAAATGGATCCGCCTGGCGGTCTTCAGCTCGCTGGGACGCGGAGCGGGTGACGTGTTCCAATCGCTTGCATCCGACCAGGCGTGGCGTGCCACCAACCAAGGCAAGTCGCTGCTCGGCGAGCTCGCGGGCCTGATCGCGCGGCAGAACGACCGCGACGCGATGTCCAAACTGGTCGCTGCGCTCGAAGCGCTGCCCGCCGACGAGAGCGATCTCGCCGTCGCCATCGTACGCGGACTGGGCGAGGGGTCATCCAGAAAACCTGGCGCGCTGCAGGCACGGCTGGCGTCGTTAGAGAGCAAGAAGCCGCTGCAAATCCTGGCTGGCATCCTGGCCAAGGCCCAAGTTCGCGCCGCCGACGACCGAGAGTCGCCGGCCGCGCGGGTAGACGCGATTCGCCTGCTGGCGCTGGGAGATTTCGCCGCGGCCGGAGATGTGTTGTCGCCGCTCGTCTCGAGTCAACAGCCTCAGGACGTGCAGTCGGCCGCCATTAACACGCTGGGCAATTTCTCCGACCCGTCCATCGCGCCGACGCTGTTGGCGGCCTGGCCGAGCATGAGCCCCAAGCTGCGCGCCGAGGCAACCGAGGTAATCTTCGCGCGGCCCGAGTCGCTGCTGGCCCTGTTCGACGCGCTGGACGATGGCCGGCTTGCCATGACCGACCTCGATCCCGCGCGGTTTCGCTCGCTCGAACAGCACGCCGATGCACGGGTGCGAGAGCGCGCGGTGCCGTACTTGTCGCAAATCAAGTTGGGCCGGCGCCAGGACGTGGTCGACGCCTATCGCGGCGCATTGACGGCCGATGGCGATCCTTCGCGCGGGCGGGCCCTGTTTCAAAAGAACTGCGCCACTTGCCACCGCCTGGAAGGCGTGGGCCATGAGATCGGGCCGAACCTGGCGGCCTTCAAAACGCGCGGCGCCGAGGCACTGCTGGTCAACATTCTGGATCCCAATCGTGAAGTGAATCCGCAGTTCGTCAACTACATCGTAGTTACCACCGACGGACGCTCGCTCACCGGCATCGTCGCAGCGGAAACGGCCAACAGCGTCACTCTGCGCCGCGCCGAGAACGCCACCGACACCGTGCCGCGCGATCAAATCGACGAGCTGCACGCCAGCGGCCAATCGATCATGCCCGAGGGATTGGAAAAAGAGATTTCGCCGGAGGCGATGGCGGATTTGCTGGCCTATCTGCTGAATGCCTTCTAACGAGGGAGAAACACCTTTGCGCACGTCGCTGTCCAAGCATCCGCTGTCGCGGCGCGACTTTTGTCGCGCGGGGTTGGCGGCCGGCGCCGGCCTGGCGCTGGCCGCACGGACGACACGCGCAACGGCCACGTTCCCGCCGGGGAACTACGTCGACGTACATACACATCTGGGTCAGACTTGGAACAGCACCCAGCCGCTTTCCGCCGGCGAATTGCTCAAGTGGATGGACAACCACGAAATTGCCCAGGCCGTGGTGTTGCCGCTGGTATCGCCCGAGTCGTCCAGTTATCCGCTGACCAGCGACTTCGTGCTGGCCGAAACCGAACCCCATCGCGACCGGCTTATTCCGTTCTGCTCGGTCGACCCGCGCACCAGCTATCGCGGCGGATCGAGCGGCCTGGTCGAGATGCTCAAGCGCTACGTCGATCGCGGCGCCAGGGGTTTCGGCGAGCACAAACCTGGGGTGCGCATCGACGATCCGCGCAACATGACCATCTATGCCGCTTGTGGGAAGTTGAACCTGCCGGTGCTGTTTCACCTCGACGAGCAGCGCAACGTGGACGCGCCAGGTTTGCCCGGCCTGGAGAGAGCGCTCAAGGAGTTTCCCGAAACCAATTTCATCGGGCATGGTCCGGGTTGGTGGGCGTCGATCTCCGGCGAAATCGCGCAAAAGGACTTGGGCGGCTATCCCGAGGGCAAGGTTGTGCCGGGCGGAGCAATCGACCGGCTGATGGAGGCTTATCCCAATATCTACGGCGATCTGTCGGCCGGCAGCGGCGCGGGCGCCATTTCGCGCGACCTGGAGTTCGGTCGTGAGTTTCTGGCGCGTCGCGCCGATCGGCTGATGTTCGGCACGGACTTCCTCGCGCCCGGACAGGATGTGCCGCAACTCACGCTGTTTCGCACGCTGGAACTGCCTGCGGATGTGCAGGCCACCGTGTTTCGCGACAATGCGCGTCGTTTACTCGGGCTCGCGTAGCATACGATCTCGTATACGCCAAGGAATCCTGCTATGTCGATCCGCCGGTATCTCATGCACGCGTTCGCGTCGGCGGCGGTGCTCGTGATGGTATTGGGCGAGGCACAGGCCGCCTGGAAAGTCGGCGCCGCCAAGGTGAAGATCACGCCCGAGCAATCGATGTGGATGGCCGGCTACGGCTCGCGAACGCAACCGGCGACCGGCTTTCTTAACGATCTGTTCGCCAAGGCGATCGTGCTCGAAGATGCACGCGGCACGCGCGTCGCCCTGATCGGGCTCGACCTGGTGGGGATCAGCCCCGACGTGGCCGAGCCTGTGCGCGAATTGGTTGCCCGCAAGTACAACCTGGTGCCGGCGAACGTGGCGTTCTGCTGTTCGCACTCGCACAGCGGGCCTGTCGTGGGACTGAACCTCCGCTCGCTGCACTACGACCAGCTCGACGACAACCAGAGGCAGCTCATCGATGCCTATGCCGTGCGCTTGCAGCAGTCGATCGTCGACGTCGTTGGCCAGGCCATCGCGGAGCTAGCGCCGTCGAAGTTGGCGTTTGGCCACGGCAACGCCGCGTTTGCCACCAACCGACGCAACAACCCCGAGGCCGACGTGCCTCGTCTGCGCGCCGAAGGCAAGCTGGTCGGACCGTACGACCACGACGTGCCGGTGCTGAAGATCACCGATCTCGATGGTAAGCTTACCGCAGTGCTGTTCGGCTATGCCTGTCACGCAACGGTGCTGTCGGGTTACGAATGGTCGAGCGACTATCCGGGTTTTGCGCAAAGCGAATTGGAGGCCAGGCACCCCGGCTGCACGGCCGTGTTCTTCGCCGGCTGCGGTGCGGACCAGAATCCGCTGCCGCGCCGCCAGGTTGAGCTCGCCAGGCAGTACGGCGCCGAGTTGGCCGCGGCCGTCGACAAAGCCCTGGACGAGACGCTGATGCCGATCGAAGGCGATCTGACCGCCCGCGGCACACATGTCGACCTGGCCCTGGCCAGCGTGCCCACGCGCGAGGAAGTCGAGCGCGACGCGGAATCGGCGGACAAGTACGTCGCGGCTCGCGCCAAGTGGTATCTCTCGTTGCTCGACGCGGGCCAGTCGCTGCCGGGAACGTATCGCTATCCGATTCAATACTGGCGATTGGGAGACAAACTAACGCTAGTGACGCTGGGCGGCGAAGTCGTGGTCGACTATGCGCTGCGTTTGAAGCGCGAACTGGGACCGGACACGACGTGGGTCGCCGGCTACACGAACGACGTGATGGCGTACATTCCGTCGCGCCGCGTGCTGGGCGAAGGTGGTTATGAAGGGGGCGGAGCGATGGTCTACTACAGCCTCCCTTCACCGTGGACCCCAGCGGTCGAGGAGGACATCGTGCGGGCCGTGCATGCTCTGAACGGCACGCCCAAGGCACCATGACTTTGTCGCCGCGAGCATGAGAGTTTTGCTGGCGGCCGGGCGCAGCGGTTACAATGCGGCTCGCCTCGCTGCGAGGGCGCGGATCAGCGCAGCGATGACTCGCATTGCTTTTCCCTCTCGATACAAGGCAAACCATGCGCACCACGTGGAGCTTCAACTCGGCCGGCCAGATCGTCTTTGGCTGCGGCGCGGTCGATCAACTGGGCGAGGTCGCCCGCCGGCTGGGCATCCAGCGCATGTTGATCGTCACTGATGAGCGGCTGATCGCCGCGGAGTTGTGCCGTCAGATCGAAGCGCCGCTGGCCGAGCAGGCATCGCTGGAAGTGTTTGCAGGCGGCGAGCCCGAGCCCTCGCTCGATGCGGCCGAGCGCTGCGTGGCTCACGCCAAGGGTTTCAATCCCGACGGGCTGGTGGGGTTGGGGGGCGGCAGCAACATGGACCTGGCAAAGATAGCCGCGGCGGTCTTGTCGCACGGCGGTTCGCCGCGCGACTATCTGGGCGAGAACAAGGTGCCGGGGCCCGTGCTGCCGCTAGTTTGCGTGCCCACCACCGCCGGCACCGGCAGCGAAGTGTCCGGCGCCGGCGTGTTTACCGATCGGGAGAACAACATCAAAGTCGGCGCGATGAGCAACTATCTGCGTCCGGCCGTGGCCGTGGTCGATCCGCGAATGACGCTCTCCTGTCCGCGCAAGGTGACCGCCGACAGTGGCATCGACGCGATGACGCACGCCATCGAAGCCTACACGGCGGTCGACTACACTGACTTTCCGCTGCAGCCGGGTGAGACGGCCGTCTATCAAGGCCGTTATCCTCTGGCGGACTGCCTGGCCGAAAAGGCGATTTCACTGATCGGCGCGAATCTACGGCGCGCCGTCGAGCAACCCGACGATTTGCAGGCTCGCGAAGCCATGGCGCTGGGCGCGCTGCTGGCGGGGCTGGCCTTCTCCAACGCGGGCGTGGCCATGGTGCACGCGCTGGAATATCCGCTGGGCGGTTTGACGCACTGCTCGCACGGCGCCGGCAACGGCCTGTTGCTGCCCTATGTGATGCGCTATAACCTGTCGGTGCGGCAGCAGGCGCTCGCGCGAGTGGCGCAGCTCATGGGCGAAGACATCAGCGGCTTGACCGAGCAGCAAGCAGCCGAGCGATCGATTACCGCCATCCAGCGACTCAATCGCGCGATCGGCATCCCCGCCCGAATGCGCGACTTGGGTGCCACCAAGGATCAGATTCCCGAAATGGCCGAAAAGGCGCTGGCAATTCGGCGCATCGTCCGCGTCAATCCTCGTGTGCCGACGCAAAGCGAAATGGTGGAGTTGTTGAATGGGGCGTATTGACCTTTGCACGCTAAGAACGAACTGGACACTGCCATGAACACCTCGCACAACCGTCGTGATTTCCTGGAACGCCTGGGCCTGGCCGCTGGCCTGGTGATGGCCGGCTTCACCGGTTCGGCGCGCGGTTATCTGGCGAACGAGACGATCAACATCGGCTGCATCGGCACCGGTGGGCGCTGCCGTCAATTGATGCAAGCACTCAAGGAAGTGCCTGGCGTGCGAATCACGGCGGTCTGCGACGTTTGGGATCAGCACCTGGCGGATGGCAAGGCGCTGGCCGCCGAAGGCGCGTTCACCACGAAGCACCACGAAGAATTGCTCAATCGTGCCGACGTCGACGCAGTGATCATCGGCGCGCCCGACCATCAGCACGTGCCGCTGACAGTGGCAGCCTGCGCGGCCGGCAAGGACGTCTACGTCGAAAAGCCCGTCACGCACGAACTGTCCGAAGGCGCGGCCGTGATCGAAGCGCAGAATCAGTACCAGCGCATCGTGCAGGTGGGCACGCAGCAGCGCAGCATGCCGCAATTTCAGGAGGCGTACGAGATCGTCAAGAGCGGCCAGCTCGGCGATATCCACAAGGTGCACCTCACCTGGAATCGTAACACGCCGCGCTGGGCCCGCACGGCCTACAACATCGATCCGGCCACGGTCGATTGGCGGCGATTCCTCGGACCGGCGCCCGAGCAGCCGTTCGACGAGTATCGCTTTCGCAATTGGCGCTGGTTTTGGGACTTTGGCGGCGGCATCTTCACCGACCTGATGGTGCACCACATCGACATCGTGCATTGGTTTCTCGACGTCGACCACCCCACGACCGCGGCCTCGATCGGCGACATGTTCAATGCCAAGGGCCTGTGGCAAACGCCCGACACCGTACAAACCCTGCTCCGCTATCCCGAGCGCGAAGTACAAGTGTATTTCGAGGGCACGTTCGCCAACGCGCGTAACGGCGAAATGCTGGAGTTCATGGGCAGCGAGGCGACGCTCTACCTCGATCGAGGCCGCTACGAGATTCATCCCGAGCGCAACAAGAAGATTGCAGCACGTGAGCTCGTGCTGGGTAGCGGCCCGCGCGGCGCCGATTTTTACGATCTGCCCAAGGGCGAAGTGCTGCACCTGGCCAACTGGGTGGAGTGCATCCGCAGCCGCAAACGCCCGCACGCTCCGGCCGAAGCCGGCGTCAGCGCCGCCAGCGCCGCGCACCTGGCCAACCAGTCGCTCCGCAGCGGTGAGATGGCGCGGTGGATGGGCTAGCAACCTGTTGAAGAATTCAACAGGCTGCACTAGCCGCTCACGCCGCCCAGCACTTCACGCGCCTTCAAGATCAACACGCTGCTCGGTCCGTGCGTGATGCGGCTGTCGAACACCATGCGGACCACCTCGTCGAACGGCGCCGAGAAAACACGTGTCTGCTCGGTCCCCTCCAGCGCGCTGGGGCCAAAGCTGAGCCGGCGCGCCAGAAACAGCCGCGTCGGCGAGACGACAATTGTGGTGAACGGATCGCACGCGCCCAGGTCGGTCCACTGGCCGGCCGTGATGCCCAACTCCTCGCGCAGCTCGCGCTGGGCTGCGGCCAAGGTTTCTTCGCCCGGATCGATGCCGCCCGAGACAACTTCGATCGTGGTGCGCCCCACGCCGTAGTGAAAGTCCTGCGTCAGGTGAGCCACGCCGTCGTCGTCGACCGCCAGGACGGAGATGCCGTGCAGCAAATGCACGATGCAGTGCGTGCCGGGCGCGCCGTCGGGCCGGATCACCTGGTCGCGATCGACCTGGATCCACGGATCGCGATACATTGTCTCGCGGGCAAGAATCTGCCAAGGTCCGTGGCGACGCGGTAATTCCATCGGGCTTCGCGCGCAAATGAGCGGAATTCGAGCCGGCAACGGCAGCATTCTACCCAGCACAACGCGGCGGCGAAACCACAGAAGGCAATCGTTGGTATTCGGCCTTCAGGCTGTCCCGCCGCAATTGCACCACGCGCTGCGCGCACTTATAACTGCCGAAGCCAGCATCCGCCGCACGTCTCAGCGAACCGCGATCCGCCGTGTACGAACCGCTCGAATCCACTGACGATTCCCCCTGGCTGCACTTTCCGTGGGATCGCTGGGGACTGGTGCTGGGACCGGCCGTGATGGTGGCATGGTTTGTGTGGGGGCCGCGCGAAGGCCTCACGCCCGAGGCTCATCGTCTGGCCGGCGTGCTGCTGTTGACCATCATCTGGTGGATCGCCGAGCCCATTCCCATTGCCGTCACCGGGCTGTGCGCCGTCATCCTCGCGGTCATCTTCGGCGCGGTGCCGGTGGAAGGGGGCAGGTTCGATCAAGCGCGGGTTGCGTTTTCGCAATTCGGCAACCCGGTGCTGTTCTTTCTGCTGGGCGGCATGTTCATCGGCCGAGCCATGACGCGGCACGGACTCGATCGGCGACTGGCGCTGTCGATCCTGTCCACGCGCTGGGCAACGCACTCCAGCAACACCCTGTTGGCCGCCGTGGGACTCACCACCATGGTGCTGTCGATGTGGATCTCCAACACCGCAGCCACGGCCATGATCTATCCGGTGGCGATGGGCATGATCGCCGTGCTGGCCGCGGGCATGGGGGACGGCGCTGCCGCGTTTCCCCGCTCGCGCTACGCCACGGCCTTGTTGTTGATGATTGCCTATTCCTCGTCGGCCGGCGGCGTCGCCACGCCCATCGGCACCACGACCAACGTGGTAGCCATGGGCTATTTTCGCACCGACGAGTATTTCGGCCGGCCGATCGACTTCGGCCGCTGGAGCGTGGTGGGCATCCCCATGGCGATCGCGCTGGGCGTGGGGCTGTTTGCCTGGATGCGTTTGCTGGCTCCGGCGGAAAAGCTCGATCTGCCCGCGCTGCGAACGCATTTGCGCGGCGAGCGCGCCAAGCTGGGCGCCTGGTCGGCGGGCGAGCGGAACACCCTGGCGGTGTTCCTGGTCGTCGTGACTCTGTGGGTGGCACCGTCGCTGCTGTTGCTGCTGCGGTTCGACGCGGCCAGCGAATGGCTGCGCGCGCACTTCCCTGAAGAAGTCGTTGCCATGATGGCGCCGGTGATGCTCTATCTGCTGCCCGTCGATTGGCGCAAGCGGCGCTTCTCGCTGGCGCAGGACGACCTGGCCGCCATCGACTGGGGCACGATGATGCTGTTCGGCTCGGGCCTGGCGCTGGGCAACTTGATGTTCCGCACGGGCCTGGTCCACGTCATCGGTCAAAGCGCGTTCGACTGGCTCGACACCAGCAACGTCTGGGCGATCACCGCCTTGGCCATCGCCGGCGGCATCGGTCTGAGCGTCTTCACCAGCAATGCGGCGACCGCCGCGGCGCTGATTCCCGTCATCGCCGCCATTTGCCGGCAGGCGCAGATCGACGCCGTCATGCCACTGTTGGCCGTCACGTATGCCGCCAGCTTCGGCTCGGCATTGCCGGTCTCGACGCCGCCCAACGCCATCGTCTACGGCTCGGGGCTGATCCCCGCCCGCCGCATGATCGTCGCCGGCCTCGGCTTCGACATCATCTGCTGCACCGTCATCTGGATCGTGCTAAGAATCGCCGGCGCACTCGGCTGGACGCCGTTGGCGTGAGAGGCGGGAGGCCGGAGGCTGGAGGCTGGAGGAAAAAGACGAAGACGCCGACGCGACGCGCGGAGCCGACGCTACTGCTTGCCTGAGCGTCCTCCCGCCTCCCGCCTCCAGCCTGTTTCTAAGCTACCCGGGCGTTGACTCGCCACAACAGCGGGCCGGATGGATGGCCACGGAGTTGGCCGCCCGAGGACTTGTAGGCCAACTGCACGTCGATGTTCTCCCACAGCACCAGCCGCTGGTCGATGCGCGTCATGGCGCGGATGTCGCCGTCTTGCGAGACCACCAGGCCCAGCGAGCCGGGCTTGTCGTAACAGTAGCGCATCATGGCGCGATGCCGCGTGCCGTATTGCGTCAGCTCCGATAGCCGCGAGCGTTTGGGGTCGGCGTGCGAGTCGCGCGCGACGTGAATATCCGATAGTAAATTGTCGGTGCGCACCTCCACGCCAAAGCCGTGTACGACCATCTGTTCGTCGAGCAGCACGAAGCCGTCGACGCACGACAGCGAGGCGATAAAGCGGATGGCGCCCAACACCTCGTTCTTGTGCTCGGCCATCTCGCGCTCGATGCCGCTGTAGGGCACCAGCAACTGTTCGTCGCCGGCGTCGGCGCCAGTCGCGTTGCGGCGATGCTGCGCTTGATTCTCGACCATCGCGCGCAAAGCGCGCAGCAGGCGGTCGTAGCGGATGCTGTACTTGACGTTCAGGCCGTCGAGCGATGTTTGCGGCGTGATCAACAGCCCGCCGCCGTGTCGATACAGTCGCACGTTCATGAGGATGCGGCAGATCGAGTTGATCCAGCGCATCAGCAGCTCGCGCTCCAGCGCCATGCCGACCGGATCGCTGGCCGGCAGGCCGTTGCCGTGCAGGTAGCTGCGCAGGTATCCGACCAGCAGGTCGTGTACCGGGCCCGACCACAGCACGTCGTGGTATTCCTCGACCAGCGTATTTTGTTCGAGGCTGCCGATCAATTCGTCGTTGCGATAGACCGAGATATTTCCCACGCCGGTGATGGTGGCTTGAAACAGGCCGGGTCGTGGGAGGATGCCGCGCGCGTCCAGCGTGATGTGGTCGCTGTGGCGCGGCTCCTGGTCAACCATGCCCCAGATGAACAGCTTGTTGCGGCGATCGTGATAGACGGCCAGCGACGACACGGCCGGGTCGGCCGCACGTGCCAGCTTCGCCAGCGTGCGCACCTCGAACGGCAGCGGCCGGTCAAACGGCACCACGCTCCAGGCGTCGGCCGGCCGCCGCTCGGCCAGATCACCGTGCAGCCCGTCGGGATCGACGAAGTTGACCGTGCAATAGACGGGCCGCGCCTCGTCGGTCTTCAAGCTGGCGAAGTACAGCGTTTCGAGCAAGCGCGTCAGCACGCCCTCGGCAGGCGCAAAATGCCCATCGCTGGCCAGCCGCAAAGCCACCAGCTTCGCCAAGTGCGAAGGATACTGCGTCGTCCGATCGCCGCTCGACATAACAGCCCGAAACGAGGTGCTAGCATTCAAGGTCCGGACACAGAGGAGCGGGACTATCGGAAAATGCTGGCGAGGCGTCAAGGGGAATGCAGGCGCGAGCCGGGAGGCGGGAGGCCGCAGATTGTCTTGGGCGCGTGCCGGCTTGGCGTGATCAAGTGGGAAGAGTATCCGCGGCCTGAAGGCCGTGCGCCAACGGCGATTGTTGATGGCGTTTCTGGTAGACTTGGCGGCCCAAGCAGATTTGCCCGCACGCGGAGGACACCCCCGATGAAGTCCTTTACCGAGTATCTCACGTTCAACCTCCCTGCCCGCATGGAGTTTTCGAACATCACCGAGCGCGTGGCGGCGATCGTGCGAGAGAGCGGCGTGCAGGAAGGATTGTGCCTCGTCAACGCCATGCACATCACCGCCTCGGTGTTCATCAACGACGACGAACCGGGGTTGCTGGCGGACTATAAGAAGTGGCTGGAGGAACTGGCGCCGTTCGATCCATCGCCCGAGCGATACAAGCACAATCGCACGGGCGAGGACAACGCCGACGCGCATCACAAGCGGCAAATCATGGGCCGCGAAGTGGTGGTGGCGATCACCAAGGGCAAGCTCGACTTCGGCCCCTGGGAGCAAATCTTCTACGGCGAGTTCGATGGCCGCCGGCCGAAGCGCGTGCTGGTGAAGGTAATCGGGGAGTGAGGAGGCGGGCTGGAGGCTGGAGGACGCTAAGGCAAGCAGTAGTTTTGACTTTGCTCGCCTGGCATACCACACGCTCCACCGATTCGCTTGCCCCCCATCGTCTTCTTCTTCCTCCCGCCTCCCGCCTGCTCCTACGACGTAATCCCCTTCGTCAGCAGCATGAACGCGGTTTCCAGATTCATTTCTTCTTCCTTGAACAGGTTGAGCTGGAAGCCGTTCTTCACCAGCAGCGTCGCCAGGGGGCTGTAGTCGGTGACGTCGGCCACGAGGGTCACCACCAGCAGCGGGCCGCGCGTTTCCACTGTGTCGACACTGGGATGCTCGCCGAGCAATTCGGCCGCGCCGTTGGTCTTGCCGACGACGGAGACGTTCAGCACCGTACGCCGGCGTACCTGCCGCATCACCTCGGCCACATCGGCGTTGACGATCAACTCGCCGCGCTCGATGATGCCGATCTTGTTGCAGACGTCGGCCAGCTCGGGCAGGATGTGGCTGGAGACCATGATCGTCTTGCCCGTGTCGCGCAGCCGCTTGAGCAGGCCGCGAATTTCAATCCGCGCGCGGGGGTCCAGCCCGCTGGCCGGCTCGTCGAGCAACAGCACCTGCGGATCGTGCAGGAGCACGCGCGCCAGGCCGAGCCGTTGCGTCATGCCGCGCGAGAGGCTGGTGACCAGCGCCTCGCGCTTGTAGCCCAGTTCGACCAGGTCGAGCACCTCGTCGCAGATCTTCCGCCGCGCCGCCCCGCGGATGCGATAGGCCGCCGCGAAGAATTCCAGATACTCGATCACCTTCATGTCGTCGTACACGCCGAAGAAGTCGGGCATGTAGCCGATCACGCGGCGAATGTCTCGCGGGTGGGTATAGATCGAATAGCCGCAGACGTAGGCCTCGCCCCAGGTGGGATTCAAGAGCGTGGCCAGGATCTTCATGGTGGTGGTCTTGCCGGCGCCGTTAGGACCAATGAAGCCGAACACGTCCCCCTTCTGCAAGTCGAGCTCGAGCGACTTGACGGCGAACAATTCGCCGTACTTCATGGTCAGGTCGTGGGCTTCAATCACGCGTGCATCCTCTGGGCAAGTTCGTGGCGGTACGGCGACGGCGCCCGTGCTAGGGAGCGGCCGGTCGCGCTACGGGAAAGACGAATCGATAGTAGGTCCACTTCTGGCCGTCGGCGTCGTCCAGCGGCCGGCCGTCGCACTGCAAGCGGGTGGCGCTGCGGTTCTGGCGACCGATGAGAATGGCGCGGCCGTCGCTCACCAACGTGCTCAGGTCGACGAAATCCTGGTACGTGCCGTCCAGGCCGGTGTAGGAGCGGCCCCCAGCCAATTCGTGGCAGCTCATCACTTCGACGATCCGCGCCACGTCGAACGACGTCTGATCGTAGGAGGGTGAATAATCGCGATCGCCCCGCACCGTCACCTGGCGCAAATAGGTCTCGACGGTTTGCGGGTCGACCTCGTTGCCAATATCGATCAACTGCCCCGGCTGAAGCTTGCGGAGCGGATAGGCCCAGGTGTCGTAAATCAGCACGCTGTTCTCCAGCGGCGCATCGAGGCGGCACTCGATCGTACCGGCCAGCCGGCCTTCGTCGGTCAGTTGCGCGTCGATGGGGGGCGACGCTTCGGCCCACCAGCGGCCCACGAACGGCCTGGTAGACCAGACTGCAATCGGCACGCCAACCAGCGCATCGAGCCGGGGTGAAAAATCGTACGGCACGGTGAACATCGGCATGCTGGCCGCCGCCGGGTTCATCCCGCCGAAGCCATCGCCCGGCAGGCCAAACCACGAGAACAGCGACCGCGGCGTGCTCAGGCCCGGCGCGAG
>JBGSYQ010000153.1:0-20409 GCA_041750795.1 Pirellulales bacterium | reverse complement strand
GGGCCTCGATGGCCGCCACTCGCAGCGCTGCATTGTGCTGCGACTTGCAAAGCGTCAGCACGGCCGAGGTGCTGTCGCCTCCCATGGCCGCCACGCTGGCCAGCGCCGCGCGGCGCTCGGCATCGCTAGTCGCATCAGCCGTGGCACGTTCGATCAGTCGGTCGCGCGCATGGGTAAGTTTCCAGAGGCCTGCCGCGTCGATGGCCGCCAGCCGCAGCGACTCGTCGTCGGCGTCCAACAGATCGGCAATCTCGCCGAGCTCACCCGCCGGTCGCACCTTGCGCATCCGAGCCGCTTGCACCAGGGCTGATAGCAACTCGGCACGCACTGCCGGCGGCGAGTCGACCTTCATCGCCATGTCGAACACGGTTTGCAGATGATCTTCGTCTCCCAGCGCAGCCACCAGCACAAGCACGCTTTGCTGACGATCGCGCGGCAGCTTTCCCGACGCCAATAGTTGCATCAGCGGTTCGACCACCGCGGGCGAACCGGCCGCTTGCAGCAGATAAGTCAAGTGCCTGGCATTGCCGTCACAATCGAGCTGTCCGGCCTGCAACGCGGGCAGCCATTGATCCGTCAGATCGCGGGCCGTAAGCCAGAGGGCATGATCCAGGAAACGGTCGACTGGGCGATCCAGGGCCCGCATCGCCAACTCAGCGGCCTGCGCCGTATTCAGTTCGGCCAGGGCACGCACCGCTTCGAGCCGCACGCGGGGATGCTCGTCCTCGACCTGCGCCGCCAGCAATCCGGCGGCGTGGGGAAAGTCGTCGCGCCACGCGCGCAGCACGCGCGTGGCAGCGGCGCGGACTTCATGGTCCGGCGAGCGCAGCAGCGCCTCCAGCAACTTCGGCTCGACGACGTCGAGCGATTGATACGTCCACAAGGCTTCCAGCCGGGCATACTCGTTCTGCGCATCGGTGTCGTCCAGACCATCGACCCACGCGGCCAACTGCGGCACGACCTGCTTCGCGCCGCGCGCTTTGAGCTGCAACTTGGCGTGCAGTCGGGTGAAGTCTTCCGGGGCGTGCAAGGCCTCGAGCAACTCACCCACCGATGCCTCGACCAGCTTGGGGCGCTCGACCAGCGGGCGATCCTTGACCGTCACACGCCAAATGCGGCCATGCGTGTGGTCGCGGCGCTCGTCGCGGAAGTCGACTTCGCCGTGCTGAATGATCGGGTTGTACCAGTCGGCGATGTACAGCGCTCCGTCCGGACCGATCTTCACGTCGATGGGCCGGAAGGCCGCGTGCGTGGTCTTGATGATCTCGGGCTGTTCGCGCGAGGTGTAGCCGGAGCCGTTTTCGGTCACCACAAAGCGGCACACGCGATGGGCGCGAAAGTCGTTGGTGATCAGGTTGCCCTGCCAATCGTCGGGAAAGTGACGGCCGCTGACGACCTCCAGCCCGCAGTGCTTGGGGCTGCCGGGATTCAGCCCGTGCAGAATCTTCGTAGCGCCAGCGTACGTGAACATGGTGACGCCGGGGAAGACGTAGTTGATGCCTTCGCCGCCGGCGCCGTCGGTAGCGAACGACTGGCCCGAGCGATTGAAAATATGGCCCCAGGGGTTGCACAGCCCGCGAGCGAAGACTTCCAGTTCCATGGTTTCCGGGCGGAACTGCCAGATGCCGCCACTGTTGAGCCGGCGCACGCCGTAGGGCGTCTCGATATGGCTGTGGATGTAAATCGACTGGTTGAAGTACATCATTCCGTCGGGGCCCCACCGGAACGTGTGGATGATGTGGTGGGTGTCCTCGGTGCCAAAGCCCGACAGCATGACGCGGCGGCGATCGGCGCGTCCGTCGCCGTTGGTATCGGCCAGGTGCAAAAGCTCGGTGCTGTTGGCCACGTAGGCGCCGCCGTCGCCGGGCTCGACGCCGGTGGGAATCAGCAGTCCGTCGGCAAAGACCGTCGTTTTCTCCGCGCGGCCATCGCCATCGGTGTCCTCGAGCACCAGGATCTTGTCGTCGGCTTGTTGTCCCGGTTTGACGTGCGGATAGATCTCGCTGGTGGCCACCCACAGCCGACCCTGGGCATCGAAGTTCATGTGGATGGGCTTGGCCAGCATGGGGTCGGCCGCGTACAGGTTGACCTCCAGCCCGTCGGCCAGTTGAAAGCTCTGGCGCTCGAGCTCGGGATCGGGATCCGGAATCACCTTCAGATCGCGTTGCGCCAGGCTCGTCGAGGGCACCGCCAGCAACAAGGCCAGCGCCGCCAGCCACGAGTGCCTGGCAATGCAACTGCCGGAGTTGGTTTTGCGGGTCAAGAGCAGCGGCAGCATCATGGCGCTTCCACCTGGATGATTTGATAGCGACGTGCCGCGGGCTCGGCCAGCCTGTGTATCTCGTTCTCTTTTTCCTCGACCAGCGGATCGAACTGCGGAATCTCGACCGCGTTGTTGCCCTGCTCGTGCTTGCGGAATCCAAACAAGTAGGTGACGTTTTGCGGCCGCCAGCGATGAAAATACAGCTCGTTCTTGGCGATGATCGCCTGGCGAAGTTGCTCGACTTGCGCGAAGTCCGGTCCATCGCCCACGGCCAGGCCCGTGGCCCAAGCCTCTGCCGCAGCAACGCCCATCGACTGCCCGTCGATCTGCAATTCATGCTTGCCGGGCGGAAGTCCAAACACGCGCACTATGCGCGGCGCGGTCGCCGCCTGGCTGCCGGAAGGCGCATCGGGCGGCGGCAATGGCAGCGGCAACTGGCGGTCGACGGCTTGAAAGCGGATCGAGCGTGGTGTGAACTCGGCATCGCTGATGGTCGTGCCGCGAGCCGCGATGTTGCGCTGGCGGGCGTCGATGTCGACAAACCATTGCCGCGGCAGCAAGCCCAGTCCTTGCTCGATGGCCGGCACCGCGCGCCAGTCGCCATAGGCGGTCAAGTGCAGCCCGTCGTCGGTCAGCGGCAACTCCGAGGGGGGCTGTAGCTTCTTGCCCAGCAGCTCAAACAAATTCACGAACGGCGCGCCCCGCTCGGCGGCGACTTTCGCGATGGCGGCCGTGTACTGGGCCAGTTGCGCATTGTGTTCCGCCGGGTCGGGCAGCGGCCGACCCAGGTCTTCGTGGGGTGTGGGTGACAAGAATACGATGCGCGCCTTGGTCTCGTCGAGCGTATTGAGCAGCGTTTCGAGCCCGGCAAGGAAGTCCGGCAATCCGTCTTTGCCGGCAAATGACTCGTTGGCGCCATAGTTCAGCAGAATGACCGTCGGTTTCAGGTCCAGCACGTGCTGCTTGAGGTGGGCAAAGCCGTCGGCGGCGTTGCCAAAGCCGGCACGTGCCTCGCCAAACACGGTGTCGCCGCTCCAGCCGAGATTGCGGAATTGGATCCTGGCCGGATAAAAGCGCGCGGTCAGCGCCGCTTCCAGATTGCCATAGGACTGTTGTCGCTCGATCATCGTACCGCCCAGCAGCACGACGCGGTCGCCGTCGGAAAGCGAAAACGCGCGGGCCGGTTCGGCCGCGGCCACGACCTGGTACGCGGCACAAACGGCGAACCACGTCGCGGTTGCCGCTAACGCGCCGGCGCGCATCGATCGCTGAAGCTGGTTAGGCACGTGCGCGGAACTCCTGCGAGGCGGGGGTGGGACCGGACGACGCCCAGTGGAGTGGCCCCCCGGGCTTGTCAGACTTCGAGTGTACTCGGGCCCGGCAGCCGATGCCAGAGAGTGCCCGGCATTCAACGACTCGTAGCCCTCTTGGCAGCTTCGACGGATGAAAGGCGGACTGCCGGCGCCAAAAATCGCGGTCGTCGGAGCGGCGCCATGCGGGCGCCGCCGGCCTTACTTGTCGAATTCCTCGTCGGCGTCGCTGTCCGCGGCAGAGTGCAATTCGTCGTCTTCTTCGGGCTCCTCCTCGAAGTCGTCATCGAAGTCGTCGTCGAAATCGTCCTCGTCGAAGTCGTCGACGGTCTCCAGCGGCTGGTGGATTTCCGTTTCCAGATCGTCGTCATCGTCCGACAATTCGTCTTTGTCATCGTCGTCGTCCGTCTCTTCTTCTTCGTCCTCGGCACGCACCGTGGGCACACGAGGGAACAGATCGGGACGCAGCAGCGTGCGCCAGGGGAGGTCAGGCGATAACAACATGGATGGAGATCCTTGCAAACCGAGAATGAGTACACGGACAAACCGTTCGACAGCCAGCCAACCGGGACCGTCAAATATAACTGGAAGTACGTCGCTGGCTAGAACGGGATGCAAAACGCGCTGGCAGGGGCACCGATATTTCCCGAGCAGGCACCCTCCCTAAGGATGGCCGGGAGCAAGAAGCGGCGCTCCCCCTCTTCGAGCCGCAACGCCGCCGGCCAGATGCCCCGGCGGCAGAGATCGCCAAGCGGTCAGGGCATCGTTTCGCGGCGCATGGTGGCCGTATAGCTCAGTGTCGTGTTGCCCAGAAAGAAGGGCGCCGGCAGCCAACTGACCTGGCTGAAAGGCACCGACACCGTGACCGTGACCGCCGTACCCGATGCCGCCGAGCTGGGCGGATTCGGGGTCACCGTGCGCGTGGCGCCGTTGATATTGGCAGCCGAGAGATACTGATCCACGGCCGTCTGCACGTTGCCCTCGGTGCTGTTGTCCAGGATGCCGACGCGAGCACCTTCGCGCGCCGCGTTGGTCAGGATCTGTTGCACCATGACCATCCGGCCGTACTCGATCATTCCGAACACCAACAGAAAGAAAACGGGCGCCACGACGGCAAACTCGACAACCGCCGTGCCACGTCGCCATTTGCTCGAACGCGCCGCGCGCCGCCTGACAGGCGGCAACGCGGCGGTGACAATGGCTCGCTGTGCGGCCGAGGCGAGTGGTTCGTGCTGCCGAGACGCAATAGAGGTCAACATGCCACGGATCCTCAATTAATCTGGCCTTAACGGACCAGCCATACAGGCGAATAGACAAAAGAGCTGGTTTGAGCGTCGCCGCCGGGTATGCCGCCCTCCATCTTGACGTTGGCCGGCTGCACCATGACGCGCTTGCTGCTCATCGCGCCAGTCAGCTTTACGTCCAATACGCGCACGCCGACGAACTTCACGATCAGGTACTGGGCATTGTTTCCATTTCCGGTGACTTCGCGGAAAATGGGAATCACGCGTGGCTTTCCCTTGATCGATGCCAATTCATCCTTGATCCCGGCACTGATGCCGGTGTCGCCATTGAGGTTCAACTCGCCGTCGCCATTGAGCGCGACCTTGCCGCCGGGCATGTGCGCCAAGTCCGACGCGTTCACTCCGTGTACGATTTGCCGCGCAATGTCGTTGGTGCTGTTATTGCTGCTGCCGATGTCGACGGTGCCCCGGTTGCCGGGCGAGCCGGTGCCCTGCGGATACAGATTGACCTCGCGGATGCCGTCGCTGCCGGGCGAAATCTGATTGTGTTCGGGGTCCCAACTCCAGGAATCGGTGCCGCCGCCGGAGATCATGTCGTTCCAGGTATCCTCGTCCAGCGCAAACGGCAGGATGCCCAGGTTGCTGCCGTCGGCCGGCGCTTGGAACCCGCTGAAGTTGGTCAAGATGGCGGCAGTGGCAGTGGCCGTCACGGACTGGCTGGTCTGCCCGAAGATGCGGCCGAAGAAGAGGTGGACTTCGCCATTAGCGTCGGCCGTACGCTGCACGCGCACTTGCACCGCATTGGCGCGGTGCGGGTCGGAAAAGTCCATCGTCTGTGTTGGATCGGATGGATCCTGCAGATAACCGATCACCACGTCGCCCGTGGTTACGTTGCCGTCATTGGGATCGACCGTCGGCGGCGACGTCACAACGCGATTGGCGGCCGCGTATTCAACCGCGATCGCGCGCGCCGATGCCGTCTCGTCGGTGAGGTTCGGGCTGCCGCCCAGACCCTCACTGTCCACCAGCTCCAGCGTGGCCGCCAACGCCGCGGCGTCGGCCGACTGCTGCAACTGCGTGCGTGCCACTTGCAGGAATCCCACGTCGACGGCAAACGCAATCATGGCCAGCATGAGCACCATCAACAGGGCGCTCAAAACCAGGATGCTTCCACGTCGGCGCTGGGGCCGAAAGCTTCGAATGCGTACCATGATGCGAGTCCTAACGCGTTGCGTGTAAATGGTGCTTTGCTCGACGGTGTTACGGTTGTGGGTGAACTGTCTGCGCTTCGGTGATTTGGCCCACCAGCGTCGGGCCGGAGTAGAAGCGGATCCCCACGAGCGTCAATGACGCCACGCGATTGGCTCCATAGCCGACGCCCGAGTTGTCGACCGTCGATGCCGGCGAGTATTCGTTCAGGTTCTGCAAGTTGGTGTCCTTCACCAGAGCGATGGAATTGCCGTCGCCAAAGGAGCCCCAACTCGTGGATTGCCCGTTAGTGACCTCAAACGACAAGTGGCCGTCTTGCACCGTCATCACTTGAGTCCAGGTCACGACCTCGTTCGCCTCGCCGAGCACGACGCCGGATTTCGAGCGGATCGAGCTGACGGAGTTGTCGCCGTTCCACACCTGAAGCTGCACGCCGCCCGCTTCGTAGGACGGAAAATTGCGCAAGTTCACGTCGAACACCGCGTAATCGGAATTCAGGTTGCCCACGGGTGACATCGTACACGTAATTTGCGGCGAGACGAGCAGCGTGTCCGGCTCGGCGACCACCAGCCGCCAATCCTCTTCCACGCGGTCGATGTCATTGGCGCGGGAAAGCCCGGCGAAGAAAACGCAAAGCGCAGCGACGGCCATTGCAGTCAGCCAGTGACGGCGGCCGGCAGGGCGCGCACGGTAAGCGCAATCGGAATGCATGACGAGGCCCCTTCGTGAAGGAAAAGACAGGTTGTGCCGTAGTGGGACGTGCATCGCGGCGCCGGCGCGATCGCAATTCACTTAGGCACGCGAGAGGAACGTACCGGGTTGCAGTCGAGCGAGCGTCGTGACGGGTCCTCTCTTCACACAAAACGTAGGTCGGATATGAACATTGTCAAAGCGCAATTTCAGGGGGTGGACCGTCTATCCGGGGCAATTCGACTATTCGGCTCTCTGCAACAGGGGCGAATTCTCGTCACGACCGTGTTTTTCCGTCGCGCCGTCGCTTCATGTGCTCGTCGAAGAAGTCGCACTCGCGCTTGAGCAATGCCTGGCCCGGGCGGATCGCTTCTCCGAATTCCAAGAACGGCTCTCCGGTTGAGTCGTAAGGCGCCCAATCCGGCAAATCACCGCCGTTGGGGTTTCCACTGGCGGCGAAACGCACCCAGGCGCCCGAGATCGCGGCGGCCAGGGCCTTGTCGGCCGGCTCAAGCTGCCAAGGGACCAGCCGCAGGTTGTCGAACACATAGGGGATTTCGGCAGCGTGGTACGCGCCGAGTTGTTCGCGATCGGGCCGCGGCGGTACGTGGGCGAAGAAATAAAGATAGGCTGTTTGTCCCGCTTGCTGCGTGCGGCGCGCCCAGGTGCGCATCTCCCACGTAAACCACTCGTCGCGCATGCTGTGTAAAAACGCGTTGCGCACGTCGCTGTCGCTGGTGATGGGATAGACCATCAGGAAGGCATCGGTCAAATCGCCATACTTGCTCTGGGCTGCTTGCAGGAAAACATCGCGTGTCGCGGGTACCGCGGCGGCGAACAGGCTGGTGCCTTCGTCGGCGTTGGAGCCCACGATCACCGGCACGGACGCTTGCTTGCCGGCGGCATAAACCTGGGCGATCTCCTCGGGAAACACCCAGCCGTCGACGCAGGCCGACATGCGCGCCCCGGCCGGTTCCTTGGCGGACGCCGCCAGAACGTCCGCGGCCGATTTCGCACGCATCGCCGCCAGCGGGTCGGCTTCCTCCGCGCAATCCAACAACTCGGCCAGACGCTCGCCCCGAGATTCGGCCGGCGGCAGACCATGGCGGCTCTCCTTCAGATCGGGCATCAATCCGAAGCAGCCGCCGCTCTGTCCTATCGCGCGTTGAAACAGGCCGTGTGACAGTGGCGTGGCCAACAGCGCGCACACGCTCCACGATCCGGCCGATTCGCCGAAGATCGTCACGCGCGTGGGGTCTCCGCCAAAAGCGGTGATGTTGCGCTGCACCCATTGCAACGCGGCAATCTGGTCGAGCACGCCGTAGTTGCCACTGGCGCCGTGCAGTGATTCCTTGCTGAGCAGCGGGTGGCTCAGATAGCCGAACGGTCCCAACCGATAGTTGAGCGTCACCAGAACCACGCCTTGCTTCGCCAGCGCCGTACCGTCGTAGACGGGCAATGAGCCGGAGCCGCGCGTCAGCGCTCCGCCATGAATCCACACCATGACGGGCCGCTGCTCGTCGGGCCGCTCGGCCGCGGTCCAGACGTTGAGGTACAAACAGTCTTCGCTCTGCGGTTGCGGCTCCTGAAAATACACCGAACTTTCAGGGTAGGGTGCCTGCGGACAGACGGCGCTAAAAGTCGTACATGCGCGTACGCCTTCCCAGTTCTCTGGCGGTTGCGGTGGCTGCCAGCGCAGCGCGCCCTCCGGCGCCGCCGCGAATGGAATGCCTTTGTAGACGCGCACGCTGGCGTCGTGATCGGATCGCGCGCCGGAGATCATGCCCGTGTCGATCTTCAGCGGCTGGTCCTCGCTCCGCGCCGCCGGCAACATTGTCGTGATCAAACAGCAATACCCGAGCAGCCATGCCGGCTTGCAGATCCGTGAGCGTGCCATCGGAGGAACCTCCTGGAAAACGAATTGTGGCCGCCAAGCGCTTGGCAAGAGCCGCGCCGATCGTCCAAGCTAACGTGGCGCGGAGGGCCGTGCAAACCCGGCGATGACAAAAGCACGTGCAGCCGCTTGCCCAGGGGCGACCGCGATACAATCCAACGCGACGGCCTCGCTTGCACCGCCGGGGCCAGCAGCTATTCTGGGTTTGCTTGGCTTGTAGCAATTCGTAAACTCCGCACGCAATACTTCGGACTCTCGTTCATGCACTATCAAAACACCGTTGGCGTGGCTTTGGCATTCGCGGCCTTCCTGGTCGCGGCGACTCCCCGGGCCGATGCAGCCGGACCGGCGAAATACGCGGTCGTCGAAGACGTCGTTTACGGTCACAAGGATGGGTTGGCACTCACGCTCGACGTCTTGACTCCGGCCGATGGCGCCAAGGGCATCGGCGTTATTCTCGTGTCGAGCGGCGGCTGGCGGTCCGGCAAATCCGACGTTCCGGGCGCCGACGATGGACAACGCGACCGCGAACATTGGGTGCAAGGGTTGCTGCAAAGCGGCTACACGCTGTTCGTGGTCCGACATGGCAGTGCCCCGCGATACTTCGTGCCCGAGATGGTTGACGACGTCCGCCGCAGCGTCCGCTTCGCGCGGCTCAACGCGTCGCGCTTCGGGGTCGATCCGGACCACTTGGGAATCACCAGCGGATCGTCGGGCGGGCATCTCTCGCTGATGGCGGCCACCACAGGGGACGACGGCGATCCGCAGGCCAAGGATCCGGTACTGCAAGTTAGTAGCCGAGTGCAGGCCTGCGTCGCCTGGTTTCCACCGACCGACCTGGTGAATTGGGGAAAGCCGCTCGGCTATCAGGATATCGAGCGAGGCCGGCCGGGATTCTTCGCCGAGATCTTCGGGCAGATCAATGATCTGGAGTCGCAATTGCGATCGATCTCGCCCGTCGAACATGTGACGGCCGACGATCCGCCCTTGCTGTTGATCCACGGCGACAAGGATAAAACGGTGCCGATGCAACAGTCCGAAGTAATGCGAGACAGGTACCAGGAAGCCGGATTGCCGGTGGAGCTCATCGTTCAGCCCGGCGGGGGACACACCTGGTGGCCGGGCATTCTCGCGCACTATGCGGCAGTGGGCGACTGGTTCGACCGGCATCTGAAGTCGGGCGACGTGCCCCGGTAAGCGTGCCATTCGCCGCGCGGCAACCAAATAAGAGGCGGCCCAGTCCAGCGCCGGCACCTGCCCCTTGTGCCGGCCACCAGCGGGCCGCTCTTGCTTTGTATGTCGGCTCGCCACGCGGTCCACGATAAGGCTGGCTCGGCGAATTGCCGGTTGCCGCAAGGAGTTTCCGCGAGACCTTGTCGGCTCTCGGTGGAATCAGGGGCCATCGACTAGATGAAATGATTCCCCCCAAAGGTGCGAGATGGGCTCCTGCAGGCATTTGCGATTAGCTTCATACGCGACAGGCTCGCCGCACGGCAGGAACTGCGCCGGTAATGCCTGGCAGGCTGTCGAGGACGTCAACAGAAGCAGGCCGCCAGAGAGGCCCACCGCGTGCCGCTGGGCAGGGGCCTTATCCAGGCTATAATGAGCAATCGTGGCAGCTTGCAAGCAGGTCCACGCGAGCCGCGCACTGCGGGCCGTGGCCAGCATCCGCTCATTTGCTTCAACAGGAGAATCGACGTGCATCGTCTTTCAACCAGCCTTTTCTGTCTGGCATGTGCCGTGTCCTTGCTGGCCGGCTGCGCGAAGCCGTCGGCCCAGTCCGAGGGTTCGGCCAATATCATCAAGATTGAAACGAGCGCCGACGCTCACAAGCAGGCGCAGGCCGCGCTGATCAATGCCAAGGCCGGTGACGTGATCGAATTCGGTGCCGGCAAGTTCGAATTCACTTCAACCTTGTCCTGCGACGTCAGCGACGTCACGGTCCGCGGCCAGGGCAGCGACAAGACCATCCTCGCCTTCAGCCAGCAGGGCCAGGGCACCGGCGGCGAAGGACTGTTGATTACCAGCAAGAAGAACTTCACGATCGAAGACCTGGCCGTCGAAGACGCCAAGGGAGACGCCATCAAGGTGAATGGTTGCGACGGCATCACGTTTCGCAAAGTGCGCGTCAGTTGGACGGGCGGTCCCAAGGAGACCAACGGCGCGTATGGCTTGTATCCCGTGCTGTCGCAAAACGTGCTGATCGAAGATTGCGTAGCGCTCGACGCTTCGGACGCGGGCATCTACGTCGGCCAGTCGGAAAACATCATCGTCCGCCGCAACCGGGCCGAAAACAACGTAGCCGGCATCGAGATCGAAAACTCGGTCAACGCCGACGTCTATGACAACATCGCCACCAACAACACGGGCGGCATTCTGGTGTTTTCGCTGCCCGATCTGCCCAAAAAGATCGGGCATCATTGCCGGGTCTACAACAATCAGGTCATCGAGAACAATCACGAGAACTTTGCCCCCGCGGGCACTGCGGTCGCCGGAGTCCCCGCCGGCACCGGCGTCATGATCATGGCCAATCGCCACGTGGAAGTCTTCGATAACACCATCGAAAACAATCAGACGTCGAACCTTTCGATCATCAGCTACCTGGCCACCGGCAATCCTTATCATCAAGATCCGTTGTACGACCCGTATTGCGAGGCCATTTACATTCACGACAACAAGTTCGCCGGCGGCGGCGACAAGCCAAGCGGCCGCTTGGGCGAACTGATGATGGCGATCAACGGCGGCCAGAGCCTGCCCGATATCGTCTACGACGGCATCATCAATCCGGAGAAGGCCGTCGACGGCAAGCTGCCACCCGAGTTGGCCATTCGCATTCAGAACAACGGCGACGCGGACTTTATCAATTGCGATCTGGCCAACATCAACTTGGAGAATCCGGCCGAAAGCGAGAACGCCAACGTCACCCGCGACCTGACGCCCTACGAAGGCGACTTTCCCAAGTTGGAACCCGTTTCGATCGCGGGCGTAAAGTAGTCCTATGATGCGGCAGCGGCACGTTCGTGCCCAAGAACTCCGTTCGATCGTCGCAGGCTGCGCGTGGCTGGGGCCCCTGGTGCTCTGGCTGGGTGCGGTCGCCGGCTGCGCTCGTCCCGCCGCAGATTCAGCATCCGGACCGCCGCAAATGCTCAGTGAATACGGGCTGTTCGTGGGCAATGGCAGCACGCAGCAGCCGACCGAAGGCGTCATTCCCTACGATCTGAACTCGCCGCTGTTCACCGACTATGCCGACAAATTTCGCTTCGTGAAGCTGCCGGCCGGCGAAACCGCCAAATACCACGAAACCGAAGCCTTCGAGTTTCCCGTCGGCACGGTCATTGCCAAAACGTTTGCCTATCCGGTGGACGCGCGCGATGCGAGTTTGGGCCGCCGGCTGCTCGAAACACGCATCTTGAAGCACGAGACCGAGGGTTGGGTCGGGTTGCCGTATGTCTGGAACGTCGAGCAGACCGACGCCACACTGGAGGTCGCCGGCGAGTTCGTGGACGTATCGTGGATCGACACAGCCGGGAACGAACAGACCAACAACTACATCATTCCCAACTCCAACCAGTGCAAGGGCTGCCACAATCAGGGCGACGTCATGCAACCGCTGGGCCCCAAGGCCCGGCATTTGAATCGCGACTTCGTTTATGCTGACGGCGCCCACAATCAGTTGAGCTATTGGACCGAGCGGCACTCGCTTTCCGGAGCGCCCGCTCCGCAAGATGCGCCGCGATTGGCCGTCTGGGATGATCCGTCCACCGGCAACCTCGACGAGCGTGCCCGTGCCTGGTTGGAGATTAACTGCGCCCATTGCCACAACCCGGTGGGTCCGGCGCGCAACTCGGGTCTCGAGCTGTTTGCGTCCGAACAGAATCCGGCGAAGTGGGGCATCTTCAAGACCTCGGTGGCTGCCGGCCGCGGCACGGGCGGCCACCAGTTCGACATCGTGCCCGGCCATCCGGACGACTCGATTCTGATGTTTCGTATCCTCTCGCAGGAAACCGGCATTATGATGCCCGAGTTGGGCAAGCGAATGATCCATACCGAAGGGGTGGAGCTGATACGCGAGTGGATCGCCGCCATGCCCGAGGGGCAACCGACAGCAAGCGTGCCCTAGCAGGCTGTCAGACGGACGTTGCCCGCGTCGCGGTGGTTGATGGTCGTGTGAGGTTCGGTTTGCCCGGCCGCCGAGGCGCCGATTCTGTCGGCAGGAGATCACCGCGTGCCCACGGTCGGCGAGGTATTTCAAGAAGCGCGGACGCTGGCCGCGGCCGGCAGGCTGGCCGAAGCCGAGTCGCTGTACCGCCGCCTGACTGAGGTCGTGCCCGCGGCAGCCGAGGTCTGGGGCGAGCTGGGTATCTTTTATTTGCAGTCCCAGCGTCCCGATGCGGCCGTCGATCCGCTCACGAAGGCGACTGCGCTTGCCTCGACGAACGGCGGCTACTTTGGTGCACTGGGTGCGACCTGCCGTTTGCTGAAGCGGCACGACGAGGCGGTCGCCGCGTTTCAGCGCGCGTTGGATATTGGCCCGCCCACGCCCGAGTTGTACAGCAACCTGGCGCTGGCGCTAAAGGACGTCTGCCGCTATGGCGATGCGCTCGACAGTATCGATCGCGCGCTGGCGATCCGCCCCGACTATCAGACGGGGCACTTCAATCGCGGGAAGCTGTTGCTGGCCATGGGCCGCCCGCAGCAGGCCGTCGCGAGTCTCGAGCGCGCTGCGCAACTCGACCCACTTGACGCCGGCGCGCAGTGCAGCGTGGGGCTGGCCTACTACGAGCTTGCCCAATGGGACGAGGCACTGGCGGCTTTCGATCGTGCGCTGGCGCTACAGCCCGGCTATCACGAGGCGCACCGCAACCAGGCACTGGTCTGGTTTCAACTCGGCGAGTACTGCAAAGCCTGGCCGGCGTTCGAGTCGCGGTTTCAATGCGACGACTTTGCCAGGCGAAACATCACCGCGCCGCGTTGGGACGGTTCGCCTCTCGCGGGGCGCACCTTGTACGTTCATGCCGAGCAAGGCCTGGGCGATGCTTTGCAGTTCATTCGCTATCTGCATCTGGCGGTGCAGTCCGCCGCCCGTGTTTGGTTTGAGCCGCACGAAGCGTTACGGCCGCTGTTCGTGCAGTCCGGTTTTAGAGATTTGTTGGTTGCTCCCGGAGAACAGCCTGCGTTCGACACGCACGCGTCGCTGCTGAGCCTGGCCGGGCATCTGCCCGATGGACGCGGCCAGCCTCACTGGTCTGGGCCGTACCTCCACGCCGAACCGCGGTTGGTCGAGCACTGGCGGGCGCGCCTGCAATCGTTGCGGGGCTATCGGGTCGGCATCGCTTGGGCTGGCAATCCACGGTACGGCTACGACCACTATCGCTCGACGCGGCTGGCGAACTTCGCGCCCCTGGCGGACATTGCTGGTGTGCAATGGATCAGCTTGCAACTGGGCGAAGGCCGAGAGCAACTGGCCGACGTCGCCGGCCGCATGAACGTGCTCGATCTGGGCGACGAGCTGGACGTGCGCTCGGGGGCCTTCATGGACACGGCGGCCGTGATCGAAAACCTCGACCTGGTGATCGCGGTCGACACTTCCATTGGCCACCTGGCCGGCGCGCTGGGACGCCCCGTGTGGTTGGCGCTGCCACACGTACCGGATTGGCGCTGGACCGCCCAGGGCGACACGACGCCGTGGTACCCTTCGGCGCGGCTCTTTCGCCAAAGTGTGTTGGACGACTGGCCGCCCGTGTTTGCGCAGATGGGCGCGGCGCTGCGCGAGCAAATCGGCGAGCGGGCATGACGCGGTTGCACTCGCTATTGTGCGGCGCGCCGGCCAACGTGCATAATCGACGGCTCCTGGCGCTGCCAGCCAGTGCCGGCTGGCGTTTCACCCAACGAAAAAGGTCGGCCCATGCATGCCAACGTCATCTTTGTTCGCTGGTTGTACGCGGTGGCGGCCTTGTGGGGCCTGGTGATCCTGGTACCGATGTTCTTTCTGGAGGACACCATCGGCCCACCGGCAATCACCCATCCGGAATACTACTATGGTTTCGTGGGCGTGGCGGTCGCATGCCAGATTCTGTTCCTGATCATTGCTACCGACCCGGTTCGCTATCGGCCGGTGATGCTGGCCGCGATCCTCGAAAAGTTCAGCTATGGCATCGCCGCGCTGGTGCTCTACGACCAGGGGCGCATTTCGGGCGGGCCGCTGTTTGGCGGCGTGGTGGATCTGGTTTTCGGCGTGCTCTTCGTAGCGGCCTACTTCATGCTGCGCAAGAACGCCAGGTACTACGCGTAAGCGCGTCGTCGTCACCGTACGCGATGCCAACGAAAGGCGCGAAAATGCAATTCTGCCGGCGCGTGTTCCTGCTGGCCAGCCTCTACGGGTTTGCCGTCCTGCTGCCGCTGTATTTCGCCGAGGGACTGGTGGGCCGGCTGGTTCCGCCGGAAGTCACGCACCCGGTGTTCTACTATGGCTTCATCGGCGGCGCGCTGGCCTGGCAGGTGGTGTACCTGCTGGTGGCGCTCGATCCGCTGCGACTGCGGCCGCTCATCGTGCTGTCGGCACTAGCCAAGCTGGGATTAGTCCTGGCCGTGGCCGTGCTGGTGAAAGAAGGGCGCACGTCGCTGCTGTTTGCCGTGCCGGTGATGGGCGACCTGGTGTTCGCGTTGCTGTTCCTGTACGCGTATGCGCTGGTCCGCCGCGCGGAAGTCTGACAGACGATTGACGCCATCCACGGACTTGTCGTGCGTCACTTTCCGGGTGCGATCAGTTCGGGGTGCAGATTGCGCACGTTGCAGGCCCGCGGCACGGCGTGCGACTGGATGTAGACGTTGTAGAAATTTCGCCGCGCGAAATCCTGGTGCTCGTCTTCGGCCGGAAAGAATTCGACCAGGGGTTCCAGCTTCGTGACGATGCGGCGGCGATAGACCTTCTTCTTCGTGAGGTCGTCGATCCTGGCCTGCGCTTTCTGCTTTTGCTCGTCGTCGGCGAAGAAGATGGCAGAGCGATAGTGCTTGCCGACGTCGTCGGCGCCCTGGCGGTTGAGTTGCGTGGGATCGTGCGCGGCGAAAAACACGTTGAGCAACTGCTCGTAGGAGATCTGCTGCGGATCGTAGGTGACGCGGATGGCCTCGGCATGGCCGGTGGTGCCGCGATGGACGCGATGGTAGCTGGCCGTTTTAGCGGTGCCGCCGCAGTAGCCGCTTTCGACGTCGACCACTCCCTTGATCTGCTCGAAGGCCAGTTCCGTACACCAGAAGCACCCGCCGGCAAAGATGGCCGTCTCGGTGGCGGACGATTCCTCAGCGGCCGCCAGCGAGGGCCAACCCGCCGCAGCCAAGAATGCCGCTGCCACGATCAGTGCTGAGATGATCCGTGTGAACATGCCAGCTCCACTTTACTCCGCGTCCTCATCCGGGCGCTTGATGGCGCCGTCGACCGGGCTCTTGGCGCCCTCGGTGTACTTGGCGCCGATGAGCTCATAGGTCTTCTCGCCGCGGGACTTGAGCGTCTTCAAGGCGTCGTCGAAGTTCGATTCTTCGTAGGTCTCGTCGCAGAAAGTGCAACAGCTTTCCCAGGTGTATCCCAGCCGCTTCCACTGCGTCATGCCGCCGGGTGTCACCTCGTCGGTCACGGGGCACCAGATCGTGCTCATCGATTGCATGAAGTTGTTGACGAACCGCTGCTTTTCGGCCGCCTTGGCGTACTTGTCGGGATCCTTTTCGAACTTTTCCTGCGCGTCCGGCTTTGCGCCTCGGTACTTCACGCCCTTGTATTCCCATGCGGAAAGGCTTGGGTCCGATGGCTGCAGGTACACGGGGCACAAGTCCACCGACTTTTGCTTCTCGGCGATCTTGACCTTGTCGAGCATGACCGCGTCGGCCGGCAGTTGCGCCGCCGCCGGCGCACAGAGCAACACCATCAGGCCCAGTCCCACAGGCAGGTTTCGAACGTTCATGGTCAGCAAGTTCCTTGCGTGGCGATCGTGGAGTTGTGTGGAGTCGATGGAATAAAAAGAGAAAACGGTCAGGCGTCGTCGTCGGGCAAGCTGAGCGCCACCATCTTGCCATCGTTCGTGGCCAGCACGATATATTGCTTGCCGTCGACCGCATAGGTCATCGGCGTGCCGCTGGGCGCGGCCGGCAATTCGACGGCGGCCACGACTTCGCCCGTCGCCTTGTCGAAGGCGCGCAACACGTTGGCGCCGCCGCCGCCTCGCGCTCCGCGACCGCCGGCCCCCTGCCCTACGAATAGTAGCGTCTTGGTCAACAGCGGGCCGCCGCCGCCGCTGCCCAACGGTCCCACGTCGCGTCCCGCCAACTCGCTGACTAGTTGGCGCGGGCCGTCGCCGTGCGGCACCATCCAGGCGTGATCGCCCGTGTTCAGGTCGATGGCGGTGATGCGTCCCCAGGGCGGTTTGAACAGCGGCAGTCCCTTTGGCCCCGGCACTGCGCCGGCAAACGCAGGTCCACCACGGACATAGTCGAGGTTCGAGCGTGCCGGGTCCGGCTTATTCAGCTTGACCACGATGTTCATGCTGATCGACGGCACGTAGAACAGCCCTGTTTCCGGATCGAACGCCGCGCCCCACCAGTTTGCGCCCCCGGCCCAGCCCGGCAGGTTGATCGTGCCGCGCTCGGTTGGCGGGGTGAACAGCGGGCCGTGGTCGTACTCGTTGAGGATCGTGACCGCTTCGGCCCGCAGTTCGGGCGTAAAGTCGATCAGGTTCTCTTCGGTCGAGCCTTGCAACTCGTAGGGGGCCGGCTTGGTCGGAAATGGCTGCGTGGGCGACGCGCGCTCGCCGGGAACCGTCGATTGCGGCACGGGGCGCTCTTCGATCGGCCAGACCGGCTTGCCGGTTGCGCGGTCGAAAACAAACGTGAACCCCGTTTTCGTGATCTGCGCCACGGCCTTGATCGGTTGGCCGTCGACCTTGATGTCGCACAACACCGGCGCACCGGGCAGATCGTAGTCCCACAGGCCGTGGTGTACGGTTTGGAAGTGCCACACGCGCTCGCCCGTCTTGGCGTCAACGCACACCAGCGATTCGGCAAACAGGTTGTCGCCCAACCGTTGCCCGCCATACCAGTCGTTGGTGGGCGTGCTGAACGGGAGATACATGTAGCCCAACTCTTCGTCGGCGCTCATCAGCGTCCAGACGTTGGCATTGCCGGTATACTCCCAGGAATTGTTTTCCCAGGTCTCGTTGCCAAACTCTCCCTCTTGCGGAATGACGTGAAACAGCCAGGCCGGCTTGCCCGTGCGCACGTCGAAAGCCTGGATGTCGCCGCGCGGCGCTTCCTTAAACTGGGGACCGTCGGAGATCGACGAGCCCACGGCCACGACGTCGCGGCAGATCACCGGCGGCGAGGTACACGTGTAGTTGCGCGCTTTCTGCGCGCGGGGAATGGCCGCCGTCAGATCGATTTTTCCGCCGTCGCCAAACTCGCTCACCGCCGTGCCGGTCTTGGCGTCGATGCACCACAGGCTGCCGTCGTGGGCGGCCAGGTACAGTCGCTCTTGCGCGCCGTCGGTCCAATAGGCGATCCCCCGATGAATGAAGCCCAGGTTGGTCGGGCGACCTTCCTCGTAGGTCTTGGGATTGAACACCCACTTGTTCTTGCCGGTCTTGGCGTCAATGGCCACCACCTGCGCCAGCGACGTGCTGGTATAGAGCGTATCGCCAACCTGGATGGGCGTGATCTCATGGGCGAAAGAACCTAGCCGGCGATTCTCTTTTTGCAGCGGCAGGTCGGGCGATTCCCAAACCCACGCCGCCTTGAGCTGCGCGGCGTTGTCCTTGGTGATCTGGTCGAGGGGCGAATACTTCGAGCTTCCCAGGTCGCCGCCGTAGTGGCGCCATTCGAACTCGCCATCAGCGCCGCGCGTCGCCGCGCCGCTGCCCAACAGAAGACTCGCGGAAAACAACACCAGCGCAGGCAATCGCATTCGGGCAATCATGGGCTATTCCGTTTCCTGGTTACGAGCGTGGCCATCACCGCGTCGCCGCCGCCTGTTCGCACCGTCCGCGTTCGGCAACAACACCGGTAAAGCAAAAATTATGACCGAGTCGCCGGTGTCGTTCAATCAGATTCGTGCCGATTGATGCCCATAGTGGCCGCCTGATCGCCTGAGAACGCCCAGCGGCCCATTTCATTTCTCGGCTCTCCTAGTGTATGATCGAGCCGGCAACCGGGCGTGCCGCCGGCCCAGGCATCTTGATGTCGCCGCTGCCGGACCACTCGGTTTGGAACATAGGGAACAGCACGCCGCCACAGCGCTCAAACTGTTGCAATACGCTGGCCGCGTGCGCGAGACAGGGGGAATTCGACGATGAGTGCACCTTGGAGCGGACCCCGTGCGCCGCGAGCGGCCGTGTTGCTGCTGGGCGCTTGGGCAGTGGGCGGGTTTGTCGATCCGGTCCGGGCGGCCGATCCCGCCGCGGCCCGCGAAGTAACCTATTCCAAGCACATCGCGCCGATCCTTAACCAGCACTGTGCAGCCTGTCATCGGCCGGGCGAGATTGGTCCCTTTTCACTCCTCTCGTATGCCGACGCGCAGAAGCGCGCCGACTTTATCGCCAAGATCACGGAAGACCGGCGGATGCCTCCTTGGAAGGCCGAACCCGGGGTGGCTCGCTTTCGCGACGAACGGCGTCTGGCCGCCGATGAGATCCTGTTGCTCGCGGAGTGGGCGGCAGCCGGTGCTCCTGAGGGCGATCCGACGACCGCGCCCAAACCGCCGGAGTTCTCCGCCGGCTGGCAGCTTGGCAAGCCGGACATGATCCTGAAAATGTCCGAGCCTTTCGCGGTCCCCGCGGGCGGCAACGACGTGTACCGCTGCTTCGTCGTGCCGATTCCCATCGACGAAGACCGTATGGTCAGCGCCGTGGAATTTCGTGCCGGCAACCCGCGTGTCGTGCATCATGCCATCATGTTCCTGGATTCCAACGGGCAGGGTCGGCAGCGCGACGGCAAGGACGGACAGCCCGGCTTCCCCTGCTTTGGCGGACCGGGAATCGTGCCGACCGGTGGGCTGGGGGCTTGGGCTCCCGGCAGCATGCCGCATCCGCTTCCCGAAGGCATCGCCAAGTACGTTCGCAAGGGGAGCGATCTGGTGTTGCAGGTCCACTACCATCCCAGCGGCAAGGCCGAAACGGACCAGTCGGCCGTCGGCTTGTATTTCTCTAAAACTTCGACCGAGCGCGTGGTAACGGGCGTGGCCATCGTGCAGCCCGAATTGAAGATACCGGCTGGAGCGGCGCGCAGTCCCGTCCGCGCAATAAGCCAGCGCCTGCCGGTCGACGTACACGTGCTGGGGGTTACTCCGCACATGCACAACCTGGGCAAGCAGATCAGCGTGACCGCGGTCGACCCATCCGGCCGGCGAACCGCGCCGCTCATCGCGATCAAGGATTGGGACTTCAATTGGCAAGGCGCTTATGAGTTTGAGCGTCCGATCCGCTTGCCCAAGGGATCGCGCATTCGGGTCGAAGCCGTGTACGACAACTCGGCCGAGAATCCCAAGAATCCCAACAACCCGCCCAAGGACGTCAAGTGGGGCGAGCAGACCGACGACGAAATGTGCCTGGTAACCGTGCGCATCTTCACCGACACGGTCGAAGATCTGCAGAAAATCGCCCAGATGCCCGCCTACGAATTGGCCGCCGGCATTGAGGGCGGCATTCCCGGCGTCGATTTCGATCCAGACAAAGTGCCCATGCCGGGCAAGCCCGATCTTGCGACGGCGGCGCCAAGCGAGGCACCAGCGGCCGAGGCTGCGGCCGAGGCTGCGGCCGAGGC
>JBGSYQ010000152.1:0-4132 GCA_041750795.1 Pirellulales bacterium | reverse complement strand
CGCCGGTTTCGACGGGCGGATCCGTCGCCGCGCTCGGCGCGACGGCGCTCGGCGCGCAACCCATCGCGGCGGTCAACCACAGAACACAAACAACAGCAAGCATCTCGCGGAAAGCATTCGTCATCGATTCGGTCCTTCATTCGTGAATAGTCGTGACACCATGGTCAGGATCGTCCGAAAAATAACTTCTCCGCAACTCCCCTCGCCCCTTGTGGGAGAGGGCAGGGTGAGGGGTCAGAGATTCAGGAAGTTATTTTTCGGTCGCCCCTGACGTTCCTCGCCAGCGTGTTCGTACTCCGGCTCGGACTTCTTGTGCTCCAGCGGCGCGTTGAACACCAGGTACAGCACGCGCAGCACCAACAGCGACATCACCATCGCGCCAATCACCCCGCCGATTACCACCGTGGCCAGCGGGCGCTGCACCTCGGCGCCCATGCTGTCGCTCAACGCCATCGGCAGGAAACCCAGGCTCGCCACCAGCGTCGTCATCAGCACGGGTCGCAACCGCGTGACGGCGGCCTGCGTCACCGCCTCGTCCAGCGCCAGCCCGCGCTGGCGCAGGTGGCGCACGTAAGAAACCAGGATCATGTCGTCCAGCACGGCCACGCCCGACAGCGCGATGAACCCCACGCCGGCCGAGATCGAAAACGGCATGTCGCGCAGCCACAGCGCGAAGATGCCGCCCACCCAGGCGAATGGCACGCCGCAAAACACGCGCAGCGCGTCGACCAGGTTGTGATAGGTGAAATACAACAGCACCAAGATCAACGCCAGCGCCAGAGGCACCACCAGCAATAGCCGGTTGCGCGCACGCTCCAAATGCTCGAATTGGCCGCCGTATTCCACGCGATAGCGGGCCGACGGCATCGCCACCTGCTCGGCGATCTTGCTACGCGCCTCGGCCACAAAGCTCCCCAAGTCGCGCCCGCGCACGTTCGACGTCACCGTGATCCGCCGCTGGTTCCACTCGCGCGTGATCGTCGAAGGCCCCTCGACCACTTGCAACGTGGCCAGTCGATCCAGCGGAATCCGCTGGCCGCCGGGCGTGGTGACCAGCAGCTCGGCCAAGGCCTCGGGCCGATCGCGATAGCGCTCCGGCAGCCGTGCCACCAGCGGAAAACGCAATTGCCCTTCGACCACCTCGCCCACCGTCGTGCCGCCGGCCGCCTCGACCAACTGCAATACGCTCGCCGCCGACATTCCGTACCGCGCGATCTGCTGCTGGTCGATCTTGATCTCCAACACCCCCTGGCCGGTCACCTGCTCGGTCGCCACGTCGGCGCTGCCGGGTATGTCGCGCAGCACGGCTTCGATCTGTTGCGCCGTGGCCGCCAGCAGGTCGAGATCGTCGCCAAACAGCTTCACGCCCAAATCGGCGCGCACGCCCGACACCATTTCGTTGGTGCGCATCTCGATGGGCTGCGAATACGCCAGCCGCTGGCCCGGCAGATCGCGCAGCAGATGGTCGAGCTTTTCGGTGAACTCAGCCTGCGTGCGAGCCTTGGTCCAGCCGCCGCGCGGCTGCAGCGTGACAAACACGTCGGTCAGCTCCACGCCCATCGGATCCGTGGCGATCTCGGCCGAGCCGATGCGGCTCCAAACGTGAGCCACCTCGTCGGGAAATTCCGCCAGGATGGCGCGTTCCATCTGCGTGTTGTAGCGGATCGACTCGTCCAGATCGGTGCCGGCCAGCCGCACCACGCCGATGGCGATCGCCCCTTCGGAAAGCCGTGGCACAAACTCCGATCCCAGGTTGGGCGCAATCATGCCAAACGCCACCGCCATCACCGCCGCGGCAAAGCCCATCACCGCCAGCCGATGCCGCATCGAAAACCGCAGCACGGGATAGTGAATCGCGTGCGCCACGCGCATCAAGAACGGCTCGCGGTGCGAAATCTTGCGCGGCAGGAAGAAGCTCGCCAGCACCGGCATCAAGGTCAGCGACAGCACCATCGAGCCCACCAGCGCAAAGATCACCGTCAGCGCCATCGGGCGGAACATCTTGCCTTCGATGCCTTCCAGCGTGAGGATCGGCAAGTAGACGATCATGATGATCAGTTCGCCGAACAGCGTGGGCCGGCGCACTTCCACCGCCGCGTCCCGAATGATCTGCAAGCGGCTCTTGCGGCTGCCCTCGCCCTGATCGGCCATGTGCCGCACGCAGTTTTCGACCATCACCACCGAGCTGTCGACCACCATGCCGAAGTCGATCGCCCCCAGGCTGAGCAAGCTGGCTGAGATGCCGAACTGCAGCATGCCGCTGAAGGCAAACAGCATGGACAACGGAATGGCCGTGGCCACGATCAGCGCCGCCCGCACGTTGCCCAAGAACGCGAACAGCACCGCCACGACCAGCAGGCCGCCTTCCAGCAGGTTCTTGCGCACGGTGTCGATCACGTGACCGACCAACTCGGTGCGATCGTACACCGGCGTCACGCGGACGTTGGCCGGCAGCGTCGCTTTCAGCGAGTCGAGCTTGTCCTTGAGCGCCCAGGTCACTTCGTGGCTGTTTTCACCCATCAGCATGAAGCCCAGCCCGAGCACCACTTCGCCTTGTCCGTCGGCGGTGACGGCGCCGCGGCGGATTTCGTGGCCGATCACCACGTCGGCCACGTCCGACACGTGAATCGGCACGCCTTCGCTGGCTGCGACGACGATCTGGCGGATTTCGTCCACGGTCGTCGTGCGCCCCCAGCCTTGCACCAGCAGCATGCTTCCTTTCTGACTGATGTTTCCGCCGCCGACGTTGAGATTGTTTTGCTTGACCGCCTCGACCACTTCACCAAAAGTAAGCCCGTGCTTGATGAGCAGATCGGGATCGATGCGCACCTGGTATTGCTTTTCATAGCCGCCCCAGGAGTTGATCTCCGCCGTGCCGCGCACGGTGCGCAAGGGAGGCTTGATCACCCAATCGTGCAGCGTGCGCAGATCGGTCGGGTCGGAGCCGGCGCCGGCCACGACGTAGTGCAGCACTTCGCCCAGGCCGGTGGCCACCGGGCCCATCTTGGGCCGCTCGAGGCCTGGCGGCAGTTCGACCGTGGCCAGCCGCTCGTTGATCAACTGCCGCGCGAAATAGATATCGGTGCCGTCCTCGAACAACACCACCACCTGTGACAGCCCGAACTTCGAGATCGAGCGCAGCTCCTCCAGCCCGCGCAGCCCGCTGATGGCCTGCTCGATCGGATAGGTAATCTGCCGCTCGACTTCCTCGGGCCCCAGCGCCGGCGCCACCGTGTTGATCTGCACCTGCACGGGCGTGGTGTCCGGAAAGGCGTCGATATCCAACTTGGCCAGCGACACCGCGCCCACCACGGCCGCCACCGCCACACCGACGATCACCAGCAGGCGATTGCGCAGCGAAAAGTCGATGATGTGGTTCAGCAGGTCCATAAGAGGCGGTAGGCGGTAGGCCGTAGGCCGTAGAAAAACTCGGGATGATTATGTAGCTGAAGTCGATTGAGTAGTTGAAGTCGATTAGTAGCTGAAGTCGCCAGACTTCAGTGCGATTGTTCGCTGAATTCTTGCGAATCCAACTACAGGACGATCCGGTTCAGTTTTCGTGGCAGCCGCAGCCGGCGCCCAGGTTGCTGCGCTGTAGTTGAGAGAGCAGCACGTTGCTCCCCGCGGTCACCACGACCTCGCCCGGCAGCACGCCGGCCAACAGCTCGACAAACTCGCCGTCGCGCGCGCCCAGCCGGACTTGCCGCGGATGAAACACCTTGGGCGCGTCCGCCTGCAAGTAGTTGCGGTCGCGGACGAACACGAACCTGGCGTCCGAAGTCGTTTGCACCGCGACCCGCGGCACGACCACGGCCTGGGGCTCGCGGCGCAGCACGATCTCGCCCGTGCCAAACGTGTTGTCCTTCAGCCCGCCGTCGCCGTTGTCGAGTACCACGCGCGCTTCCAGCGTGCGCGTGCGCGGATCGATCGTGGGGCTGATCCACGAAACGCGTCCGGCGACGCGCTGGGCGCCCGTGTCCGTGCGGAATACGACCTCCTGCACGGGCGCGACGTAGCGGGCATCTTCCTGGCGCACGTGCAACGTCAGCCACATGCGGCTCGGATCGGCCACCGTGAACAACGCGTCGGCCGGAGCAACCACTTCGCCGGCCACGACCTCCGCCGCCACGAT
>JBGSYQ010000151.1:0-6068 GCA_041750795.1 Pirellulales bacterium | reverse complement strand
CCGCGCGCGTGCTGCGCCGCGCGCCTTCCGGGTGGCGCAACAATCCATCGCAGCCGCAACAGATTCGCTTTCGCGGCTATCACGGCGAACTCGTCGTCGACTACCAGTTCCAGCGAGCCGGCTTGTTTGTGAAAATCAACGGCGAGGAGCTGCCCGGCGTGCGACTCGCCAGTGCCGCGCCGGAACAGGTCCGCTTGGAAGTCGCCGGCGTCGAGCACGCCTACGACGTACACCGTCACGGCGAGACCTATTTCGTCGACAGCAGCTTGGGCACGTCCACGCTGGTCGAGATCCCGCGTTTTCCGCTGCCGGAAGAAGCCGTTGCCGCCGGCTCGCTCGCGGCGCCGTTGCCCGGGGTGGTGATCGAAGTGAAGGCAAAACCGGGCGACGTCGTTGCCGCTGGCGACGCGCTGCTCGCGATCGACTCTATGAAAGTTCACCATTGGATCGCCGCGCCACGTGCTGGTTGCGTGGCCGAAGTCCGCGTCGAACAAGGCCAACACGTCACCGCCGGCGCCGTGCTGATCGTGATCGATGAACTCACAGAGTGACCAGCCGCGCGACGCACGATCCATTGCCCGGAGACCACCCATGCCCACGCCCGTGCGAATTGCCAACTGCTCCGGCTTTTACGGCGATCGGCTGGCCGCGGCGCGGGAAATGGTGACCGGCGGGCCGATCGATTTCCTCACTGGCGACTACCTGGCCGAGCTTACGATGCTCATCCTCTGGAAGGCCCAGCAGAAAAACGCCTCCTGGGGTTATGCCACCACCTTCCTCAAGCAAATGGAAGACGTGGTCGGCGAAGCGCTCGGCCGCGGTGTGAAAATCGTCACCAACGCCGGCGGGCTCAATCCGGCCGGGCTGACCGAAGAGCTACGCGCATTGCTCGATCGCCTGGGCCTCAAAGCCAAGGTGCTGCACATCGAGGGGGATGATCTGTTGCCGCAATTGCCGGCGCTCATGCAGGCCGGCCACGAGCTGAAACATCTCGACACGAGCCAGCCGCTTGCCCAGCTCAAGGCCAAGCCCCTTTCGGCCAATGCCTATCTCGGCGCCTGGGGCATCGTCGAGGCGCTCAACCAAGGCGCCGATATCGTCGTCTGCCCGCGTGTAACCGATGCCTCGGTGGTCGTCGGCCCCGCCGCCTGGCACTTCCGCTGGCAGCGCAACGACTGGGACCGGCTGGCCGGCGCGGTGGTGGCAGGACACGTCGTCGAGTGCGGCGCCCAGTGTACCGGCGGCAACTACGCTTTCTTTCAGGAAGTGCCCGGGCTGGAATATCCCGGCTTCCCCATCGCCGAGATGTACGAAGACGGCTCGTGCGTTATCACCAAGCACGAAGACACCGGCGGGCTGGTGTCCGTCGGCACTGTCACGGCGCAGTTGCTCTACGAGATCGACCGCCCCGCGTACATCAATCCCGACGTCGTGGCCCGCTTCGACACGATCCGATTGCAGCAAGAGGCGCAAGACCGCGTCCGCATCTCGGGCGTGCGCGGCGAGCCGGCACCAGACACCACGAAGGTTTGTTTGAACTACCTGGGCGGGTTTCGCAACCAGATGACGTTCGTTCTCACCGGGCTCGACATTCAGGCCAAAGCCGACTTGGTGCGCCGCACGTTGCACCGTTTGCTCGACGTGAAGCAATTCGATGCCTTCGAGATCGACCTGGCGCGCACCGACAAGCCCAACGCCCAGACCAACCAGGAAGCGGCGGCGCTATTGAAGATAACTGTCAAGTGCCAGGACCCGAAGCGCGCGGGGCGCGCCGTCAGCAGCGCCATCACCGAGATGGCCTTGGCCAGTTATCCCGGCCTGTTCGCCACCACGCCGCCCGGCGAGGCCAGTCCTTTCGGCGTTTACTGGCCCACGCTGGTGCCGGCCGACGTGCCGCGTCATGTGGTGGTGCTGGAGGACGACACGCGGATTCCGATTCCGCCGACGGATGGATCGGCTGCCAGCGCGGATACCATCGATGCGCCGGCGACGACGTTGCCAGCGCCTGCGACTGGTCCGACGCGTGCCCTTCCGCTGGGCACGCACTTCGGTGCCCGCAGCGGCGACAAGGGTGGCAACGCCAATGTCGGCGTCTGGGCTCGCGACGCAACGGCATACGCCTGGCTGGCGTCGTTCCTTACCGCCGAGCGCTTCAAACAGCTTGTCCCCGAAGCGGCCGGGCTGGAGGTCCGGCGATACGAGTTGCCGAATCTCCTATCGCTCAACTTCGTGGTCGTCGGCCTGCTGGGCGAAGGCGTTGCCTCCTCAACTCGATTCGATCCGCAGGCCAAGAGCTTGGGCGAGTATCTACGCTCGCGCGTGGTGGAGATGCCGGAAGCGCTGCTTAAGTGATCCAGGGGGGTGCGACGCTCCGCGATCCACCGGATTACCGCGCCCGTCCACAACCCACCCCAAAAAAGCCCGCTAAGTGTTCACCTTGGTCGCTTCGCGGGCCGGCAGCACGATTTGCGTTTGTGTGACAACCGCCAGCAGCTTGCCGTCTTCGTTGCTGAAGCGGGTTTGCCAGATCATGGTGGTGCGACTATTCCTCTTTTCTCCGTGCCCACAATGTGCTCTGTGGCTGATTGACAGTGCGCAACAATCGCCTGTTATCGGCTCTCGCACGCCTTCTCGCGCAGCACGCGGCGGAGGATCTTGCCGATGTTGCTCTTGGGCAGCATGGTCTCGAAGTGCACGCGCGTGGGCGCTTTGAACTTGGCCACGTGCCGGCACGCATGATCGATCACTTCCTGCTCGGTGAGCGTCTGGCCGGGCGCCACCACCACGAACGCCACCACGTTTTCGCCGTAGATCTCGTCGGGCACGCCCACCACGGCCGCTTCGGCCACGGCCGGATGCTCGTGAAGCACGGCCTCCAACTCGGCCGGAAAGATGTTTTCGCCGCCGCGAATGATCATGTCCTTCTTGCGATCGACCACGAACAAGAAGCCATCGTCGTCCAGATAGCCGATGTCGCCCGTGTGCAGCCAGCCGTTGCGCACGGTTTCGGCCGTGGCCTCGGGCTTGTTGTGATAGCCGCGCATCACCACCGGCCCGCGAATGCAAATCTCGCCGCGCTGGCCCGTGGGCAGCGGCCGATCGGCGTCGTCCACGATTTGCATTTCCATGTTGATGTACGCGCGTCCCGCGCTGCCGGGCCGGAACGGCTCGCTGCGGCGATTCACCGTGCCCATGCCTGATGCTTCCGTCAGCCCGTAAACCTCGCGAATGCGGCACGGATAGCGTTGCATGAAGGCCTGCGCCAGTTCGACGGGCAACGGCGCTCCGCCGCAAATAATCTCCACCAGCGACGACAGGTCGTACTTCTTGGCGCTGGGGTGATGCAGCAGCAGCGCTAATACGGTCGGCACCGCGGCGGTCGTGTTGATGCGATGCTTTTCGATCAACGCCATGAACGACTCCGGCTCGAACCAGCGCATCTGCACCAGCCGCGTCTCTTCGGCCAGGTGCTCGGGTGTGCGCAGTAAGTCGTTCATGATGGCCACGCCGAAGATGTGCGCAATCGGCATGCCACTGAGAGAGACGCGCGGACCTTCCCACCGGTGCAGCTCCGACCCTTCGCTCACCGCCTCGGAACTGGCCAACAGATTGGCGTGCGACAAGAGCACGCCCTTGGGCCGTCCCGTCGTGCCGGAGGAATAAAGCATCACGGCCGTACTGTCCGCATCAATGCTCACCGGCGACGCTTGCGGACCGAACTCCAACAGCGACTCGAGCCGCACCTCCGGCGGAGTGGCTTGCGAATTGTCCTCGCCGCCCACCGCCACGATGCGGCGCAGATGCGGCAGTCCGGCCGCGGCCTCGCGCACCACCGGCAAGCGCTCGACATCGGCCACGATCAGTTGCGCCTCGGTGTCGGCCAGCACATAGCGCAGCTCGGGAGCCGCCAGTTGCGGCATCACGGGCACGGCCGCGCCGCCCGAGCGAAAGATGCCCTGCATCACCGGAGACAACAGCGCATGGTTCATCATCATCACCACGGCGCGTTCGCCCGGCGTCAGGCCCAGTTCCGAGAAGCCGGCCTGCAATCGCCGGCCGTGCTCCAGCAGTTGCCAATTGGTGAACCGCTGGCCGTCGATTTCAAAGTTTGCTCGCTCGCCCAGCCGCTCGGCCGAGTCTTCCGCCAGTTGCGCAAGATTGGTAACCGCCATACCTGGATTGCTCCCTGCGAGAGTGTGCAACGAGCGCGCGTAGTTCCCACACGGGATGACACGCGGCGCCGCCAACGTTCGTGGACTCACACGCAGTCCACCAGAAGTCAGGATAGCGAATTGCGATAGCCAACGCCGCGCAAAAAATCGGAAAAATCCAAGTGCTCAATCGTTGTTCTCTCGGCCATCGTTTACAATCACGGCCGCCGCCCGTTGGAGTTCAGGCTTCAGCCTGTGGGGATTGCGCAAAGTCGCTGTGCGACCAACAGGACGCAGCCGTGAAGGCTGGACTTCAACGATCGCTCGTGCGGTCGATCTGCTTCCGGGAGTCACTGCCATGGACCTGTCCTACGGGCCTAAGTACGAGAACCTCCGCCAGGAGGTCCGGCAATTCATCGCCGTTCACGGGCATCTCGCGCCGAAGAACCTGCTGGAGATCGATCGCGCCAATACCCGCGCCTGGCAGGAGCTGTTGATCGAGCGCGGCTACGTGGCCCGCGCCGTGCCCAAGCAGTACGGCGGCTATGGCGCTCCGCTCGATCCATTGGAAGCGCACATCATTGCGGAAGAGTTCGCCGGGGCTCAAATCTCGCCCGGCTTTGGCGGACAGGGCATTGCCTATCTCGTGCCGGCGCTGCTGGAGCTGGCCATCGAAGAGCAGAAGACGCGCTTCGTCCCGCCCACGCTCACCACCGAGATCATCTGGTGCGAGGGCTATTCCGAGCCGAACGCCGGCAGCGACCTGGCCAGCCTTTCCACCAGCGCCCGACTGGAGGGCGACCATTGGATCGTCAACGGCCAGAAGATCTGGACCAGCACGGCCGAGAGCGCCGACTGGATGTTCTGCCTGGTGCGCACCGAGCCCGACGCTCCGAAGCACCAGGGTCTGAGCTTCCTGTTGTTCTCGATGCGCACGCCCGGCATTCGCGTTCGCCCGCTCAAAACCATGACCGGCGACGCGCACTTCAACGAAGTGTTCTTCACCGACGTGCGCGTGCCGCGAGACCAGATCGTCGGCCAACGGGGACAAGGCTGGCTGGTGGCTAACAACGTACTGCTGCACGAGCGCGACGACCTTGGCGATCCGGACGCCACGTTGCAACGGCTCAACGCGCTGGTGGACTTGATGGAGCAAGAAACGCCCGCCGGCCGCCGCCTGATGGACAACGCGGCCTATCGCGATCAACTGCTCCGCCTGCAAGGCCGCGTGATGGCGCTGCGCTACAATCATCTGCGGCTGTTGAGCGCCAAGCTCAATCACAAGGACGCGGCGCTGGCCGCCATGATCGTCAAGCTACAAGGTACCGAGCTGCGCCACGAACTCGAGGGGCTGGCCATTGATGTCCTCGGCGAGCTCGGCATCCTGTACGAAGGGGGCCGCCACCTGCGCGACGGCGGGTCCTGGCAGACGATGTACATGTTCTACCTGGGACTGATCATCGGCGGCGGAACCTCGCAGATTCAAAAGAACATCATCAGCGAGCGCGGACTGGGCATGCCGCGCGAGCCAAGGGTAAAGGCATAACTGAGACTGACGCAAGAGACCGGCTGCATGTCAGTCTTTTGTTTTCAGCCAGGAAGGCAACGTTCATCATGGACTTCGGACTTTCGGCCGAACAGTCAATGCTGCAGGACAGCGTTGCCAAGTTTCTCGACCGCACCAGCCCCTTGGAGCGCGTGCGGCGCTTCTGCGACGAGCGCCAACAGGTTGCCGACGAAGTTTGGGCTGGACTGTGCGATCTGGGCGTCCCCGGCTTGATCGTCGCCGAACCGCACGGCGGGATCGGCTGCTCGCTGCTCGATGCGGCGCTGGTGGCCGAAATGCTCGGTTCGCGCGTCGCTCCCGTGCCGTTTGTCGCCACGGCCGTCATGGCGCCGTTGGCCATTGCTGCCGCC
>JBGSYQ010000150.1:0-9662 GCA_041750795.1 Pirellulales bacterium | reverse complement strand
GGCCGGTAGCGGCTGGCTTTCGCTCGGCACGTCGTGACACGCGGCGCAGCGCAGCGCGCGCGACCATTGCCGGCCGCGTTCGAATGCCGCGTCCGGCGTCGTGCCCGTCTGATGAAACAGCCACCGTGCGGCCAACGGCTCGAGCGCGAAGCCGGGACCTTCCCAGAACACTGATAATTGCGCCGGTCCAGCTTGACCGGCGTATTCCACTTGCAGCGGATGAAAACCGAACGGCAACTCGAGTGCTTCGGCCGCCAGCCAGCCGGGCTCGGTAGACTCCGCGTCGAGGACCAGCTTCCCGGCCAGCTTCACGCGCACGCGGCCCGTTGCAAACACTCGCAAGCGGTGCACGCCGGGCGCTTGCACCAGCAATTGCGCGTCGTACGTTGCACGAAACGGTCCCGGCGCGATGCGCCGATCCGGCGAGCCGTCGCTGAGGGAGATCTGGATCAGTTCTTCCAGCCGCGCACATTCCGCGTCGCCGCCCGCGTATTGCGCCACGACGCCCGGCCGATACGGATTCTCGTCATCGAAGTCCTCTTCGCCGGCGACCTGCGCGGCCAGCCACACGCCAGGGCAGGGGAGACTGAGCACCGACAGCACCGCCGCGCCGAGCAGCCAGCCAAAGCCCAAACGGCGCAAGCAACCGCGACTGCGCGAGCGGCAGGCCATCACTTCAGCCCTTGGGACAACGAGATGCTGGTCGTCGTCGGGCACCAGTGCCGTTCGACGTGCTTTACTACCAGCTCGGTCCCCTTGTCGTGATCGACGTACGGTCGCATCCGCGGGTTGTACATCGTGTCGGTCAGGTCGCGCACCAGGCAGGCATTGAAGCCCAGTTTCGTCATCTGGCGAATGCCGAACGAGCGCCCCAGCACGCACATGTTGGTGTGTACGCCCATGTAGACGATGTTCTTGATGCCATGTTCTTGCAGATAGTTGTACACCTCCTGGCCGTTGTCGGAGATGATGTCGGCATCGTCGATGCGAATGGCCGGATGCTGCCGCGACCAGGCTTTGCCCTGCTTGCACTGCGGTTGGCAATCGCAGCCGCCGTCCGAGTCGTCGATCGGCAGTTGGCCTTCCACGTCGGGTTGCAGCGAGCACCAACCGCCGATGGGCGAGGGAGGCTCGGCCGCCTTGGCCGCCAACGCGCGCTTGCGGGCCGGATGGTCTTTATAGAAATCAAGCGTATCGGACGGCGCGTGAATGATGCGTACGCCCTGCGCTCGCGCGTCCTCGATGATCGGCGCCATCTTCTGGGCCAGGATGTCGCAGCGATACGTGGCGCTCTTGCACCAATGCTTGTTCCAAGTGTCGCAGATCAAAATGGCCGTTTCCTGGGGGACAAGCTCGCGAAGCTCGGTCCGGGTCGTTGCCCCGTCGCCGAGGCTGTCGACGGCTTCCCAGCGCACCTCCAGCGGGATCTTGGCGCTGGCCGCTTTCTCTGCCGAGCGGGCGACCTCTGTCAGCAGCACTGCGCCCAGCCCGCAGCAAGCCAATGTCAGCGCGAGTCGTCCAAACCGCGTCGATTCCTGTCGCATGCCAGGGCTCCTTGTGAATTACGAGTGAGCGGTCAAACTATTACTCCGCCGGCGGGTTCGACATATAGGCGAACAAATCGGCGATCTCTTCCAGAGAAAGGTTGTTGAACAGACCCTCGGGCATGGCCGACATCTTGCTCGGCACGATTTGTTCGATCTGGTCCTTGGGCACCATGGCTTTTTCGGTGTTCGCTTGCAGCACCACCACGCCGTCGCTCGTCTCGCCGACCAGCCCGGTGAAGGTCTTGCCGTCGGCGGTGACGACCGTCTTGGCGGCGAACTGGTCGGAGATGACTTGCGAGGGGAACACTACCGACTCGATGATCTCCTTGCGCTGGAAGCGGCTGGAGACTTTCGACAGATCCGGACCGATGCCTTCGCCGCGCGTGCCAAAGCGATGACACTTGACGCACTGCGCTTTCTCGAACACCAGCGCGCCGCGCTCGGCGTTGCCGCTATGCCCCGACTCGCTGGAGAGAAACTCGTGCAACTGGGCGAACGACCACTTGGCTCCTTCGGGCTCGACCGGCGGCACCGGCTCCGGCTGGTTTGGATACTTTTCGACGAACCACGTTTGCCACGCGGACAAACCCTGTTGCCAGGGGCCGCGCGGCTCGACGATCGTCTGGCCCGTCCAGCGAGACAACAGCACCACGGCATCGCGCCCGCCGTTGTCGCCCAGTTTGAGTCCGTGCAGGATGACCTGCCTGAGGTCTTGAGGATTCTCGTTGCGCTGTGGAAATCGAGCCAGCGCTCGCAACACTTCCCGCGCCGTTGCGCCATCGACCACAGTCAGCGACCGCACCAGCCGCTCGCGATCGGCCGTGCGCTTGTTTTTTCGGAGCACGAGCGTGGCCAAGGCTTGCGCCGCTTCCGGGCGCCGTTCCGGCGCATTGTCGAACACCTGGCCCAGGTAGTCCGCGGCCGTGTCGTCGCCGTGGCCGAGTGCCACCAGGCAGGCTCTGGCCAGTTCGCCGGCCACGCCGGAAACGTCCGCTGGCAGTTGCCGGTCGAGCCCGCACAGGGCCGCCACTTGATCGCTGTTCAAGTCGCCCGATAGGCTCTGCACGATGCTCAAGGCCGATGCCGGGTCTTTCGCCCCGTCTTTGATGCGTGCCAGTTGCTCCTCCGGCGGCATTGCCTTCAACACGTCGTTGGCCCCGTTGGCCAGGTAGCCGCGGTAACTGTTGCCGCCCCCTTCCATGGCACGTGCCAGGGCAAAGAAGTCGAGCAATTGCCCGCGCAGCTCGGGCGTCCAGCCGACGGTCAGGAAGCGAGCCAGCATTGCCGCCTGAATGCGTTCCTCCAAGGGCGCGCTGGTGGCCAAATGCTTGACCAGCCGTGGCGCGAGCGCCGGATCCTGCATCATGACCAGCGTGCGCACCAGCTCGCGATTCAAGCGATAGTCGCCCGTGGGAAATCGGCTGGATATCTGCTCGCGCAGGGCAACCAGTTCGTCGCCCTTGAACTCGCCGCGATGGATTGCCAGTTCGACGACGCGCAGCACGTCCAGCACGTCGTCGTCGTCCAGCGGCCTGTTCAACCATTGCCCCGATCGATCGAGAATGGCCTGGGACGTTTCCCGATCGGCATCCAACACCAATAGCGCCACCGATCCGGTGATGAACACGCGCGGGTTGTCGCTGGCCAGCACTTGCGGCTGCCATCGCTCCTTGGGAACCTGCTCCAGCGCGCGCCGTGCGGCCCAGGAGACGAACGGATGCGGCTCGGCCATGATCGGCAACAGCTTGTCCACGGACGCCGTGTGACGCGCGCGAACCAGCGCTTCGCAAGCGTGGCGGCGCACCACGGGGTCGACGTCGCCGAGCAAAGCGACAAGTCGCTCGTTCGACGCGGGGCTCGTGTGGATGCCCAGCAGGTACGTCGCCTTGGCTCGCACCTTTGCATCGGCGTCGGCGGAAAGCTGCACGAGCAACTCGTTGCTCGGCGCAGGGCCGTAAAGCTGCATCAGATCGACCGCCCGCGTGCGATCGTCGCTGGCGGCCTTGTCGTTGACCGCCACGGCCACGAGGCTCGGCCCCCACTGGTCGCCCAGCTCTTGCTTCACGCCGCGCGCCGCACGGCGAGCCCAGGCGCTGGTGAGCTGCGGCTGACGAATCGCTTTGGCGATGCCTTGGCGTCCGTCGGTCTCGACTGGCGGCGCGTCGTCGGCCACCACTCGCAAGATCGAGCCGGCGGTGTTGCGCCCGCCTACTGAGATGTACAGCCAGCCGTCGGGACCCACGTCGATGTCGGAGCAGTTCAGCGGCTGGCCTTCCAGAAAGATCTCGCCTTGTGCTTTGTACGTGCCGGCGTCCGGATCGAGGGTCACGGCCACGACGCGTCCTTGCGACCAGTCGCACATGAAAAACGCCCCGCGGTACTTTTCGGGGAAACGCTGGTGGTCGTAGAACACGACTCCGGTGGGCGAGCCGCGTCCGACATCGAGCGTCGTGGGCAGGCTGTCGACGAAATAGTCGGGCCACTTCGACCAGCCGCTGCGCCAGCCAAACTCGGCCCCGGGAATCAGGTGGTTGACGCGCGTCGGCCGATACCAGGGCAACGCCACGTCCCATTCCATGTCCGAGTCGTAGGTGAACAGCTCTCCGTCGCGATTGAACGCATGGTCATAGGCATTGCGAAACCCACCCAGGAACAACTCGACGAAGCTGCCGTTGGTGTCGGTGCGCACCACCGTGCCACCAGGCGCCTTAATACCCGAGGCGTGGCCGTTGGCGTCCTCGTACTTGGGAGCGAACAACTCGCCGTCGTAGAAATGATGGTGCGGGCTGGACTCGGCCAGGGCCGGCTCGACGAACGCATGGTTGCCGATCATCAGGTAGATCAGCCCGTCGGGCCCGAGCACCGGCGCGTGCGGGCCGTGCTCGCCCATGCCGCCTTTGAACTTGAAGAGCGTTTCTACCTTGTCGGCTTCGCCATTATTGTCGGTGTCGGAGAGGCGATAGAAGGCCGTGTCCGACGGCCCGTGGCCCACGACGAACACGTGGTCGCCCCAAGCCAGAATGCCCTGACAGTTTTCCACCTTGTCGCAGAACGTGGTGACCGACTCGAACTTGCCGTCGCCGTCCTTGTCGGCAATGAGCAGCAAGGGCCCCCGCTCGCGCGAGGCGATGATCCGACCTTGCTCGTCGAAGGCCATGGCCACCAGCGAACCGGTACTCTCGGGCGGAACGACCTCTTCGACGCGAAAGCCGGGAAGCGGCTTGAATCGATTGGGCGTGATCGTCTCGTCGGCCGATACGATGGTGGTCGTTGCACAGGAAACCAGGGAACCAAGAGCGATGGTGTGGAGTGTGAGCCGCAGCGATGTCATCAGGATGAGCGCCTCGCGCAAGGGATGGGTGAACGGGGGGAAGCTTTGGGTGGGATCATCGGCCGGTCGCCAAGGGCGAAGTCGACCTCGGGCCTAGTATAAACCAACGTCGGGGGCGATGCACGCGGCCGGGATGGGCGGCCCGCGGCCCGGTTTTTGTGGCGTCAAGCGATTGACTCCGGCAGCCGGCTACCCGAAGCTAACAGGTGCGTGCGGTTCAGGCGGACCACATGGGTAGTCAGTGGGGATTGCGGCCCCGAATGCTCGGCAATCTGCCGGGCCGGGCCGCCATGCCGGATCCGTCATGAAGAAGCCGCACATTCTGATCGTCGAAGCTGATTTGGCCGAGCAGCGGCGCATTCGAGCGGCGTTGGCAAAGCTCGACGCGCCGGAGTTGTGCTTCGTGCCCTCGTCGGCGGCCGCCGACGAGCAGCTTCGCTCCGGCTCGATCGATTTGCTCATCGCCGAGTTGGATTCCGACGGCGGCGGCCTCGACTTGCTGCGCACGGCACGCGCGCTCGACGCGGAGATACCGATGATCGTCGTTACCACCGCTCCCAACGTCGAGTCGGCCACCGCCAGCCTGCGGATTGGCGCCGGCGACTATCTCACCAAGCCGCTCGATGCCGAGGCCTTGTTGGCCAGCGCCGCGCGACTGCTGGGCGAACGACGGCTGGAAGCCGAGTACGAGTTGCTCCGCCGGCAGATCGAGCAGCCTTATCGTTTCGACGACATGCTGGGCGGTTGTCCGGCCATGCAAAAGGTGTTCGACACGATCGACCAGGTGGCCAACTCCGACGTCGACGTGCTGGTGGTCGGGGAGACGGGCACCGGCAAGGAACTGGTCGCCAGAAGCATTCATCTCCGCAGCCGCCGCGCCCAGGGACCGTTCGTGCCGGTCGATTGCGGCGCGATTCCCGAGAGCCTGTTGGAGAGTGAGTTCTTCGGGCACGAAAAGGGCGCGTTCACCAGCGCCGACAACCGGCGAATCGGCCTATTGGAATTTGCCGACGGGGGGACGTTCTTTCTCGATGAGTTGGGCGAGTTGCCGCTGCTGTTGCAAGCCAAGCTGTTGCGCACGCTGCAAGAGCGCAAGATCCGCCGCGTGGGCGGCCGCGAGGAGATCGACGTCGACGTGCGGATCGTGGCCGCCACGGCACGCAACCTGGACGACATGATCCGCCAGCAGCAGTTCCGGCAGGATCTTTACTATCGCATCAACGTTGTGCGGATCGACCTGCCGCCGCTGCGCGAGCGGGGCGACGACATCGGCCTGCTGGCCGAGAACATGGTGTTGCGCTACGGTCGCGAGATGGGGCGCTCGCTCAAGGGACTTTCGCCGGAGGCTTACCAGGTGTTGGCCCACTATCGCTGGCCCGGCAACGTGCGCGAGTTGCAGAACGTGATTCGCCGCGGCATCGCCCTCTGCCGCGGCGAGCGCATCGAGCTGGACGACTTGCCCGACGAGATCGTGGCCGCCGCTGGCGAAGGCGGCGCCGCCGGCGACCTGGGCTATTTCGAGCTGCGCGACCAGCACCTGGAAAAGTTCGAGCGCCAGTACCTGAGCGAGCTGCTGTCCCGGCATCAAGGCGACGTCGCCATGGCCGCCCGCGATGCCAAGCTTCCCCGCGGCACTTTGTATCGACTGATGAAGAAGCACTCGCTGGAAGTGGGGAGCTTTCGGTAGGCTGTCGCATTAGCTCGGGCATAAACCGGTGGAGCAACGCGCTGAAATACACACCACCGTTAGCGCACGGCCTGGAGAGTGCCACTCAGAAGGACAGCAGCCTGAAGGCTGGACTCCAACTGTCACATTCTTGTGAATCGCGCCCTGGCGGCGCGAAAGGGCTGAATTCGCGGGAAAACGCTCAATTCGGCGCACACCGGATGTGCGTTTGCCAACGACGCGCTTTGGCTGCGCCGCGCGGGCGCGAATATCGCGAGACTTGCACTGTGTTGGCTCACGTCGTGCTTTTGGCGTGCAACGCGTGCTCGAGTAACGTGTTGCGATGCCCACGGAAAAATCCGCGTGGCTGCTCACGGTCTTGGCACGCCTCTTGCGTTAATGCCTGACGAAAGCCGGCGACGTCAAGAAAACTCAACAACCGCCGGCCCATACCAACGACCCGGCTCGCCCACGCGGCGAGTTCACCTCCAAGCACAGGGAGATACCGCCATGAAAAAGATCGAAGCCATCATCCGTCACTTCAAAGTCGAGGAAGTCAAGGATGCTCTGAACGCCAAGGGCGTGCAGGGCATGACCGTCACGGACGTGCGGGGATTCGGCCGGCAAAAGGGGCACATGGAAACCTATCGCGGCACCGAGTACGCGGTGGAATTCATCCCCAAGAGCAAGGTCGAAGTGGTCGTGGCCGATGCCCACGCGCAAACGGTGATCGACGCCATTCTCGCGTCGGCTCGCACCGGCCAGGTCGGCGATGGAAAGATTTTCATCAGCGACCTGAAAAGCGCGATTCGCATCCGCACCGGTGAAAGCGACGACGCGGCCGTGTGAAGCCGGCGCAGGGCGCCTTTCGGCCCAGGCGAGCGCCCCCATTCACTCGGGGCGCAATGTCAAAACGGACGCAGCGGATCCCGATCCCCCGAGGCCCTACTGGGGGGATCGACGATCCGGCGTCCGTTTTGTTTTTTGCCACACGCGATCCGTGCCGAGCACACGCCAGGCGGCTCCCAACCTTCCGCCTTGGCGCCAGCGCCGAGAAGCCCGACGCGCGGCCGGTTCGCATGCGACACGCCACTGGAAAATTCCAGGGCGCCACTAGGAACAGATTCGCCGGACGCGGCGGAATCTTGGCAAACGCGGACTTCACACGCCAGCAGCGTGCCCCAACTGAGGACCGGCCGCGATGGTCGCGGCGCTGGCCCCGTCGGCGTATTGCCGGAAGTTCTCGCAAAACAGCCTGGCCAGCTTGTCGGCCGTCTGGCGAAAGGCCTTGGCGTCGGCCCAGGAGTGTTCCGGGTGCAGAATCTCGGCCGGCACTCCGGGCACCGACCGCGGAATGGCCAATCCGAAGACCGATTCCTCGTCTACCGGCGCCTGCGACAGGCAGCCGCTGTGAATGGCGTCGATGATGGCGCGCGTGTGCGCCAGCGAAATGCGTTTGCCCGTGCCATAAGCGCCGCCAGACCAGCCGGTGTTGACCAGCCAGGCGTCGACCTGGTGGGCGTGCAGGCGTTCGGCCAGCATTTCGGCATACTTGGCCGGGTGCCACACCAGGAAGGCGGCGCCGAAGCAAGCCGAGAACGTGGCCTGCGGCTCCTTCACGCCCACTTCCGTGCCGGCTACTTTGGCGGTGTAGCCGCTGATGAAGTGGTACATGGTCTGCTGGGGCGTGAGCCGGCTGACCGGCGGCAACACGCCGAACGCATCGCACGTCAGCAGGATGAGGTGCGAGGGATGCCCGCCGACGCAGGGAATCTTGGCGTTGGGGATGAAGTCAATCGGGTAGCAGGCGCGCGTGTTCTCGGTGTGGCTGGCATCGTTGAAGTCGACGACGCGGGTGCGGGGATCGATGATCGTGTTTTCCAGCACCGTGCCGAAGCGGATGGCGTGGAAGATCTCGGGTTCCTGCTCGGCGGAAAGTCGAATGCACTTGGCGTAGCAGCCGCCTTCGATGTTGAAGATGCCGTCGTCGCTCCAGCAGTGTTCGTCGTCGCCGATCAGCTTGCGGTGCTCGTCGGCCGAGAGCGTTGTCTTGCCGGTTCCCGACAGGCCGAAAAAGAGCGACACGTCCCCCTCGAGCCCTTCGTTGGCCGAGCAGTGCATGCTGAGCACGCCTTGCTTGGGCATCAGGTAGTTCATCAGCGTGAAGACGCCTTTTTTCATTTCGCCGGCATACTCGGTGCCCAGAATCACCAGTTCGCCGCGTTCGAAGCTGAGGCTCACGCTGGTCGTCGAGGTCACACCGGGCAGCGTTGCATCGGCCTGGGCCTGGCCGGCGTTGTAGATGACGAAGTCCGGCTTGCCGAACGACGCCAGCTCTTGGGCCGTCGGGCGGATCAACATGTTGTGCATGAACAACGCGTGATACGGCCGGGCGCAAATCACGCGAATCTTCAAACGGTGCGTGGGATCCCAGCCGGCGAAGCCGTCGATGACATAGAGCGTTTTGCGCGAACTGAGAAACTCGGTCGCCGCTTGCACCAGCGCCGTAAACGATGACTCGGACAGCTTGACGTTAACGTCGCCCCACCAGATGTCGCCAGCGCTTGGGGAGTGCTCGACGATGCGCTTGTCGCCGGGCGAGCGGCCCGTCGTCTGGCCCGAGTCGGCCGCCAGCGCCCCGGTTGATGTGATGAGCGCGGCGTCGGTCGTCACACCGTGCTCATAAAGCACCGCGAGAGGTGGATTACGAAACGATTGCCGAACCGAGATGCCATACTCCTTGAGATCGACTGGCTGGTGCTGGGACATGGGGCGCTAGGTATCTCCTGGACAAGTCTGCTGCCGCGCGATTGCGTGCCGACTGCGCCGCCCGCCGCAGCCGCGTGAGAATGCGAGGGATTATAGCCTCCCGGGCAATGCGAGTCGCCGTCAGTTCGCGGCGTTTGCCGACAGGTCGCGCCAATTTTGCCTGGCAGCCGCTAGACACTCGGGCAGGAGTGGATTCCCGCGCAATCGCGCCCGATATCGCGCGCTGGCGTCGTTGCGCGCAGTGTGGCGGCGCGCAGTGTGGCGGCGCTATTTCGCGCCAGTGCGCTCGTTCTGCGGTCGTGCGTTGTCGGCCGGCGCATCGACAGCCGGCGGACCCAACCCCATCGGC
>JBGSYQ010000149.1:0-3737 GCA_041750795.1 Pirellulales bacterium | reverse complement strand
GATCTGGCGCGACGGCATGCGCGAAAGTGCGGGCGTCGATCCCTACGGCACTGCAGCCGACCCGGCGGAGTGATCCTGCCGAACTGATGGAAGGGCCGGGGGGCGCGCGCTCCCCGGCCCTTTTTCCATGCCGCCCTTGCCCGCAGCAAGAGACAGGTGCGATACTCGGGCGGCATCACCGAAGGGGCCCGCGCCGATGAACTCGCTCTGGCTTGTCCGCATGGCGCGCTGGCTGCGCCATCCTCCTTCGCCCGGTCGCGTTCGCCTGGTTCTGGCGATCGTGGCGCTCTGTGTGGTTCTCGTGCTGGTGGAACGATTCGTCGGCTGGCCTGAATTCCTGACGCTGGAAGGCGGCGGCAAGGCGCATCGCGCACCACGGCTCTGACAGCACTTGCCAGCCCTGCCCCGCGCCCGCAAACTGACATCCGAAACAGCGGAGGCAAGCCGATGTGGCGTTTTCTGAAGGTTCTGGTGGTCCTTGGGGTTCTCGGCGCCGGGGTCTTCTGGCTGGTGACGCGACCCCAGCCGCTCGACCCCGGTCTGGTTCCAGGCCTGACAGGCGATGCCGCGCGGGGCGAGGCGGTGTTTCGCCGCGCGGAGCAAGCCTGCTTGAAGTGCCACGCGATCGCGGGCGCCGGTGGGCGGGTCGGGCCAGACCTGGTCAGTATCGGCGCCAGCGCCCAGGTCGACTACCTGGTCGAATCGATTTTGCAGCCGAACGCCAAGATCAAGGAGAACTATCATTCGCTGGTGGTGGTGGCCGACGGCCGCATCACCAGCGGCATCCGCGTGCGCGAGACCGATCAAGAGCTTGTGCTGCGCGACGTCGAAGACCGCGAGGTGGCCATCCCACTGGACGCCATCGAATTGAAGAAAGATGGCGAGTCGCTGATGCCGGTGGGCCTGGCCGATACGTTGACCCGCGGCGAACTGGTGGACATGGTGCGGTTTCTGTCGGAGCTGGGCAAGGTGGGACCCTATGCCGCCAGCAGCGCCCCCATCGCGCGGCGCTGGGAGGCACTGGCTCCGTCCCCGATGGCGGCGGCGCAGTTCCAAAACAGTCCGCCCGAGGCGGCGCCGGGGGATGAGCCCGGACTTCGCTGGTCGAGCGTCTACAGCCGCGTGGCGGGCGATCTGCCGTTGGAGGAAATTCCGCCGGTTGCTGAGGGAGAGGGTTCGTGGCGCGTGTTGCGCTGCCAGTGCGACGTGGCCACGGCCGGCAGGATCGCGCTTGCACTATCGGGACCGGTGGAACGGTTGTGGATCGATGACAATCCGGTGACGTTGGACGAGTCGTCAACCATCGACATGTCGTCCGGCATGCACACGATCACGCTGATCACACGTGGCGAGGCCGACCCGTTGCGGATGGAGTTGACGGACGTGCCGGGCTCGACGGCGCAAGTTCAACTCGTTGGGGGCAAATAGTGGCACACCGCGAGGAAGCCTTACCGGCATTGCCCGGCTTCCTGTTTGTCACCTGCCAGGTCGGCGCCGAAGCGGCGCTCAAGCACGAGATGAAGCGGCGTTGGCCGGCATTTCGTTTTGCCTATTCGCGCCCCGGCTTTCTGACATTCAAGTTGCCCGCCGACGCGGTGGCCGACGACGACTTCGAGTTGGATTGCACCTTTGCCCGTGCCTGGGGCTTCTGCCTGGGCAAGATCGGCGCTGTGACGATGGAAGAGCGCGTCGCGGCCACCTGGCAATTGGCGCGCGGCGTGCCGTATCAGGCGCTGCACGTCTGGCAGCGCGACGTCGCGCGGCCCGGCTGGCGCGGCTTCGAGCCCCACGTGACTCCCGCGGCGTTTGAGGCCGAGGCCGCCTTGCGCGAACACGTTCCGAACGAACCCGTCGTGTCGCCAGCCCGCGTCGCCAATCCGGGGCAACTCGTTTTAGATTGCACCCTGGTCGAGACGCACGAGTGGTGGATCGGCTGGCACCGCGCGACGCGTGGGCCGTCGTGCTTCCCCGGCGGCGTGCGCGACCTGGCGCTGCCGGAGCATGCCGTATCGCGTGCTTACTTGAAGATGCAGGACGCGCTGGCGTGGTCCGAGTTGCCCATGGTGCACGGCCAGCGCGCGGTCGAGTTGGGCTGCGCTCCCGGCGGCGCCAGCCAGGCCTTGCTCGAGTGCGGCCTAAGGGTGATGGGGGTCGATCCAGCGAAAGTCGACCCGCAATTGCTGGCCGATGCCAACTTCACGCACGTGCGGAAACGGGCCGACGACGTTCGCCGGCGCGAGTTTCGCGGCATTACCTGGCTGGCCGCCGACATGAACGTCGCGCCCGAGACGACGCTCGACGCCGTGCAAGCGATCGTCACGCACGAGGCCGTCAACGTGCGCGGCTTGTTGCTGACGCTCAAGCTGCTCGACTGGAAAATGGCCGACCTGGTGCCCGATTATCTCGATCGGATACGGAAGTGGGGCTACGACAGCGTACGTGCTCGGCAGTTGGCGCACCATCGGCAGGAGATCGTGGTAGCGGCAGTGCGGTCGAGCAAGAAGCGCGCCGGCCGGGCAAGCGCCGCGAAGCGCCGTCGGCCGACTAAGAAGACACACGGTCGATAGCGGCCACGACCAGCTAGCGCAGCACGCCCGAGTAAAAGCGCTCGAAGCAACCGTTCGACTCCAGGAGCAACGCTCCGTCCGGCGCGATCCCCGCACAGCGTCCGGTGGTACGGCTTCCGCCGACTTCGATCGTCAGTTCGTGGCCCACCTGCAGACACAAATCTTGAAAGCGCCGGCCGTACGCTTGCGGATCGGCGGCGCTACTGCGCACGGCCAGCTCGATGTTGCGCAGCAGCGAGGTCAGCAGCTCCGTGCGATCGAGCATCGTGCCGGTCAATTCGCACAGGCTGGCGGCGCGGGCGCGCACTTCGTCGGGCGCGTCGATTAAGGAATTGTTCACGTTGAGTCCGATGCCCAGCACGTGCCGCCCACCGGAGAGCACGTCGATAAGGATGCCGGCCAGCTTCCTGCCATCGACGAACACGTCGTTGGGCCAGTGCAGTCCCACGGCGCGCCCTGTCAGCAACGGGGTCACCGTATCGACGATCGCCGCACCGACGGCCAGCGATCGCTCGGGCAAGGGCTGATTGGATAGCACCCAGTCGGCCGGGTCGAACAGCAAACTGAAGGCCAGGCTGCCGCGACCCGTCCACCAGCGATTAGCGCCGCGACCGCGTCCGGCCGTTTGCTCTTCGGCCACAACCAGCAAGGGCAGGGGCCCCACATCGGCAAAGCGCGCCACTTCGTGGGCCCGATCGTGCGTGCTGCTGAGTGTCTCGTGGTATTCGACGCGCGCGGCAACCCCCGCGGCGCGCAGCCGGTCGACGTCGAGCCGTGGTGGCGCGTTGTTTTCCATGGCGTGTCCATGCTATCAAACGTTCGTGCTAGCTGCCATCGACCCGAGGGCGGTCGCTAGCAGAGGCGATCGGCTATCGGCACAAATTCAGTTGGACTTGACTGAAAATTCCGCGATTGATATTCAAGGCCCGCTCAAAAACTCCGCTGCGGCGGAATCCCATCTTTAGCACTCGGTTCCGAGCTTGAAGTCTTCCACGCTGTCCACTCCTGGCGCGTTGCGCGGCCTCGTGTTCGTCGGCTGCCTGTTGGCGGCGTCGACCGCGCGGGCACAGCGCGTGCAGTTCCCCACGATGGTAGAGCAAGGCGTGGTCGGCAGTCCGCCGGCCACGACGGCGCCGGGATGGACTTCGCCGCCGACCTGGGGCGCACCCA